>JAPPND010000029.1 GCA_028818795.1 Gammaproteobacteria bacterium | reverse complement strand
CCCCCTGTTCCGGCGTTTTCCACAGGCAACCCACAACCTTGGTCAGTCGTCCTCCACAGCTATTGCGTCGCCAAGCTCGAACGCATCGTGGATGGCACGTACGGCCAGTTCGAGGTAGCGCTCCGCCACGACGACCGAAATCCTGATCTCCGATGTGGAAATCATCTGGATGTTGATGTTCTCCGCCGCCAGGGCGTCGAACATGCGGGTCGCGACGCCCGCGTGGGACTTCATGCCGACGCCGACGGCAGACACCTTGGCAATGCGGTCGTCGCCTTCGATCCCACGTGCGCCGAGGCCCCCCTTGATCCCGGCAAGGACATCCCGAGCGCGTTCGTAGTCGGCACGACGAACGGTGAACGTGAGATCGGTGGTGCCGTCGGCACCTGTGTTTTGGACGATCATGTCCACTTCGATGGAAGCTGCGCCGATGGGACCGAGGATTTTCGACGCCACCCCCGGCACGTCCGGCACGCCGAGAACCGTCAACTTGGCCTCGTCGCGGGCGTACGCGAGTCCGGAGACGAGTGGTTGCTCCATGGTGTTCTCCTCGGTTGTGATGAGGGTACCGGGACCCTCGTCGAAGCTCGACATGACCCGGAGCGGCACCCCGTATTTGCCAACGAACTCGACTGAACGCGAGTGCAACACCTTGGCACCGAGACTGGCAAGTTCCAGCATCTCCTCGAAGGTGATCGCATCCAGGCGCCGGGCGTTCTCCACGATGCTCGGGTCAGCCGTGTACACCCCCTCGACGTCGGTATAGATCTGGCATTCGTCGGCCTCCATGGCGGCAGCGATCGCAACGGCCGTGGTATCCGAGCCGCCGCGGCCGAACGTGGTGATGTCCCCGTTCGGCGCAATCCCCTGGAAGCCGGCAACAACGGGGGTCACACCGTCTGCAAGGTCGGCATTCAGACCCTTCACGTCGATATGCTCGATGCGGGCCTTGGTGTGGTTGTCGTCGGTACGGATGCCGATCTGCAACGCGAGCCGCGAACGGGCCGGGCAACCGCGTTTCATCAGCGCCATGGAGAGCAAAGCCACGGAGACCTGTTCGCCGGCCGAGAGCAGAACGTCCATTTCCCTGGGCGGAGGACGGGAAACCACCTCGAAGCCGAGTCCCTCCAGGCGGTCGGTCTCGCCGGCCATGGCAGAGGCGACCGCGACGACACGGTCACCGCCCTGGACGCTCGCCGCGACACGGTCGGCCACCGCATTGACGCGTTCGATGTCGCGCACCGACGTGCCGCCGAATTTCTGTACGAGCAACCGAGACATGCGGCCTACGACGAGGCGGTACGCCCGCGTACCCAGTCGGCCACGGAGGCGAGTGCTGCGTCGAGATTTTCCGGCCTGTCGCCGCCGCCCGCCCGGGCCATCTCGGCGCGACCGCCGCCCCGGGCGCCGACCTGGTCGGCCACGAATCGAACCGCGTCGTTGGCCGTCACCTTGGACGACACGCTCTTGCTGACGCCCGCGATGAGGCTGACCTTCTCGCCCACATGGGCCAGAACCACGACGGCATCGCCCAGCCGGTCGCGCAGGCCGTCCATGGTCGCCGGCAGGGACTTCGGGTCGCCGTCCACCGTGGCGGCCAGAACGCGAATGCCGTTGATCTCCACGGCCTGCTCGGCGAGATTCACACCGCGCCCGGCCGCCAGCTTGGCATTCAGGGCGTCCACTTCCCGTTCGAGCGCCCGTGCCCGTTCGGCCAACTGACGCACCCGGTCGTCGACGTCGCCTCGCTGGCTGCGCGCTGTCGCTGCAACCGCGTCGAGTCGGCGCTCTGTATCGGTGAACCAAGCTAGCGCGTAGGCACCGGTGAGGGCTTCCATGCGCCGCACGCCCGCAGCGACACCTTCCTCCGAGATGATGTGAAAGACCCCGACGTCGCCGGACCTCGCGACATGCGTTCCGCCGCAGAGTTCCACCGAGAAGCCCTCGCCCATGGTGAGTACCCGCACCCGATCGGCGTACTTCTCGCCGAAAAGCGCGATCGCTCCCTTGTCGATGGCTTCGTCGAAGTCCATGACCTCTACGAGTGTTGCCGTATTGGCTCGGATCCGCTCGTTGACCAGCGACTCGATTCGCACGAGTTCGTCCGTGGCCACCGGCTTGGGATGGCTAAAGTCGAAACGCAACCGGTCCGGGGCGACGAGCGAACCCTTCTGTTCCACGTGGCTGCCGAGCACCTCGCGCAACGCGGCATGGAGCAGGTGCGTGGCGGAGTGGTTGAGCACGATGTCCTGGCGCCGCTCGCCGTCGATGGCGGCGATGACCGCGTCTCCGCGCCGCAGGGCACCGGTGGTGACCCGACCATGGTGCAGGTGCTGGTCGCCGCCGCGCGTCGTGTCCTCGACCTCGAATCGAACGCCGCCTTCGGCGCGAATCTCACCCGTGTCGCCCACTTGCCCGCCGGCCTCGGCGTAGAAGGGTGTCTCGTCCAACAGGACCACGCCGCCCGTGCCCTCCCTGAGCGTATCGACCTCGGTGCCGCCCTCGTAGAGGCCGACGATGTTGGCCGTGCCTTCGAGAGCCGCATAGCCGGAGAAAGCCACCTTGGAGTCGACGCGGATGCTCTGCTCCAGGTTGGCGCTGAAGCGTGCGGCAGCCGCCCGGCCACGTGCGCGCTGGGCGTCCATGGCCTGGTCGAAACCGGCCTGGTCGATGGTCAGGCCTCGTTCGCGGGCAACATCCGCGGTGAGATCGGCGGGAAAGCCATAGGTGTCGTAGAGCTTGAATACGATGCCGCCCGGGATCGTCTGGTCCTTGAGATTGGCAATCGCCCCGTCGAGGACCGCCATGCCCGACCTCAGGGTGTCGGCGAAACGCCGCTCCTCGTTTGCGACGGCCTCGGTGATCCGGTCTGCGGCTGCGGCGATGCCAGGGTACGCATCCCCCATGAGGTCGACGACGGTTGCCACCAGTCGGTGGAAGAACGGTTCGCGGATATCGAGCTTGTACCCGTGCCGCAGCCCGCGACGAACGATGCGCCGCAGCACGTAGGCCCGGTCCTCGTTGCCGGGCAGGACGCCGTCGCCGATGAGGAATGTCGCCGCACGCACATGATCGGCAATCACCCGCAGCGAGGGGTTGGAGAGCATCGCCGCCTCGTCGCTCATTCCCGCAAGTCGCCCGGCGCGCACGACGAGTTTCCTGAACAGGTCGTTCTCGTACGTGCTCGCAACACCCTGAACGATGGCGGCGACCCGTTCGAGCCCCATGCCCGTGTCGACGCCGGGCGTCGCCAAGGGGGACAACGTCCCGTCGGCAGCGCGGTCGTACTGGGGGAAGACGAGATTCCAGAACTCCGAGTACCGGTCGCCGTCTTCGTCCGCCGAACCCGGGGGTCCGCCAGCCACCTCAGGACCCAAGTCGTAGAAGAGTTCGGAGTCCGGTCCGCAGGGCCCGGTGTCGCCCATCGCCCAGAAATTATCCTCGTGATCGATCACCCGGTCCGTCGGCATCCCGATCTTTCGCGTCCAGATCTCACGGGCCTCGTCGTCGCTCGGATGGACGGTAACCCATAGGCGGTCCTTGGCCAGGTCGAGTACGTCGGTGACGAACTCCCACGCCCAGGTGATGGCGTCCTCCTTGAAATAGTCGCCGAAGGAGAAATTGCCAAGCATCTCGAAGAGAGTCTGATGCCGGGCGGTGTAGCCGACGTTCTCTAGATCGTTGTGCTTGCCGCCGGCCCGGACGCAGCGTTGGCAACTGACCGCACGCTGGTAGTCCAACTGCTCGCGTCCGGTCAGGGCGTCCTTGAACTGCACCATTCCGGAATTCGTGAAAAGCAGCGTCGGATCGTTGGCGGGCACCAGCGAACTCGACGGCACCACACGGTGACCTCGTTGCTCGAAAAAGCCGAGATAGGCGGCGCGGATCTCGCCGGTCTTCATGACCTGGGCCGGTCCAAAAAAGGCGGGAAGTATACTTGGGTTCGCCCGCCACGGTTGCACGTCGAACGCCATGGGATACCAACAAGTCGTTGGTGAACGTGATCGTAGGGACGAGGCTTGTCCGCGCCAAGAACGGCCCGGGTGAATCGGCACGGGACGCCACAAGGGCGTCCCCTACGGGCCCTCTCCGAACGAGCCGAGCACCTTGGCGACGACATCGGACGTGAACCCACGTCCCGACAGAAATCGCGCTCTTCTCGCCCAATCCGCGCGGTTCTCCACCGGTGCCGGTCCGAAGCGTTTGCGCAATGCGGTTGCCGCACGCTCGCTCCACGCATCCGCGTCGAGGTCGAAGCAGGCCGACGCGATGTCGCTGTCGACGCGGCGTTCGGTCAGTCCGGCCCTGATCTTCAACGGTCCTTGTCCGCGCGCCAATGCCGAGCGGACGAAGGCCTCGGCGAATCGATCATCGGACTGCAGACCGTCACGGGTAAGACCCCCGACGATCTCTTCGATCAGGTCTTTCGGATGTCCGCGACTACCAAGCTTGCGAGCGAGCTCGAATCGCGAGTGTTCGCGCCGGGCCAGTAGCCGAACGGCCGCGTCGCGGATGATCGCGCGACGTTCGTCGACCGCTTCCACGACCTACCGTTCCGATTCCGAACTAACCTGACGATGCTCACATCGTCTCGAAAGCCACCGGACGCCGGCAAATCGAGAAGTGCCGCCTCGGGAAACAGGAACATAGGCATGGTTCACATCATGGTGTCGTGTGCAACTCGATGCCTCGTCAATTTGGAAGCGGCACACTACCGGCGGGCGCCTCTCAGTTCGTGAACGCTGGCACCACCCGAAGCCGCAGCTTCCTCCGTCGCCTCGGCCCGGTTGCTGCGGGAACGACCGGGCAGCAACTCCGACCGAATGCGATCCTCGACCCGGTCCCGGGCTTCCGGGTTCTCGTCGAGCCACTCGGCGGCGTTCTTCTTGCCTTGACCGATGCGTTCGCCTTGGTAGCTGTACCAGGCGCCGGACTTCTCGATGATTCCCTGCTCGACACCCAAGTCGATGATCTCGCCGTTGCGGTAGATGCCCTTGCCGTAGAGGATCTGGAACTCGGTCTGGCGGAACGGCGGCGCGACCTTGTTTTTCACCACCTTGACCCGGGTCTCGTTGCCGATCACCTCGTCGCGGTCCTTGATCGCGCCGATGCGGCGGATGTCGAGACGCACGGACGAATAGAACTTGAGCGCGTTGCCGCCGGTGGTGGTCTCGGGCGAACCGAACATCACGCCGATCTTCATGCGGATCTGGTTCGTGAAGATCACCAGGGTATTGGAGTTCTTGATGTTGCCGGTCATCTTGCGCAGGGCCTGGCTCATCAGCCGGGCCTGGAGACCCACATGGGAGTCGCCCATCTCGCCCTCGATTTCCGCCTTCGGGGTCAGTGCGGCGACGGAGTCCACGACCACGGCATCCACGGCCCCGGACCGGACCAGCATGTCGCAGATCTCGAGGCCCTGCTCGCCCGTGTCGGGCTGCGAGACCAGGAGGTCGTCCGTATTCACGCCGAGAGCCTCGGCATAGATGGGATCGAGCGCGTGCTCCGCGTCGATGAAGGCGCAGGTGCCGCCGCGCTTCTGCGCCTCCGCGATCACTTGGAGGGTTAGCGTGGTCTTGCCCGACGACTCCGGTCCGTAGATCTCCACCACCCGACCGCGTGGCAATCCGCCGATGCCGAGCGAGATGTCGAGTCCCAACGACCCGGTGGAGATCGACGGCACCGCCTCGAGTTCGCGATCTCCAAGGCGCATCATCGAGCCTTTCCCGAACTGCCGCTCGATCTGCGAAAGCGCGGCGGTAAGGGCACGTTCCCTGTCTTTGGCTATGTCCGTCACGGGGGTCTCCTAGCTGTTTTCGAGTGAGGACCAAGGTCTTGCCCGATACTGTATATTTGGTCAGTAACGACGTCAAGCCGAAACACGAAATTTCAGCCAAATCGCACAGGCAGACGGGCCATCGACCTACAAAAGGGCATCCGCATGAAGCGGGACAAGCCCGTCCCCTACGGTTACGCTCTCAGGGACATGGACCTCACCGCGCACACGCCCATGATGCAGCAGTACTTGAGCATCAAGGCGCAGTATCCGGACACCCTGCTGTTCTACCGGATGGGCGACTTCTACGAACTCTTCTACGACGACGCGAAGCGCGCTGCCGGACTCCTCGACATCACGCTCACCGCGCGCGGGCAGTCCGCAGGGCGCCCCATCCCCATGGCAGGCGTGCCTTTCCATGCCGTCGACGGCTACCTCGGCAAGCTCGTGGAGGCCGGCCAGGCCGTCGCGATCTGCGAGCAGATCGGCGATCCCGCGACGTCCCGAGGCCCCGTCGAAAGGCGGGTGCAGCGTATTGTCACGCCCGGCACCCTGGCGGAGGACGGCCTGCTCGCCCCGGAGCGGGAGAGCGTGCTCGCCGGGGTCAATCCCGCGCCCGCCGGATACGCCGTCGCGTGGTTGAACTTAGCGTCGGGGGAGTTCTCGTTCAGCGCGGTACCGGGTCGCGCCGAACTCGACGCCCTGCTCGCCAGGCTGCGGCCGGCGGAGATACTCGTCCCGGAGCGGATCGACATCGACGGCGAAACGCCCCAGCAGACGCGCGATTCGCTGGAATTCGACAACGAACTCGGCTTTCGACACCTCGTCGATCACTTCCGGATCGCCGACCTTGGCGCGTTCGGACTCGACCCTTCGGACCCGGCTATCGGCGCAGCGTCGGCTGTACTGCGCTACGCACAGGCGGCGCGCTGCCAGAATCTTGAATTCGTCGACCGGCTGAACCGGGTCGCCGAAACGGACACCGTGGTCATGGATGCCCAGACCCGGCGCAACCTGGAGATCGACCGCCGTCTCGACGGCGAGTCCACCGGCACCCTGTTCTCGGTGATGAACCACACGGCCACGGCCATGGGAGCGAGGCTCTTGAAGTCATGGCTGAACGCCCCTGTCAGGGACCACGAAGCGCTCGGCCACCGCCAGGCGGTCGTGGCGGCGATCCGGGACGGCGCGGCGGCGGCCGGTTTCTCAGGTGTGCTCGCGGACATCGGCGACATGGAACGGATCACCAGCCGCATCGCCCTCGGCAACGCCTCGCCCCGCGACCTGGGCAGGCTGCGCCTGGCACTCGCCTCAATGCCCGGCCTGGACGGTCAAGTCGCCGATCTCGGGGAGCCGGATCTCTCGCAACGTTTCGGCAACCTACCGGCATTCGACGCCGAACACGACCAACTCGAAGCCGCGCTGGTCGATGATCCGCCCGCCACCATTCGCGACGGTGGCGTGTTCGCCCGGGGCTACGACGGCGAATTGGATCGCCTGAAGGACTTGACGGAAAACGCGGCGGATTGGCTCGCCGAGCTGGAATTCCGCGAACGGCAGCGCACCGGCATCGCGAATCTCAAGGTCGGCTACAACCGCGTGCACGGCTACTACATCGAGGCGGGGCGCGCGGTCGCGACCGAGATGCCCCCGGAGTACGTACGCCGCCAGACCCTCAAGAACGCCGAGCGCTACATCATGCCCGAACTCAAGCGGTTCGAGGACGAAGCACTGACCAGCCAAGCGCAGGCGTTGCGACGCGAGCGGGTCCTGTTCGATGCCTTGATAACGCAACTCCAGACCCGTCTGGACGGCCTGCGCGCCGCCGCCCGTGAAGTCGCCCGGCTCGACGTGCTCAACGCATTCGCCATCGCCGCCGACCGCCACCGGCTCGCCAGGCCCGTCCTGACCGAGGATCCCGGGCTCGTCATCGAAGGCGGCCGGCACCCGGTGGTCGAAGCGGAATCCGCCGAACCCTTCGTACCGAACGACCTGTCGCTCTCCGACTCGCGCCGGCTGTTGATAGTCACCGGCCCGAACATGGGCGGCAAGTCCACCTACATGCGGCAAGCGGCATTGATCACGCTGCTAGCACACACGGGCAGCTTCGTGCCCGCGACGGCGGCGACCATCGGCCCCATCGATCGGATCTTCACGCGGATCGGCGCTTCCGACGATCTTGCCCGGGGCCGGTCCACGTTCATGGTGGAGATGAGCGAAACCGCCCACATCCTGCACAACGCCACGGCCCGCAGCCTGGTGCTGCTCGACGAGATCGGCCGCGGCACCAGTACCTACGACGGTCTTGCGCTGGCTTGGGCAACTGCGGACTACATCGCCCGACACATCCGTGCTTTCACGCTGTTCGCGACCCACTACTTCGAGCTGACCGCGCTGCCGTCGGAAATCGACGGCGCGGCGAACGTCCACCTCGATGCGGTCGAGCACAAGGGCGAGGTCGTCTTCCTGCACAGCGTGCGCGACGGGCCGGCAAGCCAGAGCTACGGCATCGAGGTCGCCAAGCTCGCCGGCGTTCCAGGTGCCGTCCTCGCTGACGCAAGACGGCGACTGACCGATCTCGAGACGCGACACGCCCACACCGGGGCTTCGGCCCAGATGGACCTCTTCCACGATCTAGGCACCGATGCCGACGGTGCCGCGCATAAGACGAATTCCACAAAGGAGGCCATCGCGCAGCGACTGGACGAACTCGATCCGGATTCGATGTCGCCCCGCGACGCCCTCGCCGCCCTTTACGAACTGAAGGAAACCGCGAGCGGCGACGCCACGGCCAAGGGAACGCCACCCCGCTCATCGAAGCCGTAGGGCGGGGCCATCGCGCCCATAGGCGCGCGCGCGTCCGTACAAGAGTGGACGTGGTAGAGTCGGCGAAACCCGCCTAACGCGTAGGATTCCACGATGAGGCGTAATGAGCATGGCACGCGGAATTGCGTGTTCACATTGGCCCTTTCCCTGCTTGCGTCGTCGCTTGTCCTAGCCGAAGAAGCATCGGTGATGGTGCTCGAAGGAACGACGGCCGCGCCGTATGACAACGGTGACTTCACGGTGTTCGATCCGGCACGCAGGTGGGATCAAACCCGATTGGAGCAATGGAAGGAAACGGCGAAGCCGGACGAAAGGCCTCCCCTCGAAGCGCAGGGCGTCATCGCGCAAGCGTCGATCGGTCCTGACGCAAGATTCCGCATCGAGATCCCGGTGGATCGGCCCCGAACTGCCTCCTTTGCGGTCCTCAATGCGGTGGCCCCAGGTGGTGGTGTTTGGGGTCCCGTGAGGATGGGCAACAACTTCATCCTGGAGCCGGGGAGTCTCGAATTGCAGATGATACGCAGCGACTACTCGGTCATTGCCGGCGGTTACTACAACGACGCCGTCTTCAACTCCTGGCGTCTCACGGACGAATACGAAGCGGCACAATCGGAATATGACCAGTTGCGCACGCCTGTAGAAGGCGAGACCGAAGAATCCCAACGAAACCGCTGGGACCGCATGGTGGTGGCCCAGAGGGAGACCGAGGCTGCGCTCGCCTACAACGCCAGGACCGAGGGTCTGCCGAACAACTACCTGGTCGACTCGCGAACTCGGACAATCATTGCGAAGGACCTTCGCCGGCACAAGCTCGACGAGAAGCTCGAAGAGTTGCTCGAATAGAGTCCGTTGCGGAAGGAGTACCGCCCCCACGCGAGCTGAACTACGACGCAGGCTGGCTACCTTTCTAGGTACTTCCGCTTGCCCGTCACCTCGCGCCATTCGGCTTCGTCGTCTGGCGGGTCCTTCTTCTCGTTGATGTTCGGCCAGATATCGGCGAGCTCCGCGTTGATATCCAAGAAGTCCTCCTGGCCTTCCGGAATCTCGTCCTCGCTGAAAATGGCGTCCACTGGGCATTCGGGTTCGCACAGTGCGCAATCGATGCACTCGTCCGGATGGATGACCAGCATATTGGGACCCTCGTAGAAGCAGTCCACAGGACAGACTTCCACGCAGTCAGTCAGCTTGCACTTGATGCAGTTCTCGCCGACTAGGAAGGTCATCAATACGTTCCGGACACAAAAAGAGGCGGTATTCTACTCGCGCCGCCCGGGTACTCAAACCGCAGTGTCCGGCCGGTACGCGTTTCCGGGTTGCGGAACTCGCCGGCAGGACCATTCGGTTTGGGCCTCTCCGACCGCAGTGCCCTCCCGAACACGCCTAGGCCATCGCGACCCCCCGGCGCCACCGGCCCGGCACCTCCGCCGGATCGATCAACCCGATCCGCCGCCAGCCCGTCTCCAGCAGCCACGTCCGCGCCTCCGCCACCAGCGGTGGTGCGTTTTCCACGCTTGGTCCACGGTGCCAGTCCCCCAACAAGCCGTGGCGTTGCGGTCGAAGGGTGGGAAAGCAACTCGACACTCGATCGAGTGGGCGGTGTTCGATCAGACGGTACCCGTCCTCCGAATCGGTCAACGGCTCGGCCGGAATCGAATGGGGCGATGTTCCCCTCCGTCGCTGTGCTACGTCATCGTTACCATCGATGCGGCACCGAAGCTCAAATAGCCGATGGGGCGACCTCTCGTCCCGGATCGCCCGGCGAGCGCTCTACGGACGCGACGCACCAACAGAGGCGTCCACGCACGATTTCACAGCCCACTTGGGCGCTAGCCACCGATCAGCGGATTGGGATCGATGGGCTTGCCACTGTCCCGGATCTCGAAGTGGAACTGGCCACCCGTCGCACCCGAACCGGCCCGGGCGACGGCATCGCCTTGGCGAACGGTGTCCCCTTCCTTCACGTTGGGCCGCACGTTGACACCATAGGCCACGAGATGGCGTTCGCTCGCCTTCACGATCACCAAGTGACGGAATCCACCCAATCCCGGCCCAGCGTAGACCACCACGCCGGACGTAGCAGCCTGAATCGGTGTGTCCTTGCGCAGAGAGTAGTCCAAACCCTTGGAACCGGCCCCGAACCCGCGCACGGGTTTCGCGGCTACCGGCCGACGCCACCCACCCGCCGTCACCGTCGCCGGAACCTTCGGCTCAGCCGGCGGTGGGGCATTCGGCTGGGCCGTCGCCGTAGGAGTCGGATCGGCGACAGCGGGTTCGGCGGGTGCGGGATCGGTCGGACGCGGCGGCACAGGCGGTGTGGTCTCGGGCGATGCGGGCGCCTTCGCGACCGGTTGGGGCGTTACTGGGGGTTTCGCAACGGGCACCGAGACGGCATCGGGCGCAGGCTTTGGAGTGGCGGTCGCATTGCCCGCTTCGACGGGCCCGTCGGTTGCAGCCGGCTCGGCAGGGCGCGGGGGTTTCGAGGGCGGAACTGCGGCTTTCGGCGGCGGCCCCGTCCCCGTCAAGGCGATGCGTTGCCCGGTCTTTATGACGTAGGGAGCCTTGATCCCGTTCCGGGCGGCCAGATCAACGACATCGAGTTCGTAGCGCCAGGCCACGGAATACAGCGTGTCGTACCTCTGCACCGTGTAGACCTCGGGCATTGGTCCTTCGACCAGCGACCGTTCCGAAACCGGTGCGGGCGTATGCACCAAACAAGCCGCCAACACGACGGGCAACACCGCGCAGAGTCCGACGATGCGAACGGCCTTCACCAAGCTGGCGTTCATCCGTCTTGCCGCGCCGATGCAAAGCCCAAGACGCCGACCAGAAGTGCACCGGCCGCCATCGCGGCGACGACCCCGACCACCACGGTCTCCGAGCTAGCGGTCTCACGCCACGGCCACAACTGGGCCAGGGAGCCGGCCATCAGTCCGGTAAGCAGCGCGAGCAACGCCGGCCGCGCCCGTTCAAGCAACCAGGCCAGAAGCTTGGAGAAACAAACTACGCCGATCCCCAAACCGGCGGCGAAGATCGCGAGGACCGGCAGGTCGACGGCCAGGAGGGCATTGGCCATGGGCTCGTAGAGCCCCAAGACAACCAACACGAAGGCACCGGAAAGGCCCGGCAGTATCCAAGCCGTGGCGGCGAGCGCACCGGCCAGGAAGATCATCGACGTCTGCTGACCGGCCGAGGCGCCCACCACCGCACCGAGCAAAAGGCCGGCGCCGGCACCAACGAGCCCCAGCGACGCCAGCCATCGCCAACTCGACTGAAGACCAACGTGGACAACCGCAGCGGCAATCAGCCCGAAAAAGAACCCGGTGACGTACACCCCGTGGGAGTCCAAAAGACCCACGACAAGCACCAGCGTCAACGGCAGTCCCACTGCCATTCCCGCCCCGAGAACCGCCAGGAAACCGAGGTTGTGCCGGCGCGCGAACGCCAGCCAGCCATCGCGGAGCAACGTGGATGCGGAGGTGTGGGAAAACGACGCGATCGAGGTGATCAGTTCGTCGTAGATGCCGGTGACGAAGGCGATCGTGCCGCCGGAGACGCCCGGAACCGCTTCCGCCATCCCCATGGCCAAACCGCGCGCGAACACGCCCGGATGCGAATGTCCGGTCGGCGAACGGTCGGTTACGGTGGAATCGTTCATCGTGCGATGCCCCGGACCAGCGGTACGAAACGGACCTCGTCGAGGGTCTCCTGGCGCCAGGCATCGCCGGATTTACGCAGGCGCTTGAGTTCCTTCACGTCGCCCTTGCCGACGGGAATGACGAGATGGGCGCCGTCCGCCATCTGATCCATCACGGCATCGGGAATGTGGGAGGCGCCCGCCGTCACCATCACCGCATCGAACGGCGAATGTTCCGACCAGCCGAGATTGCCGTCGCCGTGATTGAAGCGAACGTTGCGAACCCCCAATGCCCGCAGCCGCTCCCGGGCGCGTTGCAGAAGTCCGCCGATGCGCTCCACCGTGTAGACCTGCTCGACCAAGGTCGCGAGGATCGCCGTCTGGTACCCGGAACCCGTGCCGATCTCGAGGACGCGGCACGGCGCACCACCGTCTCCCGAGAGTATCGCCTCGGTCATGGCTGCCACGAGATACGGCTGGGAGATTGTCTGGCCGTGGCCGATGGGAAGCGCCGAATCCTCGTAGGCGCGATGCGCAAGCGCTTCGTCGACGAAGATGTGTCGGGGCACTGCGGCGATGGTGTCGAGTACGCGCTCATCGGCGATGCCCTGGTCGCGCAAACGCCCCACCAGGCGGTCCCGGGTGCGCCGCGAGGTCATCCCGATGCCCTGCAGGTTGAAGTCCTTCATGGCACCTGCACGTCCGGTTCGGACGGATCGACCACCACGTAGAAGGTCTCTCCGTCGGCCACCATGCCCAGATCGGTGCGGGCACGAGACTCGACGATTTCGTTGCCCTCCTTCATCGTCATCACCTCCGCCGCCAAGACGCGGTTGCGTTGGGCGAGAGCCGCAGTCTGCCGGGTCTGCGCCTCGACGTTGGCTTCGAGATCCCGGACCGCGAACCACCCGGACTCGCTGAACCAGAACCGGAACAGCAGCACGGCCAAAACGGCGAGTCCGGAGAGCGCGAAGATCATGGGCGCGCGCAGACTCACTCCCCGGCACCCCCAGCAGGCAACTCGGCCCGACCGCGGTACTCGGCGGCGTCGCCAAGCATTGCCTCGATAAGCAGCAGCCGGTTGTATTTCGCGACCCGCTCGGACCGCGAGCAGGCACCGGTCTTGATCTGCCCGGCACCGGTTGCAACAGCCAAGTCGGCGATGGTCGTGTCCTCCGTCTCACCCGAGCGATGCGATATCACAGTGCCGTAGCCCGCAGCCGCCGCAGTGCGAATGGCCGATAGGGTCTCGGTCAGGGTGCCGATCTGGTTCGGCTTCACGAGAATCGCGTTGGCCACGCGGTCGCGAATGCCCCGCCCAAGGGTCGCGGGGTCGGTCACGAACAGATCGTCGCCCACCAACTGTACGCGGTGGCCGAATCGGGCCGTCAACGATCGCCAGCCCGACCAGTCGTCCTCGTCCAAGGGATCCTCGATGGACATGATCGGGAAGTCGTCGAGGAGTCCGCCGAGATAGTCGGCGAATTCGTCGGTATCGAGACATCGGCCTTCGCCGGCCAGTCGATAGGTGCCGGATTCGTAGAACTCCGTGGCAGCGCAGTCGAGCGCCAGGAATACATCCCGTCCCACCTCGTAGCCTGCCGATTCGACCGCATCCGAGATCACTGCCAAAGCCGCCGCATTGGAGTCGAGATCCGGTGCGAAGCCCCCTTCGTCCCCCACCGCCGTGGCCAGTCCCCTCGACTTGAGGGTTTCCTTGAGGGAGTGGAAAACTTCCACCCCGCAACGCAACGCATCGCCGAAGGAACCCGACCCTACGGGCATCACCATGAACTCCTGGATGTCGACGTTGTTGTCGGCGTGTGCGCCTCCGTTGACGATGTTCATCATGGGCACCGGCAGTCGCATCCGGGCATTGCCCCCGTAGAGGTCGTGCAAGTGGTTGTACAACGGTACGCAGAGTGCCTCCGACGCGGCTTTGGCTGTGGCCAGAGACACGCCCAGGATGGCGTTGGCACCAAGCCGGCTCTTGTCGGGCGTGCCGTCGAGCTCGATCAAACAACGATCCAGGGTTTCCTGATCCCGGGCATCGAGGTCCCGCACCGCTGTCGAGATCTCCCCGTTCACGGCCGCGACCGCGCGGCGCACGCCCCGGCCGCGATACCGCGCAGGATCCCCGTCCCGGACTTCCCGGGCTTCCCGCGAACCCGTCGACGCCCCGGACGGCACCAGGGCCGAACCCGATGCGCCCGTATCCAACAGCACGTCGACCCTGACGGTGGGGTTGCCCCGGGAGTCGAGCATCTCGTGGGCCCGGATTTCCTCGATGACGCTCATGCCGAGGTGTGCCCTCGCCAGGACTGCACGGCATCCTCGAGGAACGCGTGGCGTTTCACCACGACGTCGAGTTCGACCAGTTCCCGGAGCAGGTCTTCCATCATTGGCGTAGGCCATGCATTGGGGCCATCCGAGAGGGCACGTTCCGGTTCGGGGTGGGTTTCCATGAACAGTCCCGCAACCCCGGCTCCCACGGCCGCCCGGGCCAACACGGGGACCATCTCCCGCTGGCCGCCGGACTTGTCGCCCAGCCCGCCCGGCATCTGCACCGAATGCGTGGCATCGAATACCACGGGGCAGTCCGTGTCGCGCATGATTGCTAGGGCGCGCATATCGGACACCAGGTTGTTGTAGCCGAAACTGGCGCCCCGCTCGCAGACCATGATCCGTTCGTTGCCGGTAGCCCGGGCCTTGGCGACCACGTGACGCATGTCGGCTGGCGCAAGGAACTGGCCTTTCTTGATGTTGACCGGCAAGCCCTTGGCGCAGACGTTCTGGATGAAATTGGTCTGCCGGCACAGGAACGCGGGGGTCTGCAACACCGACACCACGTCCGCCACCTCGTCGAGGGGCGTGTCTTCGTGCACGTCGGTGAGCACCGGCACTCCGACTTCGCGACGTACCCGGTCGAGGACCCGAAGTCCCTCTTCGATTCCGGGTCCCCGGTAGCTCTCGTGGGACGAGCGGTTGGCCTTGTCGAACGAACTCTTGTAGATGAACGGCACCCCCACGTTCTCGGCGATGTCCTTGAGCTCCGCCGAGGTCTCCATGGCGAGTGCCTCCGACTCGATCACGCAGGGACCGGCGATCAGGAACACCGGGTGATCAAGCCCCACCTCGAAACCGCAAAGCTGCAAATCCGGACTCCTTCTTCCCTGTCCGACCCGTCTCGAATTCGGTTTCTGCCGGCTTCCCCGGTCTATGCGAATCCAGCTAGCCTGCCGCGATATCGGTGGGCTGCGGCTGATCCGCATGCCGGTTGGCCGCCTCGATGAACCCCTTGAACAGCGGATGCCCGTCCCTGGGCGACGAGTTGAACTCGGGGTGGAACTGGCATGCCACGAACCAGTCGTGGGCGGGCAGTTCGATCATCTCGACCAGGTCGTCGCAGTCGCTGCGTCCTGCCACCGCCATGCCGTGCTCCTCGAGGAACGGGACGTAGGTGTTGTTGACCTCGTAACGGTGCCGGTGGCGCTCCAGGATGGCCTTCTCGCCATAAAGGGCACGCGCAATGCTCGCCCCATCGAGAAGGCATCGCTGTTCGCCGAGTCGCATGGTGCCGCCGAGACCCTCGTCGCCGTTGCGTTGCTGGGTCTCGCCGGTGAGGTCATGCCACTCGGACACCAGGCCGATGACGGGGTGCTTGGTTTCCGGGTTTATCTCGGTCGAATGCGCGCTCTCAAGGCCGACGACGTGACGCGCGAAGTCGATAACCGCCGCGTGTAGACCGTAGCAGATGCCGAGGTAGGGGACGTTGTGCTCACGGGCATACCGCGCAGCCAGTATCTTGCCTTCGAATCCGCGTGGCCCGAATCCACCCGGCACGAGAATGGCGTGCATTCGCGCAAGCACATCGCAGCCGTTCTGCTCGAGATGTTCGGCATCGACGTATTGGACGTCTACCCGGGTACGGTTCTCGATCCCGGCGTGGATGATGGCTTCCGTCAGGGACTTGTAGGCGTCCGGCAGATCCAGGTACTTGCCGACGATGGCGATTTCGGTGGTCCTTGCCGGCGAACTCAGCGCGTCGACGACGCGCCGCCATTCCAAGAGGTCCGCGTCCGCGCACTCCAGTCGGAACTTCTCCACGACCAGATCGTCCAGGCACTGTTCGTTGAGCAGCACCGGCACCTGGTAGATGGACATCGCCACATCCTGTAGCGAAATGACCGCAGGTTCCTCCACGTTAGTGAACAACGCGATCTTGGCGCGGACGGCTTGCGGCAGGGGCTCTTCGGACCGGCAGATCAGCACGTCGGGCTGCAGGCCGATGGAACGGAGTTCCTTGACGGAGTGCTGGGTCGGTTTCGTCTTGATCTCGCCCGCCGTGGCAAGGCGCGGCACCAGCGTCAGGTGGATGAACATGGTGTTGCGGCCGCCGATCTCCAGGCGAAGTTGCCGAGCGGCTTCGAGGAACGGCTGCGACTCGATGTCACCCACCGTGCCGCCAATCTCGACGATGACGATGTCGAATCCTTCGCCCACGGCCCGGATTCGGCGCTTGATTTCGTCGGTGATGTGCGGAATGACCTGGACAGTACGTCCCTCGTAGTCGCCGCGGCGTTCCTTGCGGATGACCTCGTCGTAGACGCTGCCGGTGGTGAAGTTGTTCAACTGCGACATGCGCACACCGCTAATGAACCGCTCGTAGTGGCCGAGGTCGAGGTCGGTCTCGGCACCATCCGCCGTGACGAACACCTCGCCGTGCTGGAACGGGCTCATCGTGCCGGGGTCGACATTGATGTAGGGGTCCATCTTGAGGATGTTGACCCTGAGCCCCCGGGCTTCGAGGACTGCCGCCAAGGAGGCCGTGACGATACCCTTGCCGAGCGAGGACACGACCCCGCCGGTTACGAAGATGTATTGGGTGGTTCCCATCTTTGACCCGGTCTAAGCGTCCATGCCGGAAGATGGAAGTGCACCTTAGCACAAAAACGGGTTCTTGGAGTGATCGAAGGGCGCAACCGGGAGTGTGGCGAGTAACGCAAGTTCAGCCAATTCGCACACTGGTTCGGGTCGATGTCTCACAGCATCCGCCAAGGGAATCGGGCAGGATGGGTTCTACCCAGCACATGATAAGCTCGACCGACGCGGTAACGACGATGTACCCGACCGTGATCGACACCCTGCGATTCGCAGATCGGTTGAAGGCAGCCGGATTCGACGATCCCCAGGCCGAAGGCATGGCTCGTGCCCTCGGCGACGAATTGGCCGACAACATGGTGACCAAGCGGGACCTTGACGACGCCGTCCAGTCCTTGCGCCTAGCCATCGAGGCCATGGATGCCAAGTTCGAGGCCCGGTTCGAGGCGATGGACCAGAAATTCGAAGCCCGGTTCGAGGGGCTGGAACCCCGGTTCGACGCCATCGACGCCAAGTTCCAAGCGCTGGAACCCCGGTTCGACGCCATCGAGGCCAAGTTCGAGGCGCTGAAACCCCGGTTCGACGCCATCGACGCCAAGCTGGAATCCCAGCACCGGGAGTTCTCGACCAGGTTCAACGTCCTGTTCCGGACGATGGCCTTGGGATTCACTTTGATCATCGGCCTTGTCGGCTACAGCCTGTATTCGCCAAGCTCCGCCGAACCGGCCGCCTACGCTGTCGAGCGCCCCACCGCCGAGGTCCGACTCCAGTAGCCCACCGGAAACGCGGTTCGACCGGGCATCCCGGTTTCAGGCACGGGACACGGCCCCGAGTTGGGGCATTGGTGTTTTTCCAGCAACCCAAGCTGGCCGGATTCCCCGTGAACTCGGACGGGCTGTTAGGATTCACGCATGGCCGACGACGAACACCGGGGCCCTCGCCCCACCGGATTCGACACCCTTGCCCTGCACGCCGGCCAGCGACCGGACGCCGCCACGGGCGCCCGCGCGACGCCGATCTACCAGTCGGCGTCGTTCGTGTTCCCGGACAGCGATTTCGCCGTCGGACTGTTCAACATCGAGCGTGCGGGGCACGTCTATTCGCGCTTGTCGAACCCCACCAACGCGGTGCTCGAAGAGCGGATCAGCGCCCTCGAACACGGCGTCGCCGCCATCGCCGTCGCCAGCGGCCAGGCGGCCATGCACCTGGCGGTGTCGACCATCTGCTCCGCCGGCGACCACATCGTGGCGTCGCGGTCGCTCTACGGCGGCACGCACAACCTGCTGCAATACACGCTGCCCCGTTTCGGAATCGAAACGACCTTCGTCGATCCGCGGTCGCCAGCGGCATTCGAGGCGGCTATTCGCGACAACACGCGCCTGGTCTTCGGCGAAATCCTCGGCAATCCCGGTCTCGAAGTGCTCGACGTTCCCACGGTCGCGGCGGTCGCCCACGACGCCGACCTTCCCCTGCTCGTCGACTCGACCTTCGCGACGCCCTATCTGTGCAAACCCATCGATCTCGGCGCGGATCTGGTGTTCCATTCCGCGACCAAGTTCCTAAGCGGCCATGGCATCGTCATCGGCGGCTTGGTGATCGACGGCGGCACCTTCGATTGGGAGGCGTCGGGCAAGTTTCCGACACTCACCGAGCCGTACGAAGGCTTCCACGACCTCGTGTTCGCGGAGGAGTTCGGTCCCCAGGCGTTCATCGTCCGCGCCCGGCGGGAGGGACTGCGCGATTTCGGCGCGTGCATGTCGCCGACCACGGCGTTCCACGTGCTGCAGGGGCTGGAGACGCTACCCATTCGCATGGACAAGCACGTTGCGAACACCCGCGAGGTGGTGGCCTTCCTCGAGGCGCACGAAGCCGTCGAGTCCGTCAGCTATCCGGAGTTGCCCAGCCATCCGGATCACGACCTCAGTGCGCGCCTCCTGCCCAAAGGCGCGGGCGCCGTGTTCAGCTTCGAGATCAAGGGTGGCCGGGACGCGGGGCGCACGTTCATCGAAGACCTGTCGATCTTCTCCCACCTCGCCAATGTCGGCGACGCCAAGTCCTTGGTCATCCATCCCGCCAGTACCACCCATCACCGAATGGACGCCGAAGCGCTCGCCGCCGCCGGCATCGGCGAGGGCTTGGTGCGCCTGTCGATCGGCCTCGAGGATCCCGATGACCTGATCGGCGACCTGTCCCGCGCGCTGCGACGGGCGACGCGGGCACCCCGATGAGCGGGACGCGCATCCGGGTCGACGGTCGGACCGTCTATGTTGGCAACGGCTCGGGCCATCCCGACACCGATGCCGAGAGCGTTGTCTTCGTACACGGCGCCGGCATGGACCACACGGTCTGGGCGTTGCCGGCGCGCTACTTCGCGCGCCAGGGTTTGCGCGTGGCGGCCGTCGACCTGCCCGGTCACGGGCGCTCCGAGGGTCCGCCGTTCGACTGCATCGACGCCATGGCCGTTTGGCTCGGCGAGGCACTCGATGCCCTGGCAATACCCACCGCCGCAGTCGCCGGCCACAGCATGGGTTCGCTGGTCGCATACCGATTCGCCTCGACGATGCCCCACCGGTGCCGCGCGCTGGCCCTGCTCGGCACCTCCGCGCCGATGCCGGTTACCGACCCCTTGTTGAACGCCGCGAAGGACAACCACCACGCGGCCATCGACATGGCGAACACCTGGAGTCACTCCACGGGCACGCTGGGCAGCAATGCCAATCCGGGCGTCTGGATGCTGGGTGTCGGCGAACGTCTGCTGGAACGCTCCGCACCGGGCGTGTTCCATGCCGACCTCACCGCCTGCAACACCTTCGACGCCGAATCGGCCGGAGCAATGATCCAATGCCCCGTTCTCGTCATCGCGGGTGACGACGACATGATGACGCCTGCGCGGGCCGGGCTGGACGTTGCCCAAGCGCTACCCGACGCCCGGGTGGTGCGCCTCGAAGGCTGCGGCCATGCCATGCTCAACGAACGCCCCAACGAGGTGCTCGACGCGTTGATTGGCGTCGTGCCGACCTAGGCGCCCGAATGGCACCGAGCCCGTCCATGGTCGACCGAACACACTCCCCGCACGGGACACGTCGCCGCTCTTCTGGACCCAGCATAGGGCTCGCCGAGCTACCCGGGCTACGGCTACCTGTGGTGGCTCTGGGGAGACGGTCGCTATGCGGCACACGGCATTTTCGGACAGCTCATCTGGATCGACCCGGGCAACGACCTCGTGATCGTGACGCAGAGCGCGGCACCCGCTGCGACAAGTCGGCGCCAGTTCGCACATCGGGACGCGTTGGTCGACGCGGTGCGGCGTCACGTCGGGACGATGGACTAGACCCGCCACGCCGGCCACGAGCGGGCAATTGCGCGGGACCGGCAACGACTATCGGGTGTCGCGCCGCGCATTGATGCGACCGCCCGTTTGCGACAAACTGCAAAGCCCGCCATGGATTCGCGGCGGGAGCCTCCCGCGTCAATGGAGAAGTCACATGTCCTCTGTGAACCCGTACCCAGGTCGTCTTTTCCTCGTGCCGCTGCTGCTGGCGACAACCGCAGCCGAGGCCCAGAACGACACCGACGACGACTCGGAAATCGAGGAGGTGGTCGTCACGGGCACCCAGATCAAGGGTGCCGACATCGCCGACGCACTGGCCGTTTCCGTGCTCGATGCGGAAGACATCGAGGCATTGGGCTTCGACGATGGCGCCGACCTGCTCGAGCAACTCGTTGAGCAAGGCTCCAACTTCTTCAACGAGGCCGAGAACATCAGCGGTGGCGTCAACTCGGCACGGGGCGACGTCGGCGCATTCAACCTCCGCAATCTCGGGACCGGCAACACGCTGGTGCTCCTGAACGGTCGCCGCGTCGTGAACGCCGCCAGCTACCAGACCGAGGAAGTCGGCGGCAGCTTCGTGCCCGTGAACACCGCCAACTCCCAGTCGCTGCCGCCTGCGGGACTCCGGCGCATCGAAGTGTTGCGAGACGGCGCATCCGCAATCTACGGCGCCGATGCGGTCGCCGGGGTCGTCAACTACGTACTGAACAGCGACTTCGAGGGTGCCCGCGTACGGGTCAAGCACGCTGCTTTCGAGAACATTCCACGCACCGATCTCACCTTGATCGGCGAGTGGGGCAGCACGTTCAACGAAGGTCGTACCAATCTGAGCGTGTTCGCGCAACACTACCAGCGCGACCGGGTGAACTCCCAGGACGACCCGCGATGGGCCGATTCCGACTTCCGCTGGCGGTTGGACCCGAACTCGCCCTGGGCATCCGAAACGGATTTCCGCAACAACAGCGCCAACTCGGAATACCGTCAGTTCGACGCCGTTAGTAGCGTCCGGCGTTGGGGCCTGCGCGGTGAGTTGACGGACAGCGCTGGCGAGTTCGAGACCTATCCGGTCGGCGACCCGCGGTGCCAGTACGAGATCGGCTACGGCACCTGCGGGGGCATCGACGGGCAAGGAACCTATCGGCACAACCTGAACGAGAACCGCGACCTCTTCTCCGAACTCGAGCGAACCCATGTGTTCGCCTTCCTGAACCACGAGTTCGACAACGGCATGGAGAGCTATACGGAACTTGCGGCCTACTTGTCGGCCTCCAACATGAACCGTCACGCGTCGGCCTCGTTTTCAACGGTGAAGCTCCAGGTCGGTGCCGAGAACTACTACAACCCGCTCGGCCCCTGCGGTTCCCCCAACCGGCTACCCGACGACGTGATCCCCGACGTCCCCTGTTCCGGCGTCAGGTTGTGGATCGACAACGGACGCTGGGTCGAGGCACCCCGGATCGTCGACAACGACGGTGCGACTTGGCGCTTTCTACAGGGGTTCCGCGGCACGTGGGATGCCTGGGATTGGGACGGTGCCGTCGTCTGGTCGCGGGCCGAGAAGGAGGACGTGACCCACAACCGGATCTCAAACATCCTCATGCAGGAAGCGCTCGAGGATCCGACGCCTGCGGCCTACAACCCTTTCAGCGGACGCGCGAATACGAACATCGAGCGCGCCCTGGTCGATGTCCGACGTGACAACGAGACCGAGCTCTTCCTAGTCGACTTCAAGGCGTCGACTTACGACATCTTCAACCTACCTGCTGGTCCGGTTGGACTACTCGCCGGCGCAGAGTTTCGGCGCGAGTCCTTCGTCGATGATCGCGACCCGCGACTCGACGGCACCATCGTCTTCACGGACTTCCAGGGGGACACCTGGCCCTACGTTTCCGACGTGGTGAACTCGAGCCCCACGCCGGACAGCAAGGGCGACCACAATGTGTTCTCGGCTTTCGGCGAACTCGCGGTGCCAGTTCACGAAACCCTCGATCTGCAACTCGCAATGCGCTACGAGGACTTCTCCGATGTCGGCAACACCACGGTCGGCAAGATAGCGTTGGGTTTCCGGCCACACGAACGGCTGTTGCTCAGGGGCTCCTGGTCCGGTGCCTTCCGCGCGCCCAACCTCGTGACCATCAACGAGGAGATCGTGGCTCGCCAGAACACGCGGACCGACTGGACGTGCGTCTATGCCGCTGACAACGGCGGCGACCCCGACCAGGACACACTGAGCTGCCGCTACTCCACGCAGCGGATCGCGCAGGGCAGCCAGAATCTCATCCCCGAGAGTTCCGACAACCGCTCGCTCGGCGCCGTGGTCACCCCCTTCGCGGGCATGACGTTCACCGTCGACACCTGGTGGAACGAAAAGGAAGACACAATCGGCCTGCTCGGGGAGGAGAACCACTCCCTGCTCGACCTGCTACTGCGCATCAACAATGGCAACAGCAACTGCGACGGTTTCGCCGGCAATCCCGCGATCGTCCGAGGCGAAGCGGACGACGACGAGACCGAGATTTTCAGCGCGGCGGGAATATGTCCCGCAGGTCGCATCGCCTACGTGGACGACCGCTACGCCAACCTCGACAAGCGAACGATCCACGGCACCGACTACGGCATCTACTACGAGGCCGAGACCCGGTTCGGCGAGTTCTCGCTGAGTCACCAGATGGCCCGACTGCGCCATTTCCAGCAGGATCCGGGTGGCGACGCAGGCGCTCTACTTGCGGCCCAGGAGGCCGGCATACTTCCCGGCAACTTCCCGGTAGCGGGTTTCCAGAATCTGGTTCGCCAAAACGGCAACCCCAGGTGGAAGACATCGACCCGGCTGCGATGGGGTTACAAGGGGTGGAGCGCATCCCTGTCGTCGCTTTATGTGGGCGACTTCGTGCAAAGGTCGCTGACGCTCGACGACGGCACCGAGTGGGTGGTTCCAAGCATGCGAACACTTAATGCCTACCTGGCCTACCGGTTCGACCTCGGGGATGACTTGAGTGGTCGAATCCGCCTCGGGGGCCTCAACATAGCCGATGAACGGGCACCGCTTGCCGACAGGTACTTCGGCTACTTCGCGGACATGCACCAGGACCTCGGGGCACGGTACTACGTCGAGTTCCGCGCCGAACTGGAGTAGCCGGATGCATTGGCGCGCCTGGCTCGCGGCAGCGGCAGCGGCCGGGCTCGCCACCGCCGCATCCAGCGCAGACCGGTTCTGCGAGAACGACGTCGCACTCCTCGACACGCATTTCGAGGGTGGCGCGTTCCACCGCTGCGACGTGCGCGACGGCAACTTCGTCATCGCCATCCGCCCGGAGGACTCTAAGGTCGAGGTGCCAATGCCCTGGTACGCTTTCCGGGCGAGTCCCAAGCGCCCGGGCGAGGTCGTTGTGCTGATGGGGTTCGCGGACGCGGATGCCGACCGGTTCTGGCCCAAGGTCAGTCTGGACGGAATCAACTGGCAGCGCCTCCCGGACCGGACGGTGGCGGTGTCCGAGGACAAGCAGCGGCTGGCGTTGCGTATCCCGCTTGCTGAGGCACCCGTCTGGATCGCGTCGCAGCGGCTCCTCACGACCCGTTTCTACGACGCTTGGACACTCTCGCTGGCACAGCGAGGCGACATCGCCGTGCGCGTACTCGGGCGCAGCCTCCACGGGCGCCCGATCTCGGTGGCGGAGACCAGCGCCAAGGCGCAGGGGGTCCTGTTCATCGGTCGTCAGCACCCGCCCGAGGTCACGGGCGCCCTTACCATGAACGCGTTCCTGGACACGGTGCTTGCGGATACGGAACTTGCGCGCTCGTTCCGCGAGACCTTCACGGTGGTCACGGTGCCCCTGCTCAATCCCGATGGCGTCGCAAACGGTCACTGGCGGCACAACGCCGGCAAGACCGACCTGAACCGGGATTGGGGCCCCTTCCGGCAACCCGAAACGCGCACCGTCAGGGACCTGCTCGCCAACCTAGCCGAGCGAGGCATCGCGCTACGCCTCATGCTCGATTTCCACGCCACGCGGGCAACCGAAACCCACCTTTTCTACACGCAACGGCCGGAAGACGGCGACGGTGCGCACGGCTTCTCAGCCGCCTGGTTGGAGCGTGTACGCAAGCGTCAGCCGGATCTCGCGTTCATTCACCGGCCGAGCAAATCGGAATCCGCCAACGCCAAGAACTATTTCTTCGACACCTATGGTATTCCTTCGATCACCTACGAGACCGGCGACGAGACGGACCCGGACTGGATCGAAGCTGCCGCGCCGGTGTTCGCAGAAGCGATGATGCGCGAGCTGCTGGGCCCGTAGGGGCGGGGCTATCGCGCCCGAAGGGCGCGCCCCCGCCCGAGCCCCGGGGGTTCCACCGATTGTTCGGGCGACCGCGCGCCCTTCGGGCGCGTTAGGGTCGCTCCTACGCCTTGCCGAACGCCGACGCGTGGGCAGTTCACTCGCGCACACGTAGTACAACCTTGCCGAAAGTCTGATTTCCCGCGATCAGATCGTGGGCGTCGCCCGCTTCCTCGACCGGGTAGACGCGTTCGATCACGGGTCGGATGGTGCCGTGGTGCAAGAGCGGCCAGACCCGTTCCTTCAAGGCATCCATAACCGTCGCCTTGGCCGCGATCGACCGTGCCCGCAGGGTCGAGCCGACGATGCGCAGACGCTTCACCATCAGCGTTCCCAATGCCACTTGCGCCGTCGCACCGCCGAGGAGGCCGATGATCACGAGCCGTCCATCCGTCGCCAAGCTCGCCAGGTTGGCCGCGAGGTAGGCTCCGCCCACGGGATCGAGGATCACGTCCGCGCCGCGGCCGCCGGTCCACGTCCGGATCGCCTCGGTGAAGTCGCCTTCGTGCCGGTTCATGCCCGCTTCCGCGCCGAACTCGATGCAGCGGTCGATCTTGTCCTGCGACCCCGCGGTGACGAACGCCGGGTTCCCGAACGCGGCGCACATCTGGATGGCGGCCGTGCCGACGCCGCTCGCGCCGGCATGGATCACCGCGTACTCGCCTTTCTTCAGACGCGCTTCCATGTAGAGGTTGAGGTAGGCCGTGGCGAACACTTCTGGAATCGCCGCCGCTTCCTCGAAGGTGAGCTTGGCGGGTTTCTTCAGAACCTGGCCGGCGGGTACGACTACGGTCTCGGCATAGCCGCCGCCGGCAAGCAAGGCGCATACCTCGTCGCCGGCCACCACGCGACTGACGCCTTCGCCGACCGCTGTGACCACGCCCGCGCATTCCAGGCCGAGCACGGAGCTCGCGCCAGGGGGCGGCGGATAGCCCCCGGCACGTTGGGCCAAGTCGGCGCGGTTCACGGCGGTCGCATGGTTTTCGATACGGACCTCGCCCGGGCCCAGCGGAGGCTCCTCGGTCTCTTTCCAGACAAGGTCGCCGTTCAGTATCTGTATCGCCTTCATGGAATCACCAGGACATGCGCATCTTGACGCCACGCCCGTGCAAGTGGCGCTTCAGCCCGGAGACCGTGTAGTCGCCGTAGTGGACCATGGACGCCACCAGCGCGGCATCCGCTTTGCCGTCGGCGAGCACATCGTAGAGGTGATCGGGCTCGCCGGCGCCCCCGGAGGCGATGACGGGAATCCGCACCGCTTCCGAGAGCATGCGTGTCAGGTTCAGTTCATATCCTTCTCGCGTGCCGTCCGCGTCGATGGAGTTGACCACCAGTTCGCCCGCACCGAGGCGTTCACCCTCCTTGGCCCACGAAAGGGCATCGATGCCCATCGGCTTGCGCCCCCCGTTGATGACGATCTCGTAGCCCGACGGCATGTCGGCGGACGGCTCGACCCGGCGGATGTCCATCGACAGCACCACGTTCTGGTCGCCGATGGCTTCGGCACACTCGCCGATGAGCGCCGGTCGCCGAACCGCCGCG
The DNA here is from genome assembly GCA_028818795.1 of Gammaproteobacteria bacterium. Taxonomy (GTDB): domain Bacteria; phylum Pseudomonadota; class Gammaproteobacteria; order Pseudomonadales; family Azotimanducaceae; genus VXYL01. The sequence goes on along the minus strand of JAPPND010000029.1, from coordinate 12,508 downwards.
GAGTTGACGTTGATCTTCTCCGCGCCAGCCAGGCGAAGGTCGGTCGCGTCCGCCACCGACGCCACGCCGCCACCCACGGACAACGGGATGAACACCTGCTCGGCCACCGCCTCGACCACGTCGAGGATGATCCGCCGCCCTTCGCTGGAGGCGTTGATGTCGTAGAACACCAGTTCGTCCAGGCCGTCAAGATAGTACTCGCGCGCCTTGGCCACGGGGTCGCCGATGTTCTTGGTGTCGACGAACTTGACGCTCTTCGCCAAGTGGCCGTCGCGCACGTCCAGGCAGGCGATGAGACGCTTGCTAAGCATCGACACGCCCGTCCCATTCGGCAAACCGCTCGAGCAGCCGCAGTCCAACCCGGCCGCTCTTCTCGGGGTGGAACTGGGTCGCCACGTAGTTGCCTCGGCCCAGCGCCGAACAGAACGGACCCTCGTAGACGGACTCGGCGATGACATCCGTCCGTTTCCCGGGAATCGGCCGGTACGCGTGCACGAAGTAGAACTCGTCACCCGGTTGGATACCGTCGAGAACGGGATGGGGTCGGATCACGCGCACCGCGTTCCAGCCCATGTGCGGCACCTTTAGGTTAGGGTCGTCGAGCCGGAACCGACGGACTTCGCCCGGCAGCAGTCCGAGCGTGTCCGTGTCGTTCTCCTCCGAGTACTCGAGGGAGATCTGCAGGCCGAGGCAAATGCCGAGTATTGGCGTGCCGGTTTCAAACGCGGCCACCAACGCCCGGCCTGCGCCACTGGCGGCGAGGCTCCGCATCGCGCTGCCTGCAGCGCCGACGCCAGGGAAGATGACCCGTTCGGCGGTGCGTATCCGGTTCGGATGGCTGGATATCTCGGCCGAAAGGCCCACCTCGCGGCAGGCCCGCTCCACGCTCTTCAGATTTCCGGCGTCGTAGTCGACGATGACGACCATGTTGTCGAGGAACCGACCTAAACGCGCATTCTACCGGCTTGTTCCGGCTATGATCGGACTACCCCGTCGCGATGCGACGCAGGAAGTCTGTTTCGTCGCAACAGGCCAACGCTGCACGCATCAACACCGGAACCGGGACCGCGACGATTACACCGGCGTGTTCTTCGAGGCGTTTCGACGTCGCGATGTCGCGGGCGGCGAGGACTTCGGCGAGCATTTCGAGTCGACCCTTCTCGACGCCTTCCTCAATGCCTTCCCGACGGCTCTGCTCCCGCTCGACTCTCATGAAGGGATCGTCGTCCGTGCCCGTGCCGCCCTGCTCGCCGAGTGCGCGTCCGACCCGCCGCAGCACAGCAACGGTCGACGCGGAAAGGATGGGCTCGTTCAGCGCGGCGTGGATCTCGTCCGCCGTCCAACTCGGAAACGCCCAACTCTCCGGTGTCTCCTCGTAGCCATGTGGACCGTGCACGCGGATCGTCATCCCCGGCTTGCGGTTCGGCCGGCTCGGCGCCCGGTTTTCCGGCGTCTCGACCCAAAGCTCCCGGAAGCCCCATTCCTCGTAGAGGCCCAACTTGCGGTAGCGGACGTCGGTGGTCAGATCGACCTCCAGCACGACATCCGGCAGGTCGTCGTGGCCGACCTCGATCGCGTGGCCCAATCGACGCGCCTTGTGCGGGTGCAGGTAGAGGATCTGGTCGGGCTGCATGATCACGTGCTTCTCGCCTTGGTCGTCGCGGATAAGCAGATCTCCCGTGCCGTAGGACTTGATCGGCTCGCCGCGCACCGCCGCGATCCGCTCCGTCAAGCGGGCGAGCTCTTGGCCCGGCAACTCGTGGTAGATGCTGGTCGGCTCGCACACCTGCCAGGCGATCTCGGTGTCGGCGTCCCAGTATTCGAACCGGCCCTCGAAATCGGTGATCTCATTGCGCGAGATGCGGACCGGCCGGCAGCCGGGAAACCCGTAGGCGGCGCCCACGTCCTCCTCGGGCCGCGCCTCCGGCACCCACCCGTCCGCCTGGTTGCTCCACCGCCTTCCATGCGAGGGGATACCCCTCGCGCTCCCCGGCTGAGGCTCTGCCAACGGCTTGTCCGGTTCGCCAGATCCGCGTTGGGGCGCGATTCGATCCCGCGCCGCCTCTGCCATACCTTCCTCCGCACTCCCCATCACGCGCTGCACAATTGGGGCTACCCCGTCGCAGCCTCGATGCGACGCAGGAAGTCCGCCTCGTCGCGACAGGCGAGCGCCGCACGCATCAAAACCGGAACCGGGACCGCGACGATTACACCGGCGTGTTCTTCGAGGCGTTTCGACGTCGCGATGTCCCGGGCGGCGAGGGTTTCGGCCAGCATTTCGAGGCGACTCGTCGCGAGGCCTTCCCGACGGCTCTGCTCCCGTTCAACTCTCATGAACGGATCGTCGTCGGTACTCGTACCGCCCTCCTCGCCGAGCGCCCGACCGACGCGGCGCAGCACGGCAACGGTCGATGCGGAGAGGGTGGGCTCGTTCAGCGCGGTGTGGATCTCGTCCGCCGTCCAGGTCGGAAACGCCCGGCTCTCCGGCATCTCCTCGTAACCATGCGGGCCGAGCACGCGGATTGTCATCCCCGGCTTGCGGTTCGGTCGGCTGGGCGCCCGGTTTTCCGGGATCTCGACCCAAAGCTCCCGGAAGCCCCACTCCTCGTAGATGCCCATCTTGCGGTAGCGGACATCGGTGGTCAGATCCACCTCCAGCACGACATCCGGCAGATCATCGTGCGCCACCTCTATCGCGTGGCCGAGTTCGCGGACCTTGGCCGGGTGCAGGTAAAGCACGTCGTCCGCCTGCTGGATGATCTGCTCCCTCCCCTCGGCATCGCGAACCAGCAGGTCGCCGCTGCCGTAGGACTCGATCGGTGCGCCCCGCGCCGCCGCGATCCGCTCCGTCAGACGGGCGAGCCGCCGGCCCGGCAACTCGTGGTAGATGCTCGTTGGCTCGCAGACTTGCCAGGCGATCTCGGTGTCGGCGTCCCAGTATTCGAACCGACCCTCGAAGTCGGCGATTTCGTCACGTGAGATGCGGAACGGCCGGCAGCCGGGAAACCCGAAGGCCACGCCCTCGTCGTCAGGGGAGGGATCCTCGTACGGTATCCACGCATCCGCGCCGGCGCTCCGCCGCCCTACCAACGGCTCGCCCCGATCCGGCGATCCGCAGTCGGTAATTCGATCCCGCGATGCCTCCGCCACGTCTCCTCCTCGTTTTGGGCCTTGGGGGAGACGACATTGCAGCATCGCTCCACAAAAAAATCAATATAAACAATAACTTCGTACAGTTTCGTACGACTGCGCGGTACAGTAGCCGTCGCAATGGACCGCCACGGACTGCTATCTTGCGTGTCATGGACGGTCTCCATTTCCCGCCATCGTCCGGCTGGAGGCAGGCATCGCCGGAGTCGCTCGGTTTCGATCCCGCCGCCTTGGGGAGGGCGCGCAACTTTGCCGAAACCTCGGAGATCGACTGGCCCGTGGACGTCGGCACCATGGTTTGCCGGGAAGATCCGCCGCCGTTCAACCGCCTCCTCGGGCCGACCAAACCACGTGGCGCCGCGAGTGGCCTTGTCCTCAAGGAGGGCCTGCTGGTCACCGAGTGGGGAACCCCGGCACGTGTCGACATGACCTTCAGCGCCACCAAGAGCTACCTCTGGGCCTGCTTCGCGTTGGCCGTCGACCGCGGACTGATCGAAAGCGTCGACGACCGCGTGTTGGACTACGTCGACGGTACCCTGTTCGAGGGACCCCGGAACGGCAAAGTGACCTGGCGTCATCTTCTGCAGCAGACCAGCGAGTGGTCCGGCAGCCTGTTCGGCATCCCCGATACCGTGGACCACAACCGCGGGGTACGCCAGCCGACGGGAAAGAAGGGCGAACCCAGGCACCTGCGCCAGCCGGGTGAGTTCTGGGAATACAACGACATCCGGGTCAACGCGCTGGGCCTTGCGGCATTGCACGTCTGGGGCGAACCGTTGGCGGACGTACTACGCCGCGAAATCATGGATCCGATCGGCGCCACCGCGTCCTGGCAATGGCATGCCTACGAGAACGCTCGGGTGTCAATCGGTGATGCGGTGTTGGAGTCCGTTCCCGGCGGCGCGCATTGGGGCGGCGGGCTCTGGATCAGCGCGTACGACCACGCCCGCTACGGCCTGCTGATGTTGGCGCGCGGGGAGTGGAACGGTCGACGCATTCTGTCGCAGGCGTCCATCCAAGCGGCCTTGACGCCCTGCCCCGTCAATCGGCGCTACGGTTTCCTCTGGTGGCTGAACGGCGACCGCCAGGCATGGCCACGCGCGTCGGAACGCGCCTTCGCTGCCATCGGTGCTGGCGGCAACCTGGTGTGCGTCGTGCCGGAACACCGCCTGGTCGTCGTCACACGCTGGGCAGGCGATGCCGCAGGCGTGGTGGACCGCGTTATCGCCGCGTTGCTCTAGCCGACCGGTCGCACCACGAACAGCAGGTCGCCCGCGTTCACCTGTTGACCGCCGCTGACGTTCACGCGGGTGATCTCGAACTGCCGGTCAGGCTCGTAAAGCGGAGGCAGGCCCGGCGGATTGAAGTCGCCAAGACGCACCGGGGCGAAGATCTTGAACGCCTCGAGTTGACACAACGTCGCCGCCGTCGAGACGCGGTCTCCGACGACGACGTATTGCGGTTCGCTGGGCGACGGGGTGAGATACAAGATGCCGGTTGAAGGAGCAAGCACCTTGAGCTCGTCGCTGTCTTCGATCGCGATGGACTCCCGGCCGATGGCGCTTTCGCCGGCGCCGGCCGCGTCGGCGATCTCCGCCATCAACTCGCCGGCATCGACGCGCCCTAGGAACTCCGGGAGGTAGCCGGTGTCGTAGTCGCCGCGCAGAAAGACCTCGTCGCGCAGCACCCGCTTGACCAGGGCGATGTTCGTCGCGATGCCTCGGATGCGTACCCGGTCTAGGTAGTCCGCGAGTTTCTGCGCGGACGCCGTGCGATCCGGTCCCCGCGCAATGATCTGCGCGATCATGCTGTCGTAGTAGGGCGACACGAAACGACCCTCGCCCGCCGCAGCAATGACGTCGATACCGTCCTCCTGCGGCAGATCGCATTCGGTAATCGCGCCGGGGCTCGGTGCGAACGAGAGCTCGCCCGTGGACGACTCGACGACCTTCTCGGCGTTGATGCGCGCCTCGATGGCATAGCCGTCGTCGCCGATCGCCAAATCCGCGATGCTCTCCCCCGCCGCGATGCGCAGTTGCTCGCCCACGATGTCCACGCCGGAAACCCATTCGGTCACGGGATGCTCGACCTGCAGCCGCGTGTTCATTTCCATGAAGTAGACCTCGCCGGAGTCGAGGTCGTAGATGAACTCCACGGTTCCCGCGCCGACGTAGTCGACGGCATCCGCCAGGGCGGCGGCGTGGCGCCGCACGGCTTCGCCCTGTTCGTCCGGCAACATGGTGGAGCCCGACTCTTCGATCACCTTCTGTTTGTCGCGCTGCACGCTGCAGTCGCGGAGACCGAGCACTTGGGTCGTGCCGTGGGAGTCGCGCAGCACCTGGACCTCGATATGGCGCAACGATGTGACATAGCGTTCGAGGTAGACGTCACCGTTGCCGAACGCGGCTCGCGCCTCCACCGACACGCGGTGAAAGGCCTCATGGAAGTCGTCGGCGGTCTCGACGACCTGTATGCCCTTGCCGCCGCCCCCGTGCACGGCCTTGATCAGCACCGGGTAGCCGATGGCCGCCGCGGTCTCGGCGGCGCGGTCGCCGTCGGTCAGGATGCCGTGGCTGCCCGGCACCACCGGCACGCCGTGTGCCAGCGCCGTGGCGATAGCATTCGACTTGTTGCCCATGGTTTCCATGCTCGCCACCGGCGGGCCGACGAAGTTGATCCCGCGCGACCGCACCAACTCCGCGAACTGTGCGTTCTCGGAAAGGAATCCAATTCCCGGGTGCAGCGAGTCGACACGTTCGTCCTCGGCGATGCGCACCACGGAACGGGCATTCAAGTAGCTCTCGTCCGGCGTGTTGCCGCCGATGCAGACCACGGCGTCCTTCGCGCCGAGCATGTCCACTGGCACCGACTCCATGTCGGGATCGGACTGCACAAGCACGACACCGACGCCGTGCTTCTGCGCGACGCGTAGGAGTTTCACCGCCGTGCAGCCCCTGGCGTGCACGAGCATCTTCTTGACGGGGCGGAACAGTTCGCGTTCGCTGAACTGTCGGCGCGGGGTGATCGCCGGTTTCTCCTGGGTGAGAACCCCCGCCATGATCCGGTTCACCACGTCCTCCACGGTTTCCTGGGGAACCGGGATTTCGGGGTCGATCTTGCGCAGTTCGTCGTCGAGTGCCGGCAGGAACGGGTGCTTCACGAGTCCTTGCATCGACCCCGGTTCGTTGAACAGGTAGTTGGAAATATGGGAATCCGACGGCAGGTAGCTCGATACCACGATCTGGCCTGCGAAGGGCATGCTGGCGCCCGAGAAGTAGTAGGTCTGGACCAGCGGATGAGTGACGAAACTCGCCTGGGCGCCGCCGGTGCAGTCGCCGAAACCGAAAACGATCACCGGCAGGTCGTAGTCGCGCACGAATCGGGTGATGCGGTCGTTGATCGCCGCCATCGAAAACAGCGCGCCCGCGCCTTCCATCGTCTGCATGCCGCTCGACGAAATGAAGCAGACGATGGGCAGGTTCTGTTCGGCACAGGCAACCAGCAGCTTGCAGAATTTCTCGGCACTGGCCATGTCGAAAGCGCCGGCCTTGAACTCGAGATTGGAAATCACGGTACCCACACGAAGACCGTCGGCCCCGTTGTCGAAACGACCGATTCCCGTCACCACCCCGCAAGGTGCGGTGCCCTTCTGCAAGGCACCCTCGATGGAAACCCGCAATCCCGGAAAACGGTGCGGATCCGAACTGATTAGGTCACCGTTCAACTCCTCGAAGTCCGTGAAGAATCGCTCGATGAACGCGCTGTATCCCGTGGCCTTCGCGCGCTTGTGGCGCTGCAGCGTTTCACGGATCAGGAGGTCCCGATAGGCCTGAACCAGGCGATTCCAGAAATCCTTGCGGCGGCCGATGTTGCGCGGTGCGATGCGACCGTCGTAGCGCCGCCCCTCCCATTCCGACTGCAGGTAGGAGGCGAGCAGCTTCTCGAACATGAACGTGACCACGACGAAGAGCGTGTCCGATACGTGGGGGCTTGCGTTCTTTTTCCATTCCTCGACGTCCCGGAAGAACCGATTGGAACGAGGCAACTTCGAGGTCCTCATGTACCAGTCGAAGAACTGCGTCCTGAAACGTTGAGCGGCCGCGTCGTCTTCGGACAGACTCTTCGACGCTTCGGCCAACGCCGTTTCGGTCAACCGGCCAAGCGAGGTCTTCGATAGCGCGCGCGTCGACTCCGCTTCCTCGGCGATGGACTCGAGATTGGCGATCAGGTGATCGTAGACCTGATCGAAGAGCAGCAGATTCTCGCACTCTCGCGCGAAGTCATCGCGCAACTCTTCGTGAAGGACGACATCGACGACCGTCATCTCGGGCAAAGCGGGTTCCCGACCTTCCGTCTCGCCTTCCATACCGGTGCCGAGTCGGTCGTCGAGAATCAGGCGGTTCGCCACGATGGACGACGCCTCGCCGTTGACGGCATCGCGTGCCTGTGACGACAACGAACCGCCCAGCGTCGGCTCCGCCAAGGGACCCTCGGTGATCGACATGTTGAGTTCGGCGGCAAGTTGCTCCCGCAGGTAGGCGTCCGACTTGTCGGCGACATCGCTGAACAACTTCATGCCTTCGTGCGTGAAGCGCTGGCGCAGTGCTGGCCCGAGTACTTCGTCCTCGCGAATCGCGTCGATCAACGTACGCGGTTCATCGAGTTCCGAAACCCTGAACAGATGCCGCGTCTCCGAGACGTTTTCTGCGAAAGACTTGAGCGAGCGGAAATTGCCCGAGGCGTCGTTCTTCCATCGATTGTAGAGGTACATGCCCACGGTAGAGATGAGCGTTCGGCGGGCGTCCTCGTAGTTCTGGCGACGTTCACCGAAAATGAACTGCATGATCCGGCCACGTTCGTCGTGGACCGTCTGCTTTCGATCGACATAGTTCTTCCACGTACGGGACAGGGAATCGTCGTAGATCACCCGGTCCGGATCCTGGAGCCAACGCAGGAAGGTCTCGCGCCGTTCTCGGTCGGTGCGCGCGGCCAGTTCGCCCGCCGGCAGTTCCTGTTCCGACAATCGTCCGTAGGACTGGGTGGACGTCGCCTTGATGCGTCGCCGCACCCGCAGGTAGCGCAGGTAGCGGTAGGCGATTCCGAAGACGTTTAGGTATTCGGTGGGGTTCTTGGTCAACTTCAGCGCGGCGCTCGCCTGCACCTTGCGCAATCGTTCGGACGGATTCAGATAGCGCCCGATGCTGCGACGGTATTCGTCGAGAACGTAGGGATTCTCCCGCACGAAGCGCTTGATCCCCTCCTCCACGTGTTGAATTCCCGACACGATGGCGAGACGCAGGTTTTCGAGGTCCTCGCCCGGCACATAGTCGATGATCGCGTCGATATTGCCTTGGCGGCGAAGTTCGTAAGGCGACAGCCCCACCTGTTTCGCGCATTGCTGCCAAGAGAGGTTGAGGCGCCGGGCGATGCTGGCCAATCCTTTCGGCTGGATGGTGCTGAACACCCCGTCGCGCAAGGACAGGATCAGGTTGCTGGCGGCCAGCGGAATCGCGCCGCCCGAGTAGCCGAGGCCGTAGACCACGCCAAGATTCGGAACATCGGTGTTGGACATTTCCGCGATCAGGCGGGAAATGCTGTGCGACTGGTTGTTCTTGTTGGCAATCTCGTCGCCGGCCGCGCCCGGCGTGTCCATGAGACTGACGATGGGTATGGAGCGGTTGGCGAATTCCACGATGGCTTGGGCGGCCTTCAGATGGTGCTCCGGCATCCACTCGCCGCTGCGCACGGCGCGGTTCTGCGCAATGAAGCCGATACGCCTCGGCTCGCCATCGAAATCCATCGCGACCTCGGCGGCGTAGAACGGTCCGTCGCGATCCTCGCTGACCACCTCGCCGAGCCGACGGATCACGTCCGGTGCGGGTATTCGCTTCGGGTCCTCGGCGTTGGCAACGACCGCCTCGATGTAGGAGTCGATGTCCATGTTGTCGAGCACTTCGGCTTGACGCAGGACCTCCGCCTCGGTCAGAACACCACGCAGGGGCGGATCGAACTCCTCCTCCGCCTCAGGAACCAGCGACGAGTCCTGGGCGAGGTTTTCCGCGATCAGATACAGATCGCCTATGGCATTCTTGTCCATCGCTCTATCGCGCTTTGCGGTGTTGTCCGCATGCGGTTTCCCTCCGCTTGCTGCTCCGTGGTTAGAGTCCCTGACACTCCATCAGTTGCCAAATCGCTGGGCGCTGTATAGTAGGGTGTGAACAATTCCACAAACTCGGTGCTAAATCCAGCATGGGTTTGACACCGATTTTCGCCCCAAAATCACCGCGATACCCGACATGTCCCACTCCGCCGACCAGGCTCTCGCCATCGCTGTTCTGACGGTTTCGGACACCCGGGGGTCCGACCAGGACACCTCGGGCGACCTGCTCGTCGACCGGCTCGAACAGGCTGGCCATCGACTCGCCGGGCGCCGGATCGTGCGCGACGACATCTACGAGATTCGCGCCGTGGTGAGCGCCTGGATCGCCGATCCGGGCGTCAATGCGATCCTCACCACCGGCGGCACCGGATTCACCGGACGGGATAGCACGCCGGAGGCCCTGGTTCCCCTCTTCGACAAGACCATCGAAGGCTTCGGCGAACTCTTCCGCCAAGTGTCGTACATGGAGATCGGCAGTTCGACGATCCAGTCCCGGGCCGTCGCGGGACTCGCCAACGCGACCCTGATATTCGCCATGCCCGGATCCACCAATGCATGCCGGACGGCATGGGACAAGATACTCGAGAACCAGTTCGACGCGAGTTTCAAACCCTGCAACTTCACCGAGCTTCTGCCACGGTTCCGCGACGGCCTCGACAAATCGGGGGCCTCATGACCGAACAACAACGGAGTACCGAATGAGTTCGCCAGTGCCTGTCATCGTCGGATTCGGCGGAATCAATCCAGCGGGTCGGGTTTCCTTCGACCACGCCTACCGGCGAACCGTCATCGACGTGCTCGGCAAGAGTGCCGCGGACGACACGTACGCCAGCCTGGCCGGACTCATGAACGTCGATGGCGATTCCACGGAGGAGTCGGTGCGCCAGCACCTCCTCGACAACACGCTGATCCGGCGCATCGATTGTTTCGACCCGGATAGCATCCAGTGGCAGCGTAGCGCCCGGCTGGCACCGCCGCCCTCCGGTCCGGTCAGCTTCACGATCTCGAGACGCGACCTACCCGACGAGGTTCCAGCCGGATGGTCGTTGCGCGAGCGCGAGGACGGACGGATCGAAGTCACCACCGAGCGGCTCGAGGTGTTGATCCCGGACAGGCGGACGTCAAAGGTGACCTCCGCCGGACAAACCCCCGCCGGCTTCGAGCCCGGCAAGCTCTATCCGTCGCGAAACCACCCCCGGGGTCTTCAACTGAACGTCTACGGGGCTTCCGATGCCGTGCAGTCGGTTGGCATCCCGTGGGAGCAGCTCAAGAAGCTTGTCCGGCCGGACGAGTTCGCCGCCTACTCGGGCAGTGCGATGGGTCAACTCGACAGCTACAGCAACGGCGGGATGATGCAGGCGCCGATGATGGGTCGCCGCCCGACCGCCAAGCAAGCGGCCCTCGGACTACCCGAGATGCCGGTCGACTTCGTCAATGCCTACGTGATCGGCAGCCTTGGCCAGACCGCCGGCGTGATCGGGGCATGCGCCACCTTCCTCTACAACCTCAAGGCCGCCGTGGACGAAATCCGTGCCGGGCGTTGCCGGGTTGCGGTCGTGGGCGGCGCCGAAGCGCCCATCGTGCCGGAAGTGGTGGAGGCATACCGGACCATGGGTGCATTGGCCGAGGACGAGGCCCTGATGGCCTTGGACGGTGCCAATGCCGTGGACAATCGGCGGGCGTGCCGGCCGTTCGCCGAGAACTGCGGGTTCACCTTGGCCGAAGCCGCCGTCTACGTCGTGGTCACCGACGACGCCTTAGCGCTCGAACTCGGCGCCGACATCCACGCCGCCGTCGGCGACGTCTTCGTCAATGCCGACGGCTACAAGAAGTCGATCCCGGGTCCCGGCATCGGAAACTACGTCACCCTCGCCAAGGCGATGGCCTGCGCACGCGCCATACTGGGCGAGGATGCCGTACGGCACCGCTCGTACGTGCACGCTCACGGCACCGGAACGCCCCAGAACCGCGTCACCGAGTCGCACATCCTGAACGAGATGGCCAAGGTGTTCGGCATCGACCGCTGGACCGTGGCCGCGGTGAAGGCCTACATCGGCCATACCCTGGCACCGGCCTCCGGAGACCAGACGTCTTCCGCGCTCGGCACTTGGCGGTACGGTTGGATCCCCGGCATCGCCACCATCGACGGCCCGGCCAGCGATGTCCACCACAGCAACCTGCGCATCGCCCCCGAACACGTCGAGATCGACCCGGCCGCCCTGGACATCGCCTTCATCAACTCGAAGGGTTTCGGGGGAAACAACGCCACCGGCGTGATCCTAAGTCCCCACGTCACCCGGGAGTTGCTAAGCACGAGGCATGGCAAGCAGGCAATGCGCCGGCACGCCCAACGGAACGATGCGGTGCACGGCAGGGCCCTCGACTACGACGCCGCCGCGACCCGCGGCGATGCGACGACGATCTACCAGTATGGTCAGGGGGTCCTCGATGGCGACGATCTGCAGATTTCCACCGGCGAGATCAGCGTTCCCGGCTACGACCAGCCAATCTCGTTGGCGACGAGCAACCCCTATTCGGACTAACAGCGGTCGCGCGCGCAAGGGCGGGCTCCAGCAGGCATCAGTTCACGACCGACTGTAGTCGCCGTGCCTGCCCGATGCGTTCCCGGAGTCGCTCTGCCATGGCATCGTCCGGTGCGTAGCGAACCGCCTGCTCCAGCTCGTGGACGACCATCTCCGGGGCTCGCAAGCCGAGCCATGCGTCCGCCCGTTCAACGTACAGGCCATAGGAGTCCGGTGCGATGAGCAATTGGTAGTCCGCGATCTCGAGCGCCCGCGAAAAGTCGCCCTGGCTTTGAACGAGCATGCGTACGTTGTTCAGCATGCGCATGGCGATGTCGCCCGCGTCCGCGATGTTGAAGGCACCGGCTTCGTCCACGTTGTTCTCTGTGAGCCATCTCCGGCAGTTCTCGACGGAAGTCGGCGAAGCCGCGTACGGATCGACGAGCAGGTCGCCAACGGTCACCAGGAAGTGGCGCGGAAAGTTGACGCCGAGCGCGTCGAGGCCGAGTCGCTGCGCGATGCCGATGAGCACCACCCCGAGCGAGATGGGGATGCCTCGCCGCGTGCGCAGGACATGGTCGAGAACACTGTTGTCGACATCGTAGTAGTTGTCGTGCGCGCCTCGGAATCCCTGTCCCGCGAACTGTTCGACGACGCGGCGCGGCGTGACCTCGCC
>JAPPND010000142.1:4050-40312 GCA_028818795.1 Gammaproteobacteria bacterium | reverse complement strand
GATCTGCGGGAGCCGGGGGAGGGTAACCACCCTCGGCCACCCGGCCCGTCCCGTGTTCGCGAACCCCACGGTGCGGCAACCGCGCCCCCCGCGGGCGCGATAGGGTCGCTCTAGTCCGAGCCGGCCGACTCGACCTCGACGGCGTCACTCGCAAGAACCCGGAAGTCGATGGCGCCGTAGAGCATCTCGTCCCAGGACTGTAGACCCCAGGGAACCTCGCGGGTTGGATCCGGGTTCGCGGGGTTCTGAGCCGAGTTGTCCCACCAGGTCCGGTGAACAACCCGGGTACCGGCTGGGAGAACCTTGGGCTCCGTCAGCAAGTAGGTGGTCTGCCAGTTGAAGTCGTAGTTCGGCACGGAAAGAAGGACCTCTTCCGTTCCATCCGGATAGAACGCGCGGAACTCGGACGCCTTGCCCCGGTAATGCGCATGCGGCAACAGGGTGTAGACCAGTATGTCCTTCTCGAATGTGCGTTCCGCAGTTTCGGCGTGGTTCTTTGCGTGCGGCGGGATCTTGATCTCGCCGTTGATCAGCGCGGTCGAACGCAGACGGTGCTTCGGAGGCTTGTCATAGAGGTAGATGCCGAACCGCGACGCATCGGTCACGGCCTTGCCGTAGGGCGTGTAATGCATCTGGAAGACGATGAACGACCCCGCCGGTAGCAGGGTTCCGGTGTCTTCCGGAAACTCCGCCGAAACCATGCCCGGCACGTAGCCCCCCAGACTGCCACGCTGGCGTTTGCCGTTCTCGTCCCGGCCCGGCATTGTCCAGGTGGTGATGACGTGGTGCAGTGCGGCGCGGTCGCCGGGCAGGATGTCCGAGGCGCGTACCCAGACGTCCTTTTCAAGGGGGTTCTTGACATACTGATACTTGTACTCGACCACGCCCGATGCCGGGACGTCGAAGGACGGGATGTCGACAACGACATCCGGCTCGCCCAACGGCCACTCCGGCCATTCCTGATCCAGGGTTTCCAACGGATCCTCGCCCTCGCCCCGGGGAGCGCCGGCTTCCGCCCAATGGACGATCATGCGGATCTCTTCTGTGGTCAGCGAGCGGTCATTGGAGAAATCCCCGTGCACCGGGTCGGCGTGCCACGGCGGCATGCGCTTGGTGCGGATCACTTCGCGGATCATGGGCGCGAAGCCGCGCACCATGGGGTAGCCCGTCATGGCCCAGGGGCCGATGCCGCCCTCCCGATGGCAGGTCACGCAGTTGGCCGCGAGTATCGGTCCCACGTCTTCGGTGTAGGTGAGGTCCGTATCCGGCCGGTCGAAAGTCAGGGAGCATTCGCCGGGATCCTCGACGCCCGCGGCGATGTCCCGCCCGGCAAGGAAGTCCGCCAGCGCCAAGCCCGCCTTCGCGCCGCCGCGGTAGACCACCTGCCAGTTGGCCGGATCGATGATCAGGACCTCGCCCGCAGCCTGGAAACCGAGGGACTCGCCGATGATCCGCGTCCCGTCGACCAGGACCGGCGACTTCGGACCCACGCCGACTGCCCGGCGGTCGGCCAGACCGTCGGCGTTGATCATCAGGAATTCGACATCCTGGTCGGCGTACTCGCCCGCAAGCGCATCGAAGCGCTCGATGTCCCCGGCGATGGCCTCGCAGCCGCTGGTGTGGGACATCAGGACGACCGCCTTCATATCGGACAGGTAGTGCAGTTCGTGGGAATTGCCGCGGTGGTCGAGCAGCTTGAAATTGTCGACGCGCTCGCCCACGCCGTTGGCCGCCGCGGTGAGCGCAGTCAGGCCCGCCGCCAAACTGCAGATGATCGATGTGCGAGTCATGGAGATTCCCCTTTTCGCCAGCAATCCAGTATGGCGGCAATGGTCCTTTCGATCAATTCCCATCGGCCCGGCAGGCCTGCACTGCTTCGTCGTCCGTCATCGCCACATCGGCCCGTCAATCGGCTCCTGTATGATACCTGGCCACCCTTTTGCAATGGCGTTGAAGGATAAGCAGTTGGCTTCGCATACACTCCGAACCGGCGCGATCGGCAATCAACGTCGACCAGCCCTCCTGTCGGTCATCTGCTTCATCGCGTGCCTCACACTCGCAGCATGTCAGGGTGAAGAAGAAAGCGCCGACGCCTCGGAGACCGCGCGCGCTGATGGGAAGGACACGGCCGGCAGACCGGCTGGCCGACCGGGTCGTAGGGGGGACGGAGTACCCGGCGAAGAGGCGCCGCCCGTCCCCGTCAACGTCGCCCAAGTTCGGCGCGGCACCATCGAGGCGTACTACGAGGGTTCGACGAATCTGACGGCCGCCGAGGAGGCCGTCGTGGTGGCCCGCACCCAAGGCGTCGTCGAAGCGCTGTACGCCGAAGAAGGCGACGTGGTGAAGGCAGGGCAATCCCTCGCCCAGCTGGAAACCGAACGGCTCAACCTCGAGCTGGCAGGTTCCAGGGCGCAACTCGACCGTTTGAAGACCGCCTACGAACGCGCCCAGCGCATGTTCGAGGCGAAGATGATCTCGCCGAACGACCACGACGACGCCAAGTTCGCGTTTGAAGCCGAGGAAACAAACCTGCGGCTACGCGAATACGAGCTGAAGGAGGCTACCATCCGGGCGACCATCGACGGTGTCATCACCCGCCGCCACATCAAGGTCGGCCACACGCTAAACCAGAACGCACCGGCGTTCGAGATGAAGCGCCTGGACGTCATCGAGGCGGAACTCAACGTGCCCGAGCGGGAGATACAGAACATTCGCCGAGACCAGTACGCCCGGGTCCACATCGACGCGCTCCCGGACGAACAGTTCGACGGCACGATCGCGCGGGTTGCGCCGGAGGTCGATGCCGGCTCCGGCACGTTCCGGGTGACGGTGACGCTCGCGAACGACGACACGCGTCTAAGACCCGGAATGTTCGCCCGCGTCGACGTACGGATCGACCAACACACCGACGCTTTGCTGGTACCGTTGGAAGCAGTGGTGACGCGGCGTAACGACAACAGCCTGTTCGTGGTCGAGGGCGGCGTTGTCGAACGCCGGGACGTCGCCATGGGCTACGTGTCCGACGGCAACGTCGAAATCCTGAACGGGGTCGCTGCCGGCGAATGGGTCGTGAGGACCGGCCACGGCGGACTTCGCAACGGCGCCCGGGTGTCGGTCGTGGACGACAACGTCCCACTCGGTTCCGGTTAGCCCGGCAAGCCCGCCCACACCGACCCGGGTCATACCATGAGCATCGTCGCGACCGCGATCGCCCGGCCCGTCACCGTTGCGATGGCCACTTTCGCCGTCGCTCTCTTCGGCGGCCTTTCCCTCGACCGCCTCGGCCTGAACCTGCTTCCGGAACTCGCCTACCCCACGTTGACGGTCAGGACCGACTTCGAAGGCGCCGCGCCCGCCGAAGTCGAGGAGCAGATCACCCGCCGGCTGGAGGAACGCGTCGGGGTCATCAACGGGCTAAGGCGCATGCACTCCATCTCCGCGGCGGAGCGGTCCGATGTGGTGCTGGAGTTCGCCTGGGGCACGGACATGACCAACGCCGCAGTGGAGGTCCGCGAGAAGCTCGACCTAGTGCGGTTGCCGTTGGAGGTCGAGCGACCGTCGATCCTTCGCCTGAACCCCAACCTGGACCCGATCGTCCGGTCCGCCGTCGTGCTCAAGGAACGCGAGGCGGGCGCCGAGACGGCGCAGCTCCAGGAGCTACGCCGTTTCGCCGAAGACGTCGTCAAGAAGCGGCTCGATCCGGTGCTCGGCGTCGCGGCAGTGCTGGTCAGCGGGGGCTTCGAGGACGAGATCGCCGTGGATGTCGACCAGGAACGCCTGGCCCAACTCGGCATGAGCGTGCAGTCGTTGGGGCAGCGCCTGCAGGCTGCCAACATCAACCTCTCGGGTGGGCGGCTGACGGCGCGGGGCGAAGAGTTCCTAGTGCGCACCGTCAACGAGTTCGAGTCGGTCGGCGACATCGCCGAGACCATCGTCTTCCAGGACCAGGGCCGCGTGCTGCGTCTCAAGGACGTGGCCACCGTCTACGAGAGCCACAAGGAACGCGACAGCGTCATGCGGGTGGACGGCAACGAGGCCATCGAGATCGCCATGTACAAGGAGGGCGACGCCAACACCGTGGCGGTCGCCGCCGCCATCCAGGAGCGGATGGACGAGATCGCCGCAGATCTCCCAGCCAACTACGAGCTCGTGACGATCTACGACCAGGCCGAATTCATCTCGGCGGCCATCGACGAGGTCCGCTACGCCGCGATCATCGGCGGCCTGCTCGCCGTGATCGTGCTTTACCTGTTCCTCAAGGACGTCCGCAGCACGCTGATCGTCACCGCGACCATCCCGGTCTCCGTGCTAGCCACGTTCGTCCTCATGGACGCCTTCGACATCACACTGAACATCATGAGCCTCGGCGGCATCGCGTTGGCCGTGGGCATGCTGATGGACAACGCCATCGTCGTCCTTGAGAATATCGCCCGCCACCGCAACGATCCCCTGACCACGCTCCAGGACGCCGCACGACGCGGCACCGGCGAGATGGGCGGTGCGGTGTTGGCATCGACCATGACCACCATCGCCGTGTTCCTGCCGCTGGCCTTCGTCGAGGGCATCGCCGGGCAGCTATTCCGCGACCAGGCGCTGACGGTCACGTTCGCATTGCTGGCCTCGCTGGTGCTCGCCTTCACGCTCATTCCGATGCTGTCGGCAATCGCCCCACAACGCAATGCCGCGACGACCGAGGACACGGCGTCCGCGCCATGGTGGCGTCGTGGTCTCGGGGTGCCCTTGCGGATGGCCGTGCGCGGCACCGTGGCGGCCTGGCGACTCGCCAAGCGGGCAATGGCGCTCTTGGCCCGTCCCGCGGAGTGGACCTTCGACCAGGTCTACGACCGTGTCTTCGCTGGCTACGACGTACTGCTGCGCAACGCCCTGCGCTTTCGGGCGCTCACACTGTCGGTTGCCTTCGCCGCCCTTGGCGGAGCGGCCGCCTTGGTGCCAGACCTCCCGGTGAAACTGATTCCCCCGCTCTCGCAGGGCGAGTTCCGGGTCGACATCGAACTCGAACCGGGCACCCGGTTGGAACTCACCGATGTATTGCTCGCCGAGGTGCAACAGACGTTGCTCACGTTTCCCGGCGTCGCGACCACCTATTCGGTAGCCGGCACCGGCGGCAGACTCGATGCGAGCGCGTCCCGGGGCGGCGAACAGATCGGCGAACTCAGCGTGGTTCTGGAGCCGGACGCGACCCCTTCGGACGAAGCCCGGGTCATGTCGTTGACGAGAGACCGTCTCGAGTCGGTTCCCGCCGCGCAGTTCACCGTGGAACGTCCGCAGCTCTTCACGTTCGCGACGCCGCTCGAGGTCGAAATCGCGGGCAACGACCTGCAGGCCCTGGAGATGGTGGCCGAACGGCTAGTAGCCGCCATGTCGGTCTCGCCGTCGTTCAGCGATGTGGAGTCGAGCATCCGGCCCGGCTATCCGGAACTGCAGATCGAGTTCGACCAGGAGCGCACCGCGGCCACCGGGTTGTTCGTGCCCGACGTCGCGAACCGCGTGGTTCGGAAGATCCGCGGGGACGTCCCCACCAAGTTCACGTGGCGGGACAAGCGCGTGGACATCCGGGTGCGGCTCGACGAAGCGGAACGCAACTCGAAGGCCGACGTCGAGAACCTGCTTGTCGATGCCGGGAATCGGCAGATCCGGCTCGGCGCCCTAGCTGAGGTGTCGATGGCGGTGGGTCCCGCGGACATCCAGCGCATCGGCCAGAAACGCGTTGCCGTGGTCAGCGCCCACGTGGACCATGGCGATCTGGCATTGGGCGGCGAAGAAGCGCTGGGCCTGCTCGCCGGGATCCCCCACCCTCCCAACGTGACCAGCCGGA
Source organism: Gammaproteobacteria bacterium (assembly GCA_028818795.1). Taxonomy (GTDB): domain Bacteria; phylum Pseudomonadota; class Gammaproteobacteria; order Pseudomonadales; family Azotimanducaceae; genus VXYL01. The sequence continues at coordinate 34,476 of JAPPND010000142.1, read as the reverse complement.
TCAGCGGCCAGGCGGAGGAAATGGAAGCGTCGTTCACATCGCTGCAGCTAGCGCTGCTGCTGGCGCTCATTCTCGTCTACCTGGTGATGGCGTCGCTGTTCGAGTCCCTGCTGCATCCGTTCGTGATCATGTTCACGGCGCCGCTGGCCGCGATCGGCGCCGTGCTCGGCATCTATCTGGCCGGCGTCTCGATCTCGGTGGTGGTGTTCATCGGCGCGATCCTCCTGGTGGGCATCGTGGTCAACAACGCCATCGTGCTCGTGGACCGCGTCAATCGGTTGCGGCTCGAGGGACTGGACCGCCGGACCGCGGTGGTCACCGGCGCACGGCAGCGGTTCCGTCCGATTACGATGACCACGATCACCACCGTCCTTGGACTGCTGCCGATGGCCATTGGCCTCGGGGAGGCGTCGGAGCTGCGCACACCCATGGCGATCACCGTGATCGGCGGCTTGTTGGGTGCGACTTTGCTGACCCTCGTCGTGATACCGGTCGTGTACGATCTCGTTGACCGGAAACAGATCCACGGGGACGTGTTCGAGGAGGCCCGGGCGTGATCGTCTCTCGCGCCGCCATCCGCCGCCCGGTGACGGTCGGCATGGTGTTCATCGGTCTGGTCATCGTCGGCGCGTTCGCCGGGCTGCGCATGGCCGTCGAGCAGTATCCCGAGCAGCAAAGTTCCTACATCGGGATCGGCATTCCCTACGGCTCGACATCGACCCAGGAGGTCGAACGCAACGTCACCCGTCCGGTGGAGGAGATCCTCTCCACCATGGGCGGCATCGACCGCATGTATTCCCGAACGCGCACCGGCAGGGTATGGGTCTCGATGCAACTCGACGACGGCGAGGATGTCGCCGCCAGGGGCATCGAAGCCAAGGAACTCGTCGAGAGCATCCGGCACAGGTTGCCCGACGACATCCGGCACATCGAGCTCGGCGGCTGGGACGAAGGCGAGGACGCCCCGATCCTGTCCTTCGTCATCGCCGCCCCCGACCTGGACCAGGAGGACGCCTGGCGGTTGCTCGACGCCCGGGTCCGAATGGTGCTCGAACGGGTTCCCGGCGTGAGTTCCGTTCACCTGTTCGGGGCCAAACAGCAGTACGTGCGCATTGCCCTCGATCCCGGCCGACTCGAAGCGCACGGGCTTGACGTTCTCGACGTACAACGACGTCTTCGGGACGAGAACTTCTACCTGTCGGCCGGCAGCATCGACTTGGCGAGGCTCGAGACCCAGATCCGGCCGTTGGGTCGGTTCGACGGTCTCCAAGACATCCTCGACCTACCGATCCGTGCCGGCCTCTCAGTGGGCGAGATCGCGACCGTCGAGTACGTGCCCCGGGACGAGGCCGACCAACGCCGCTTGAACGGGGAGGACGCCCTGGGTGTATCGGTATACAAGAAGCCGGAGGCGAACCTTGTCGCGGTCGCTCACGACGTGCAGGACGCCATGGACCGCGCTGCACGCGATCCAGAACTCGCCGAGGCATCGTTCCTCACCGTCAGCGACCAGGCCGAACCCGTGCTGCGGTCGCTCGAAAACCTGGTCCAAAACGGCGTCATCGGCGGCGCACTCTCGGCGATTGTGCTTCTCGCATTCATCCGTCGCCTCTTCCCAACGTTGCTAATCGCGGCCACCGTGCCGCTGGCGCTGGTCGCCACCCTTGGGGCCATGTATTTCGCCGGTCTGACGCTGAACGTGCTCTCGCTCGTCGGCCTGATGCTCGCGGTGGGCCTGCTCGTGGACAACGCCGTCGTGGTTTCCGAATCCGTGGCGCTCAAACGCCGCGACCACGGCTTGAGCCCCTTCGAGGCGGCGGACAAAGGTGTCACCGAGGTGGGTCTCGCGATCACCGCTGGCACGCTCACGACCATCGTGGTGTTCCTCCCGACGCTGTTCCTAGAGATGGTTGACACCACCACGGCGATGCGCAATGTGGCGATCCCGCTGTGCACATCCATTGCCGCCTCGCTCCTCATCGCGACGACCCTGATTCCGAGTCTCCTCGCCCGCATGCCGGAGGGTCGCGGCGAACCCCGGCATCGCCTCTTCGAACGACTGGGCGATGCCTACGAGCGAATCGTGCTGTTCACCTTGCGGCACCGCTACGCCGCTCTCTTGGTCGCGGCGCTGATCGCGGTCGCGGGCTGGTGGGGCTACACGCAACTCGATGTCGACATGGCGCCCGAGGAAGACAGCCAGACGCTGCAGCTCAGGTTCTGGGTGCGCGGCACCATCGCGCTCGAACGCATGGAGGCCATCGTCGACGAGGTTGAGGCATCGATCATGGGCAGCCGGGAGGAACTCGGCATCGGCGACGTCTCCACGACGTTCGACTACGACCGTGGCGACGTCTACATCAACATGCGCGAAGACGCGCCCTACGCGGCTCCCGTCGTCAAGGACCGCATCCTCGCCATGATGCCGTCCGTTCCCAACGTCAACTTCTACTTCCGTTCCGCCCGGGGCGGTCGAGGCTGGTCCCGCGACGGCGGCGGCGAGATGGGCGTGCGCCTGATCGGCGACTCCACCGAGCAGCTCGTGACGACCGCCGAAGACGTGATCGCCATACTCGAAACGTTGCCGTACTTGAGCAACGTGCACACCGAGTCGGAATCCAGCCGCATGGAACTCACCGTTCACTTGAGGCCCGAACAGGCCGGTCAGTTCGGCGTGACCGGGCAGAATCTCGCACGCAGCATTTCCGTGGCACTCGCCGGCGTGCAAATGCGCCGCGGACTCGACCAGGGCGGCTGGGAGGACAACATCCACCTCGAGATCGAGGATCGCGAGAACATCCAACTCGAGGATTTGAAGCGGCTGCCGATCTTCGTGCCGGGCGGCGGCACGGTGGCGCTCGAAGCGGTTGCCGAGGTGCGCTTCCGGCCCGCCCTCGGCGGCATCCGCCGCGAAAACCGGGAAACCGCAGCGACCGTTGAGTTCGACCTCCGGCAGATCGCCCCGATGGAGGCCCGGCAGCGGGTCGAAGCCGTCATGCGGAACTTCGAGATGCCGACCGGCTACCGCTGGGAAATGGGGCGGGATTTCGACTACGAGGCGAAGCAGTTCCGCGACATGCTGATCATGATCGGCGCCGCCATCCTGCTCGTCTACATGTTGATGGGCGCCCTCTTCGAGTCGGCGCTGTTCCCGAGTGCGGTGTTGTTCTCCATCGCCTACTCCGCCGTGGGGGTGATGCTCTTCCTCTGGGCCACCGGTACGCCGCTGACCCAGATGGCGATGGTCGGCATGGTGCTCTTAGCGGGCATCGTCGTGAACAACGGCATCGTGTTGCTGAACCGCGTGTTCCAGCTCATGCGGGATGGCCGGACCCGGGAGGAGGCCATCATCCAGGCGGGCCGGGACCGACTGCGGCCGATCCTCATGACCGCCGCGACCACCGTCGCGGGCTTGTTGCCGTTGGCGGTGGGCGATGTGCGTATCGGCGGCTCGGGCGAGAGCTACATGCCGATGGCGCGCTCGATCATCGGGGGATTGACCTTCGCGACGGCGGTAACGCTGCTGCTGACGCCGTTGTTGTTCGTCCATTTCGACAACTTGAAGCGCGCCGCCCGTAGCTTCTGGCGGAACGCGGTTCCCGCCTGAGGGCCTTCCACCGTCCACTACTGTTTCTGTCGTTTGACGCCGTTGCGGATTTCGGCCATTCTCAAGGTGCGATGCTAACGTAGCGATTCCGTGTTGGGAGGGAATGATCCGATACTGGGCTTGGCCTAGTTTGGAGTCATGGACGAAATCGCCGCAATGGACGGCTTCGAGGATTCGGTTCCGCTCGATTCTCAAGGTCTTTGTCGGCTTGCTTTCTGCGACACTAATTGTCGCGGCGGCCTGGGGACACGGTGACCGGCACGAGTACCTAGCCCTGCTCGATGAGAAGATCGAGGCAAACCCCGACTCCGTTCCCCATCTGCTGGATCGCGCAGCAACGCATCGTCGTCTCGGTCACTTCGAGGCTTCGCTCGCCGATCTGGACCGGGTGGTCGCGTTTTCGCCGGGCAATCGCCAGGTCCACTATCTGCGCGGCCTCACCCACCTTCGCGGCGGGTCACTGCCCGAAGCGGAGGCGTCCCTGCGGCGCTATCTCAAGTCCGAACCCGAAAACGCCGCAGGTCATACAGCCCTTGCGGAAACGCTGACCGGGCAAGGCCGGCACGTGGCGGCCGCCGAGCAATACACGCTGGCGATTGCCGCCCAGCCCGTCGCCGTTCCGGACCACTATCTCGCCCGCGCGAACGCCTACCGGGCCGCAGGGTCACCGTACCTAGGCATCGCGATCAAGGGACTGGACGAGGGCATGTCGTCGATCGGCCCCCTCATCACGTTGCAGAGACTCGCGATCGAAATCGAACTCGACCGGGGAGACCACGCCAAGGCGATCGCCCGCGTCGACGAAGTGCTCGCCAATGCGCCCAGGAAGGAAACCTGGCTCGTGCGCAAGGGCAGGATACTTGCGTCGGCCGGCCAGGAAACCGCAGCCCTGGAGGCCTTCCGCAGCGCAAGGGCCGCCGTGGAATCGCTGCCCGTCCGCGTACGGTCGTCGCCCGCGATGACCGCGCTCCGACAGACCATTGCCAACTATTTGAACAAGGACACCACACTATGAGACACGCCGCTACCCCGACTGGCGACGCGAGCAAACTTCGGTTCCGGGCCTGCCTGCTGATTGCAGCCGTCTTCGCGTTCGCATTGCCGACCGCCTATGGCGAGGAACTGATCGCCAGGGGGGCCACCTGGCGGTATCTGGACGACGGCAGCGACCAGGGCACCGCGTGGCGGGCAACGGACTTCGACCACTCTTCCTGGGCGACGGGCGCGGCCCAGCTCGGGTTCGGGGACGGCGACGAGGTCACCGAACTCGATAGTGGCCACATCACCTACTACTTTCGGCATTCGTTCAACGTCGACAATCCGGACGACATCGCGGGGCTCACCCTTGCCATTCTTCGTGACGACGGGGCGGTGGTGTACTTGAACGGCACCGAGGTCTATCGGACCAACATGCCGACCGGCACGATTTCCTACAACACGTTCGCATCGGCCGGCATCGAAACAAGCGAGTACTTCTCGCACATATTCGAATCGTCCGGCCTAGTCGCGGGCAACAACGTGATCGCCGTCGAGGTACACCAAAGCAGCCTGGCAAGCTCAGACGTGAGTTTCGACTTCTCCCTCGAGATCATGGCCAACAGCATCGTTTCGGTGGGGTCAACCTGGTCCTACCTGGACGACGGAACCGACCAAGGCACGGCGTGGCGCGAGCCGGACTTCGACGACTCCGGCTGGGCATCCGGGGCGGCGCAACTCGGCTTCGGCGAAGGCGACGAGGCGACCGTCATAACGCGCGGCGCGACCACCTTCTACTTCCGGCACGATTTCGACGTCGACAGCGCCGGTATCGTCGGCCTGGAGGTCAATCTGCGTCGCGACGACGGCGCGATCATCTACCTCAACGGCACAGAGATCGTCCGGTCGAACATGCCCGCCGGCGAGGTCAATTACCAGACGTTCGCATTCAACGCCGACGACGACGGCCAGAGTTTCCACGCCTCCACGGTTTCCACGGACGCGCTGGTCGATGGCGAAAATGTGCTGGCGGTGGAAGTCCACCAGGTCAACGCCACCAGTTCCGATCTCAGCTTCGACATGAACCTGGTGAAGATCGTCGAGTCCGCCGATCCCGAAGTCGTCCGCGGCCCGTATCTTCAAATGGGTACGCCCTCGTCGATGATCGTGCGATGGCGCACCGACGGGTTCACGGATTCGAAGCTCTCCTACGGAACCGATTTCGACGATCTGGACACGACGATCGAAATGGACGCGTTGACCAGCGAGCACGAAGTGCTGATCACCGGTCTCGACAGCAGCACGAAGTACTTCTACGAGATCGGAAACTCGGACACGACGTTCGTCGGCGGAGACGCCGACCACTTCTTCAAGACCTCGCCGCCGACGGGATCGAACGAACCGGTACGTATCTGGGTGATCGGCGACTCGGGACAGTGCGCCATTGACCAGGACGGCTGCGACGAGGCAGCCGCCGTGATGGGCGAATATCTCGACTGGGCGGCGGAGAACGGCGGACGGATGGCCGACATCGTCCTGATGCTTGGGGATAACGCGTACAACGACGCCACCGACTCCGAGACCACCCGGGGCTTGTTCGAGCCATTCGCGGAAGTCCTGCGCAACCATGTCCTGTGGCCGGTGCCCGGCAACCACGAATTCGGCGCCTCGGATTCCCCGACCCAATCCGGCCCCTACTACGAAGGCTTCACGCTACCCGCGGCGGGCGAAGCCGGCGGCGTCGCCAGCGGCACCGAGGCGTACTACTCCTACGACTACGGCAACGTCCACTTCGTCGCCCTGGACTCGCACGACACGAACCGGGACGCGCCCGCCAACGCCGAGACCAACATCTGTCCCGGCGACGGTTCGGGCGGCGCCATGTACAACTGGCTTTGCGAAGACCTGGCGGCGACCACGCAGGACTTCATCATCAGCTACTGGCACCACCCGCCCTACACCAAGGGTTCCCACGACTCGGACAACCGCTCGGACTCGGGCGGGCGCATGCACGACATGCGCGAGCGATTCGTGCCTATGCTCGAACACTACGGCGCCGATCTGAATCTCTCCGGGCACAGCCACTCCTACGAGCGCTCGATGCTGATCGATGGGCACTACAACGTGGCGGGGAACTTCCAACGCTTCCGGCATGCCAAGGACACGTCAGACGGCCACCCGGACTCCGGGGGCTATGCCAAGGACCAAGGGCCGAACCAGGGTGCGATCTATTCGGTGGTCGGCAGTTCGTCCAAGAACCAGGGCGACCTGTTCGAGCACCCCATCATGGTCTACCAGGAGAACATCGAAGGTTCCGTTGTGATCGACGTAGAAGGCACGCAGATGGATGCCTACTTCATCCGGAACGACGGCGCCGTGAACGACGTCTACCGTCTCACGAAGAACATCGACGGCGATGGCGACGGGGTCATGGACGACGAAGACAACTGCCCGGACGTCGCTAACGAGGATCAGACGGACACCGACTCGGACGGCCAAGGCGATGCCTGCGACAGCGACGATGACGACGACGGCGTTGCCGACGCGGACGACGCCTACCCCCTCGACGCCACGAGGAGTGTCGACGAGACACCCCCCGAGATCAGCGTTTCAAACTTCGCAGTCGAGGCGAGGTTCCCCGCCGGCATCAATCTGACGCCGTCGGTGTATGGCGATCACGTCACCGTATCGGATGATGCCGACTCGGTGGAGGAGATCAGGATTTCGACGAGCCCCTTGAGTCCGCTTGGTCTCGGCGCACACGCGGTGACGTTCACGGCGACCGACCGCGGTGGCAACTCCGCATCGGCGACCGCCACGGTCACCGTGATGGACACGACAGCGCCGGTGATCCACGCCCCGGAGACGGTGACCATCAACCTGTTCACCACCGATGAAGGCGTATTCATACCCGCCACGTTGATCGCCAAGGACTCGACGTGGAGCTACCTCGACGACGGTAGCGACCAGGGAACCGCCTGGCGGGAACCGGACTTCGACGACTCGGGTTGGTCGAGTGGTCCCGCGCAACTCGGATTCAACGAGGGCGACGAGGCGACGCTCATCACCGCCGGGCACATCACCTACTACTTCCGGCACGAGTTCTCGGCCACGAACGCCGCCTCGGTCGAGGCGCTGGCCATCGAGTTGCTGCGCGACGACGGTGCGGTGATCTACCTCAACGGCACCGAGATCCATCGATCGAACATGCCCGACGGCGACATCGACTACCAGACGAGGGCGAGCGGGGCCGTGGGTGGCAGTGACGAGGATACATACTTCCCCGCGAAGGTCGCTGCGGATGCCCTCCTGGACGGCGAAAACGTGCTCGCGGTCGAGGTCCATCAAAGCTCGAGCACCAGTTCCGACGTCAGTTTCAATCTCGGACTCGACTCGGCGCTGGCCGATACCGACCTCGTGGCGGCCGGGGCCACCTGGCGATACCTCGACGACGGCAGCGACCAGGGAACCGAATGGCGCGCGGCCGGTTTCGACGACTCGGCCTGGTCGAGCGGACCGGCCGAACTGGGTTTCGGCGAAGGCGACGAGGCCACCGCGATCACCTCGGGGCACATCACCTACTACTTCCGGCACGCGTTCAGCGTGGACGACCCCGGCACGGTCGACGACTTGAGGTTGTATCTCAAGCGCGACGACGGCGCGGTGGTGTACCTGAACGGCACCGAGGTGGCGCGCGACAACCTGCCCGAGGGCGAAATAACGTCCACCACCACGGCGGACAACGCAGCCGACGACGGCAACAACTTCCACGAGTTCGCGATCGACGCAACCAACCTCATGGCAGGCGAAAACCTGCTCGCGGTGGAGGTACACCAAGTCAGCACGACGAGTTCGGACCTGAGTTTCGACCTGCGCATGACCGACGTGGCCCAGGCGCCGGAGAGCGGGGTGGCCGCTGCGGGCGCAACCAAGGTGCAGCGGTTCGTCGATTCCGTCACGGCCACGGACACCGTGGACACGGATGTCCAATTGACGAACAACCTGCCAGCCAGCCTCGTTATCGATGACGAGATCGAGGTGGTGTTCACCGCCACCGACGATTCGGGCAACGAGACGACCATGTCGGTCATGGTGCTGACGAAGATCGGCCCGGATCTCACTGTGCCCGATGACATAACCGTGGTCTCACCGGACGGGGCCGCCGTGTCGAGCGATGTTCAGATCATTGCGGACTTCCTCGCCGCTGCCACCGCCTACGACCAGGACGGCAACGAACTAGACGTCACGCACGACGCAGGCGACGCGTTCGATCTCGGCACGACCAGCGTGACCTTCTCGGCCACGGACGGCCTGGGTCGAACGGCCGAGGAAGCGGCGAGGGTCACGGTCGGCCTCGACGGCGACGACGACGGCATATTGGACGACGACGACAACTGCCCGGCGGTTTCCAACGCCGACCAGACCGATACCGATCTCGACGGCGAAGGAAACGATTGCGATACGGACGATGACGACGACGGCGTCCCGGACATGGCCGACGCCTACCCGCTGGACCCGAACCGCAGCATCGAGGAGACCGACGCTGTCACCGAGGAACACCACGTGCTGATGTTCGCCGCGGCCGCCGACCCGACGCTCCAGGGCTTCGCGCGCGTCATCAACCACTCCGCACTGGCGGGTACTGTCGAGATCGAGGCCATCGACGACCAGGGAGCGACGTTCGGCCCGGTGTCCTTGGAGATCGACGCCAATGCAACGGTCCATTTCAATTCCGACGACTTGGAGAACGGCAACTCGGCGAAGGGTCTGCCGATGGGCACGGGACCGGGCGGCGGCGACTGGCGGCTCGTGCTCTCGAGCGATCTCGACATCGAGGTGCTCGCCTATAGCCGAACGCCCGGCGACGGCTTCCTGACGTCGATGCACGATCTCGTCCCGGAAGGCGAAGACGGTCGGCACCGCGTGGCCATCTTCAATCCCGGAAGCAACCTGAACCAGGTGAGCCGGCTGCGGCTGATCAACCCCGGCGATTCGACGGCCACGGTCACCATCACGGGGATCGACGATACCGGCGCGTCGCCGGGCGGCGAGGCGCAGGTCTCCATACCCGCGAAGGGCTCGACGACTCTTGATGCCACCGAGTTGGAGTCCGTCGGGAACGACGACGGACTAGGCGATGGCGCCGGCAAATGGCAGTTGTTCGCGGATTCCGACACCCCGATCCAGGTCATGAACCTCATGGCCCTCGCCCAGACCGGCCACCTCACGAACCTGTCGACGGCGCCGGCGATCGTGGACGCGGCCGGGCACACCGTGCCGATGTTCCCGGCGGCTTCGGACGCCTTGGGCCGGCAGGGATTCGTCCGGGTCATCAACCACTCCCGAGAGGCGGGCGAGGTGTCGATAGACGCCTTCGACGACACGGATCGGGACTATCCGGTGTCGACGTTGACGTTGGCCGCCAACGAGACCAAGCACTTCAACTCCAACGACCTGGAAATGGGCAACGAGGACAAGGGGCTGACCGATGGGACCGGCGCGGGCGAGGGAGACTGGCGGCTCGTGCTCGCAAGCGATCTGGACATCGAGGTGCTCGCGTATATCCGCACCACGACGGACGGTTTCCTCACGGCGATGCACGACACTGTGCCGCTTCAGGATAACCGGCACCGCGTGCCAACGTTCAATCCGGGTTCGAATGCGAACCAGGTGAGCCAGCTCCGGCTCGTAAACGCCGGCGACGCGGCGGCACAGGTCACGATCCGGGGTATCGACGACTTAGGTGAACGGTCGGCGGGCACCGTCACCGTTAGCGTCGCACCCGGGACGTCACAGACCCTGACGGCGCAGCAATTGGAAGCGGACGGACTCGGAGACGGCGCCGGCAGGTGGCAGCTGATCGTCGAATCCGATCAGCCGGTCATCGTGATGAGCCTGTTGTCGAGCCCCACGGGACACCTGACGAACCTGTCCACGGCGCCGGGGCGGTGATCGACGGCAGCTATGGAGACCCGCGACGATATCGAGTAGGGTGAGGCTGTCGATCGCGGGCACACCGATCGCGTGTCGGTCGTGTCCGCGATCCAGCGACGAGGCGGCCATGGGGTGCCCCAAATGTACGTTACCGGCAAGGCAATCGACCGACGTACATTCCTGAAGGGAGCGGGAGCGACCGTGGCCCTGCCGTTCCTCGGGGCAATGGTTCCCGCCATGAAGGCATCTGCCGCGAGCCGGCCTACCCCGCGGATGGGTTTCTTCTACGTACCCAACGGTATCCACCCGCCGAGTTTCCACCCCGCCGGCGAAGGCGGTAGCGGCTACAAGTTCACTCCTGTTCTCGAACCGCTTGCCCCGATCCGCGAACACGTCACGGTCGTGACGGGGTTGAGCAACATCGCCACGGCCCGGGGTGGAGGCGGCCATTCGAGTGCCCATTCCGGCTGGCTGAACGGCGCGCCATCCAAGCAGACCGAGGGCTCCGACATCCGGGCTGGCAAGACCCTGGACCAGTATGCAGCCGATCACCTCGGCAGGGACACCATACTCCGCTCCCTGGAACTGACCACCGAAGACAGCATCGTCGCGGGTTTGTGCGAACTCGGCTATAGCTGCGTATACCGCAACTCGACGTCGTGGCTTACACCCACCACACCCCTGCCCCACGAGAACAACCCACGCGCCGTCTTCGAACGCTTGTTCGGCACCGAGGCGACGCCGGAGGCGCGAGCCCGGGAACTCGCCAACGACCGCAGCATCCTGGATTCCGTCGCCGAGGAAATGAAGCGGCTCGAGCGGCGGCTCGGCATTGGCGACCAGCGAACCGTCAGCGACTACATGGGCGCCATCCGCGACGTCGAGGCACGGATCGAGAAGATCGAGAAGAGCCAAAAGGACGCGGTCGGGGCGGGCTACGAGCGACCAACGGGTATCCCCGCGGACTTCAGGGACCACATCCGGATCCTGTTCGACCTGCTCGTGCTCGCCTACCGAGGCGATATCACCCGGGTAAGCTGCACGCAGATCGGGCGCGAGAACGGCAACCGCAGCTATCCCTGGGTCGGTGTCAACAGCGGCCACCATGGCATCACCCATCACGGCAACGATCCCGCGAAGATCCAGCAGCAGGTGACGATCGACACCTACCACATGACCCTCTTCAGGGATTTCGTCGAGACGTTGCGCGATATCCCGGACGGCGATGGATCCCTCCTCGACCAATCGCTCTTGATGTACGGCTGCGGGCTGGGCGACGGCAATACGCACAGTTTCAGCAACCTGCCCGTGGTGATTGCCGGCGGCGCCAACGGCAATCACAAGGGCGGTCGGCACCTTGTCTACCCGATGGATACGCCGCTCATGAACGCCGGGGTCACGCTGCTCGACAAGGTCGGCGTCCACGTCGACAAGATCGGCGACAGTACCGGGCGCTTGGCCCTCCTGTAACGACCCGTGAGATGACGCTTCCGAGAAGGACCGCGGCGGGGCTCTTCGCGGGCTCGCTCCTCGCAGGCACCGCCGCCGGTTCCGCGCCACCTTTGGTCGAGGCCGCCAAGGTGGGCGACCTGGACCACGTTCAATCCCTGCTCGAGGCCGACCCCGGCGCCGTCAACCAGTCCGGTCCCGACGGTTCCACGGCCTTGCACTGGGCGGTCAACCAAGACCATCTGGCCATGGTTGAGGCGCTGCTCGGCGCAGACGCCGACGCCCAGGTGCGAAACCGCTACGGCTTCCCGCCGATCGCCCTCGCCGCGATGAACGGCAATGCCGACGTCTTGACCCTCCTGATCCATGCCGGTGCCGATCCCCGGGCGAGGGTGCCGGGCGGCGAGTCGGCGATCATGACCGCAGCCCGAACCGGCGATCCCGGTGCGATCCGCGTACTGCTTGCCGCCGGCGCCGATCCCAAGGCGCCCAACGAGGCCGGCCAGACCGCGTTGATGTGGGCCGCTGCGGCGAACAACCCGGACGCGATCACGGCTCTCGTCGACGGCGGCGCCGACCTCGCGGCCAAGACGCCCAAAGGCCTCGACGCGCTGCTGTTTGCCGCGCGTGCCGGTCGCCGGGCCGCCACCGAGGCATTGCTCGACGCAGGCGCGGACATCGGTTCCACCATGGCCACGGGCGAGAGCGCCCTGGAAGCAGCGCTGGTCAACACGCATTGGGATATCGCGGATCTGCTGCTCGATCGCGGTGCAGATCCGAACCAGGCCGATGCCGGCTACACGGCCCTGCACCGGGTCACGGTGCAACGCCAGATCATCCGCGGCGTGGTGGCGAGCGAAGAGGCGGCGATACCCATCGGATCCCTCGACATCATCATGGACCTGATCCGGAAGATGATCGCCAACGGCATGGACGTGAATGCCCGGATGGCGAAGGATCGTCTCAAGGAACAGCGCTTCGTGAACATGCGCGACGTGCTGTTCCGCGTCGGGGCCACGGCATTCCTGCTGGCGGCGAAGGAAGCCGACCTCGAACTGATGGAGTTGCTGCTCGAAGCGGGCGCCGACCCGAGGATCCCGACCTTCGACGGCACCACGCCGGCGATGGTTGCGGCCGGACTCTACAGCGACACCGGCAACTACGGACGTTTCGTCCAACGCGGCTGGGCCGGCCATGTTCTCGATGCGACCGAGATGTGCCTCGACCTCGGCAACGACGTCAACGCGGTCAACGACGTGGGTGATACGGCCCTGCACGGCGCGGCCTACCGCGGCGCATTGGACGTTGCGCAACTGCTCGTCAAACGCGGTGCCAAGTTGGACGCAGTCGACACCCGTGGACTGACGCCGCTCTCGGTGGCGACGGGCGTCTTCTACAAGATGGGCGTTTCGCAGAAGCCGCATATCGCCAGGTTCCTACGCTCGCTCATGGAAGTGCGCGGTCTGTCCACCGAGGTGCTGCCACCCGATATGGACGAACGCTGCCTGTATTGCTATCTGACGCAATACGCGCAGTTCGAAGCCGCCAAGAAGCACGCTCAGGAACTCGAGGAACGCTTTGCCAAGGAGCAGGAGAGCCAGGCGCTCGCGGTGAATCGTTGAGCCTACGGGCCGCCACAAGGGCGGCCCCTACGTCGGCGTTGCTACAGTGCTAGCCACGGTCCACGTCGGCGTTCTGTCCCCGGTCGCGCAGCAGGTGGTCCATGAGCACCAACGCCACCACGGCCTCCGCAATGGGCGTCGCCCGGATACCTACGCAGGGATCGTGGCGTCCGGTGGTGACCACATCCACTTCGTCACCGTGGACATCGATGCCTCGACCCGGCTTGGTGATGCTCGACGTTGGCTTTAGGGCGATGCTGGCGACGATGTCCTGACCGGACGATATCCCGCCGAGCACGCCACCTGCGTCGTTCGACAGGAAACCGCCGGCATCGCGTTCGTCGCGGTGTTCGCTGCCGCGCTGGCGGACGGAATCGAATCCCGACCCGAACTCCACGCCCTTGACGGCGTTGATGCCCACCAGTGCCTTGGCGAGATCCGCATCGAGCTTGCCGAACACCGGCTCGCCTAAACCCACGGGAACGCCTCTGGCGACCACGGTGACCTTTGCGCCGATCGAGTCGCCATCCCGGCGCAGAGCATCGATGAGCGCCGCGATGTCGTCGACGGCGCCCGGGTCCGGGCAGAAGAACGGGTTGTCCCCCACGGCATCGAGATCGACGACGTCGAGGATCATATCGCCGATCTGGGCCAGGTAGCCGTGGATCGTGGTACCGGCATGCTGCGCCAGGTATTTGCGCGCGATGGCGCCAGCGGCCACCCACATCGCCGTTTCCCGGGCCGAGGCGCGACCGCCGCCCCGGTAGTCTCGCTGACCGAATTTCGCATGGTAGGTGTAGTCGGCGTGGGCCGGCCGGAACTGATCCTTGATCTTGCTGTAGTCCCGCGACCGCTTGTCGACGTTCTCGATGGCAAGACCGATGGGAGTACCCGTCGTGACGCCCTCGAAGATTCCCGAGAGAATCCGCACCTGGTCCGGCTCCCGACGCTGGCTGGTGTACTTCGAATGGCCGGGACGGCGCCGGTCCAGGTCGCGTTGCAGATCGTCCTCGCTCAATGGTAGGCCGGGAGGACACCCGTCCACGACGGCGCCCAAGGCGATGCCATGGCTCTCGCCGAACGTGGTGAGCGTAAAGGCCTGTCCGAGAGTATTTCCCGCCATCGGGTTAGCGCGTCTCGCGAGTACACGAGCCGTTCAAGAGCAATTCGATGCGCTGTGCCAAATTCAATCTACGTGTCAACGTCAAGGCCGCAAAAGGAGTCTAGCTTACCCCACCCGTCCCGAACCCATTCGGTCACCGAGTGAGACGAACACCCCGAATCCCCCACCCGGCTGGGGTTCCGCGCGCTCCAAATGGACCCAAACGGCGTGGAGTTGGGGAAACGCCGCGTCGAACTCGCGGCCTAGGCTACCCGCCTCTCCGACCAGAATTCCGCCCGCCTCCAAGTGCGCGCCGATGTCGTCGACAACACGCCGCCACACGCCGAGACCGTCCAAGCCACCGTCCAGGCCATGGCGAGGCTCGTGGAGAAACTCGGACGCCGCGTTGTCGAGTTCCGCCGTGCGCGCATAGGGCGGATTGCACAGCACCAGGTCGTAGCGCCGCCCGCCAAGACTCGCAAAGAGGTCCGACGCAATGACCTCGATCCGGGACGAAACGGCGGGGTCGGTGTTGCGAACGTTGTCGCGGGCCGCCGCGACGGCAGCGTCGTCGTCGTCCACCAGGTCGACCCTGGCCCCGTGGAACACGTAGGCGGCGGCGATTCCGATACAGCCTGATCCGCAGCACAGGTCGAGAATTCGGCCGGGCTCGCGGTCAAGCCACGGTTGGACCCTGTTCGCGAGCACCTCCGCAATCGGCGAACGCGGGATCATGACCCCCGGGCGCGCGTGCAACCGCAGATCCCCGAACCACGCCTCCCCGGTCAGATAGGGCACGGGCACCCTGTCCTCGATCCGACGTCGCAACAGCGCTTCGAGGTCGCGCGCCAAGGCGCCAGTGAGCCGGCGGCCGCGAAGGATCCCGGTTACCAGCCGCCAGGCTTCATCCCGGGCATTGTCGGTACCGTGGCCGAATACAACGTCAGCCGCATCGAGCCGCACGGCGAACGCTTCGATCAGGTCTTCGGTGTCGTCGTCAACGGGTAGGTTTGGCACCCGGAATCACCAGTTCCAGGCGATCGGGCGATTCCCCTTCCCGGGGCAGGAATGCGCCAGCCCCGAAGGCGCCCGCCTCGACGCCTGCGGCTCGGAGTTGCTCCGAGCCACGTTCGGCGCACGCCTCGGTGCGTCGGCGGGATTCCTCCGGATCGTCGAGGCCCCCCAAGTGACAGACCAATACAATTTGGCCTGCAAACGGCGTCAAGGCCGGGGCGAGATCGTCAAGCGCTTTGAGCGCGTCCTCGTCAAGTTCTCCCGAACGGTTCGGGGTTGCGGCATTTACCACCGCAAAGCCTCGTGAATTCAGTGCTTTGACAACGTCTTCTGCCGAACCACTAGAACTGCCGCCGGCGACGACGGCAAAGTCCACGTGGGCGTTGACGCGGCGATTCGGGCGTTGCACCACGTAGATCGAGACCAGTGCCGCGCGACCGGCATCGGCGAATCCCAGGTTCGAGCCGTCGATGGTCGTTGCCAGGTAGAACTGGGCCGGGTCGGGTGCCGCCATTTCCTTGACGCGAAAGACCTGATTGGCCCACAGGGTGCTGTGCCCGCACTCCTGCCCTCTACAGGTGAAATCCACCCGTCCGCCCAGTTCGCCCACCACGGCCTCGTAGTGTTCGACGACGTCGTCGAGCCGGGTGCCGCCCGGCGTTCGATAGGTCACGCGCGCGAGCTTGGCGGCCGTTCGAGTGCTGCGGTCGATCCGGACCTCCCGACGAATCCTGGCGACCTCGCCGGTAACGAACTCGTAGCTGCGCACGCTCGTCTCCGGCGAGTATTCGACTATCCATGCGCCGGGGTACCGCGCCATGCCGGCGGGATCCGATGAACCCGGGACATCCGACTGAGCAAACGTGCTCGCCGCGCCCAGCAACGCGAGACCCCTGAGGGCGGAAGACGGCCATTTCCCGTGCCAAACCGTCATTCCTGGTGGCTCCAGGCGGTGGGGGCTACGAATTCGACGTCCACTCGCTGCTCGCTCGTCATGAGGCCGGAGATGATACTCCCCAGGCCCGCGCCGTCGAACAGCAGGCGATAGAGTGCGTCCGCGAGCGGCATGTAGACGCCGAGTTCCCCGCTCTTGGCGTGCACCACGCCGACGGTGTTGACCCCCTCGGCCAGTTTGCCGAGTTCGTCCATGGCAGCATCCAGCGACGAGCCGCGTGCCAGCTTCAGCCCCAACTGGAAGTTCCGCGAGTAGGGCGACGTACACGTCGCGAACAGGTCGCCGACGCCCGACAGTCCCAGGAACGTGAACGGGTTGGCCCCCAGCGAGACGGCGAAACGCCCCATCTCCGCCAGGCTGCGCGTGACCAGCATCGCCAGGGCGTTCTGCCCGACCTTGAGTTCCGTGGCCATCCCGCAGACGATCGCGTAGATGTTCTTCAACGCGCCGCCGAGTTCGACGCCGTACACGTCCGTGCTGGAATAGACCCGGAACGTCGGGCTGGTGAGTATCCGCTGAACGGTTGTCCGAAGCGCCTCGTGACGGCTTGCGACCACCGTGCCGGTGTAGCGGCCGTCCGCCATCTCCTCGGCGAGATTCGGACCGCTGATCACGCCGACCTTCGTGTGCGGGAGACCCTCCTCCAGGATCTGGCTCATGAGCCGAAACCCGGCCTCGATGCCCTTCGTCGCGCTGATCACGCAGGTGTCTCTCCGCACCAGCCCGTCGAGTTCCGAGGTCACCTCCCGGAACGAAGCGCTCGGCACGGTGACGAACACGACATCGCTCGCGCCAAGGGCTTCGGCAAGATCCGAGGTCGGATGTACGCGTTCCGCGAGGGGGTGGCCGGGCAGATAGCGTCGGTTCTCGCCGTGGGTCAGAATGTCCGCGAGTTGCGCTTCATCGCGCATGCACAGATGCACGTCGACGCCGTTCGAGGCAACGATATTGGCGACAGCCGTACCGAAATTGCCCGCACCTACGATAGCGGTCTGCATCCTGTCCTCCTACCTCAACGGACGTTGAGCAACCGTTCGCCCGAACTTAAGCGGCGCGGGCAGCGATGTCCACTACCGGCAACGAACCGCCATGGATTCCTCTAGCGCAACAGGTCGACGAGCAGCTTGTTGACCCGTTGAACGTAGGCACCCGGCTCCGCCACGGTGTTGCCTTCTGCCAGCGAGGCCTGGTCGAAGAGGATCGAAACGAGGTCACCGAATCGATCTTCGTCCGGTTCGTCCTTGAGACGTTCGAGAAGGGGATGGGCCAAGTTGACCTCGAAGTGCGGCTTGCTGTCCGGCGCAGCCTGCCCGGTGGCCTCCATGATGCGCCGCATCTGTACGCCCAGATCGTGCTCTCCCAGCACAAGGCACGCAGGCGAGTCGGTAAGCCGCGTGGACCTGCGAACGCTCTCGACCTGGTCGCCCAACACATCGCCGATGCGTTTCAGCAACGGTTCGTCCTCGTCGCCCTTGGATTCGGACGAATCGACGTCGTCGAGGTCCAGTTCTCCCCGCGCCACGTCCTGGAGCTTCACGCCGCCGAACTCGTCGGCGAAGGACATCCACCACTCGTCGATCCGGTCGGTCAGCAGCAGAACCTCGATGCCCCGGGCGCGAAACGCTTCGAGATGCGGGCTCGACCGCGCCGCGGCGTCGGAATCCGCGATGAAGTAGTAGATCTTGTCCTGGCGCTTCGTCGCTTCGCCGGCCTCGTCGCTTTCCGCCTCGGGCGCCTCGGTCTCGTCTTCGCTGTCCGAGGTTTCGCCCTGGCCGTTCATCCGGGCGATGTAGTCGGTAAGCGACGTGCGTTGCGCCGGATCCGCGTCGTGGGTCGAGGCGAAACGCATGAGGCCGAGCAGTTCCTCCTTGTTCGCGAAATCCTCGCCGACGCCTTCCTTCAGCACCAGGCCGAACTCGTCCCAGACCGCGCCGTATTCCTCGGCATCCATCTTGCCGAGCATGTCGAGGACCCGCTTGGTGAGGGCGTTCTTGATCGTTCGCGTGCGGTCGTCCTGCTGGAGTAGCTCCCGCGAGACGTTGAGCGGCAGGTCGCTGGAGTCGACGACGCCCCGGACGAAACGCAGGTAGAGCGGCAGGAACGCCTCCGCGTCGTCCATGATGAAGACGCGCTGGACGTAGAGCTTGAGGCCGCGCGGCGCCTCCCGGTTCCAGAGGTCGAACGGGGCGCGCTTGGGAACGTAGAGCAGGCTCGTGTATTCGAGCTTTCCCTCGACCTTGTTGTGGCTCCACACGGCGGGGTCTTCGAAGTCGTGGGAGACGTGCTTGTAGAACTCCTTGTATTCGTCCTCGGAGACATCGTTGCGCCGACGGGTCCATAGCGCCTTGGCCGAGTTGACGGTCTCCAGTTCGGCTTCCTTGTCGTCGTCGCCGTCCTCCTTGGCCATCATGACGGGCACGCCGACGTGATCCGAGTACTTGCGCAAAACCGAACGCAGGCGGAAGCCCTCGGCGAATTCCCTGGCGTCGTCCTTGAGCGTCAACGTCACGCGCGTTCCGCGCGGCACCTCGGCGCGCTCCTCGACGGTGAATTCCTCCTCTCCCGTCGATGTCCAGCGGGTTCCCGTCTCGTCCCCGGCGCGTCGCGTCAGCACTTCGACTTCCCGCGCCACGATGAAGGAACTGTAGAACCCCACGCCGAACTGGCCGATCAACGCGCTGTCCTTCTGCTCGTCGCCGGTCAGCGCGCCGAAGAACTCCTCGGTGCCGGACTTGGCGATGGTCCCTAGGTTTGCGACCGCCTCGTCGCGGCTCATGCCGATGCCGTTGTCGACGACGGCGACGGTGCCGGCGTCGTTGTCGAACTCGACGACGATCCTGAACTCCGGATCGTCTGCGATGAGGGACTCGTCTGTGAGGCTCTCGAAGCGCAGCCGGTCGATGGCGTCGGACGCATTGGAGATCAACTCGCGCAGGAAGATCTCCCGGTTGGAGTACAGGGAGTTGATCATCAGTTGGAGAAGCTTGCGGGCTTCGGTCTGGAAGCCGCGCGTCTCCGCAGTCGCTTGGTCGGTCATGTCGTCCCCTATCCCGGCACCGGCGGAGATATGGGGTTGGCGGTCGGTTTTTCAAGCGAGGGAGCGACCGCTTTGCGGTCGCGGGAGAATCGCTTCGCGGACTCCCACGAGGCCACCGAACGCCAAACCGTTCATGGAGTAGGCTCCGTCCTCATGGATGCCACGCCCGAAGCAACCCTCTTGCCCGTTCGTCGCGGCGGCTACGGGCACCACCCCTTACGCGTCGACGCGCTGGCGTCCTTGCCATTGCTGCTTCGCCTGCCCTTCCGAAGCACCGACGACTGGTTGTACGAGTTGTGTCAGGCGAATGACGTCTTGCGAATCGAACGAACGGTCGAGGGTGACTTGATCATCGGGCCACCAGCCGGGTTCAAGACCAGCCACCGCAACGCGAACATCGTCATGCAACTCGTCCAGTGGGCCGCAAGGGACGGCACGGGATCGGCGACTGAGTCTTCCGGCGGGTTCGTGCTGCCGGACACCTCGATGTTTGCCCCCGATGCCGGATGGTTCGATACGAGCGCCTCGATGCGCTGACCGCAGAACAACAGGAGCGTTTTCTTCCGCTCTGCACGGACTTCGTCATCGAATTGCGTTCCCTGTCGGATTCGCTGGCGGACACCCAGGCGAAGATGCGGCAATACGTGTCCAATGGACTGAGGCTCGGCTGGCTTATCGATCCGTTCGCCCGTGACGTATACGTCTATCGGCCGAGTGCCGATGTGGACATCCTCCACGAACCGGTTAGCGTTCAGGGGAACCCCGTTCTGGCGGGCTTCCGCCTGGTAATGGCTGGCATCTGGTAGTGGGGACCGGCGATAGTCGCGTCCCGGCCCACGCATGGTGAGGTGGCATCGCCGGGAGCGTCGCAACGATTGGTCAAAGCCGTCGAGCAAGCGTCAAGACCGACTCGACATCCCCGCCGTTGCGGAGCCATGCCAAAGGGCTCATAGGCGCATCGATGTCATCTCCGACGAACAGATCCGGATCGGCTCGCGTATACCAGTCGTATACATCGACAGGATGGAGGTCGTCCGGCAACGCCGCATTGACTTCGGTGATGTTCGGAATCAAGCCGCCGCCCGCTTCGAATTGGAAGAGCGGGATATAACGGCGGTTGTCCAGTAGCCCGCTGTAGAGAGTTCGCCGGGCAATCATCTGTCGGACGCAGTTTTGCCGCAGGTCCAAGCGCCTCGCGGCCTCGTCCGTTGTAAGCCCTGTCCCGATGATGCTAGCGAACAACGCCGCAGTCGCTCCCAGCGGATCCGTCCGAGCTTCCGTGTTCAAGTCCACGCCCGCGTCCGTGAGCACTTGCGTCTCCAGCACGGTCAACTCGGCACCTGTCTGCCCGTCGATCATCACGCCACATAGCCTACGGTTGAAGGATTCGAGGGCCATCGGGGCAACCCAAGGCTATGGGGTAGCCAAGGCGAACGCGTTGAACCATGTCCACGGGCATCCAAGACCTGTTGCAGCACTATAGAGCAACGAACCCTAAAGCTCCCGTTCAACCGTGCAAGGAGATTATGGCGAAAGTTGACTCACGATAGATGGGTGTCTACGTGCCCAGGATTGAACCTCAAGCACCAGCCTCTATGGGCGGCGTGATATGATCATCCGCGACGCGGACAAGGATCGTCTCGGCCCATGCGGGTCTCTCGTCCAACGGCCAGTGGCCACCCTATACGCCTTAGGCAGCGAAAGCCCTACGCGGTAGACGTTCGTACGCCACCCCAAGCGCGCCACACTCGGGAGCCACGACGACCGGTTCGGCATCTCCGCGCTCCCAAGGGGGTCCATCCACGTCGGGGCTTCCGCTCGTCTGCGCTCACCAGATACCGTCACTACAACCCTCGTAACAACGACTGTCGATGAACCCGGTTGCCGCACTCTACGGGGCCGCATTGCCCGCCACCCGGAATGGCCCGCTCTATGGGGCATTCCCCTACCCCACGAAGATCTCTCCCGAGGCCATTGCCCTCTACATCGCGGCTCACACGAAGCCCGGGGAAACCGTATTCGACGGTTTCGCCGGTAGCGGCACTACCGGCCTTGCGGCGCTATTGTGCGGAGACCCGCCCCCGCCACTTCGCCGCGAGGCCAAGCGTCTAGGCATACGCGCCCAGTGGGGACCGCGGAACGCGGTCCTCTACGAACTAGGAGCTCTCGGCGCCTTCGTGGCCCGAGTCCTCAACAATCCTCCCGACCCGATGCGCTTCCGTTCAGCGGCCGAAGATGTGCTCCAAAGCGTGACATCCGATTTTGGGTGGCTATACGCCGCCGAGGATCCGCTCGGACGCGAGGGATGTGTCAGGCACGTCGTCTGGAGCGACATCCTGTGCTGCTCCACCTGTGGCGGCCGCACGACCGTTTGGGACTCATGCGTTTCCACGGGTCCAGCACGCATTGATTCCCAGTTCCGCTGCCCGCTCTGCAATGCCGAGCACCCGGTGGGAGCTCTGGATCGCGTCATGCAGCAAACCCGAGACGATCTCCTCGGCCGTGTCGCCGAGTCCCGTTGCCGCACGATGGGCCGCGTGTACGGCGTCACGGAAAAATCCACTTGGTCACGCGATCCCAATGAAAATGACCTGACGCTACTTGCCCGAGTCGAACACGAACAGATCCCGGAGTGCGTACCAACGTTCGCGATTCCCTGGGGAGACCTTTACCGAAGCGGCTACCACCGGGGCATCTCGCACGTCCACCACTTCTACACCCGCCGCAATCTCATCGCTTTCGGGCGACTTTGGGAAAGCGTCGCGTCCCATCAAGGTGCGCTGGGCGACGCTCTCCGTTTCTGGCTCCTAAGCTACAACCAATCCCATGCGACGATCATGACGCGCGTCGTCGCGAAGTCGGGCCAGAAGGATCTCGTTGTCACCAGTGCCCAACCAGGCGTCCTTTACGTGAGCGGACTACCGGTGGAAAAGAACGTGTTCCGGGGACTAGCGCGCAAACTCAACAGCATCGCGAACGCCTTCGATTCGGTTCACCGTCGCACCGCTCGCGCAGTCGTTCACCAAAGGTCAAGTCTCGCTGTGGACCTGCCCGACCGATCAGTCGACTACGTTTTCACCGACCCACCG
Source organism: Gammaproteobacteria bacterium (assembly GCA_028818795.1). GTDB lineage: Bacteria > Pseudomonadota > Gammaproteobacteria > Pseudomonadales > Azotimanducaceae > VXYL01. The sequence goes on along the minus strand of JAPPND010000142.1, from coordinate 11,692 downwards.
TTTGGCGCCAACATTCCGTATTCGGAAGTCTCGATGCTCAACGAGTCGTGGCTTGGCCACGTGACTAACGCAACGGACGAAGCCATCATTAGTCGAAGCCAAGGAAAGGGCGTCGACACGTACCAGCGGCTTCTTACCTGTGCATTCGCCGAGATGAACCGGATTCTGCGACCAGGTGGCAAAGCAACCTTGGTATTCCACTCTGCTAGCGCCAAGGTATGGAATGCCCTTCAGGCCGCTTACACAGACGCGGGGCTTAGCGTTGAGCACGCCGGCGTTCTCGACAAGAAGCAAGGCAGCTTCAAGCAGGTGACAACCAACGGTGCCGTACGAGGCGATCCGGTCCTGCTGCTCCAGAAACAGTCTCGCAGCGCGAATGGTCGTGTTGGCACTGCATGGGAAGTGGCTGAGACGCTGCAACGAGAAGCAAACGACGCTACCGAGCAGACGCCGGAGCGCCTCTATTCGCGCCTAGTAAGCTACTATCTCGCCAATAATCAGAATGTCCCGATCGATGCCGAGGACTACTATCGTTGGCACGCAACACGCCATTCCCCCGAGTCCACGCGTGTCGGCGAGTAAGCTCCTAGCAGATCTTCGGGACGAGTCACGTGCGTTCGAGCAGGCTCTCCCGGCACCTGGGCGGAAAGTGCTTGGACAGTTCTACACCGGATCAAGAGTCGGTCGTCTACTTGCCCATCTCGCGATCTCAGACGGCACGGAACGCATCCTCGATCCCTTTGCCGGAACCGGCGATCTCCTAGATGCCGTCTGGGACGCCGGCCGCCATCGCGGAATACGGATTCGCGACCTCGATGCGATAGAAATCGATGCGCGATCCGCAGAGCTCTGCGAGCATCGGCTTCGCGTCGTCGCAAATCAGGACAATATTGGGTATCGCGTTCTGCGGGCCGACGCTTTCGTCGCAGACACCCACGATCAACTCGATTGTCTTTCCTACGATCTCGTGATCGCCAATCCGCCGTACGTACGCTACCAATCCATGAACGGTCGTGGCAAACCGGTACGCGAAGGCTTAGCGGCGATTACCGCGCGAATTCCCCAAGGATCTTCGAAGGATCTTTGGGCAACCCTCGCCACTGGCTATTCGGGACTTGCCGATCTTTCGGTTCCGGCTTGGCTGCTTTGCGCACTCCTAGTCCGTCCCGGCGGACGATTGGCGCTCGTCTCCCCATCGACTTGGCGCTCACGGGCCTACGCCGATGTCGTTCGATACCTAATGCTCCGGGCTTTCGAGATTGAGTTCGTCATTGAGGACTCGCAACCTGGCTGGTTTCCCGATGCTGCCGTGGGTACGCATCTCATCGTGGCTCGGCGTCTCTCCGACGACGCAACCAGCGTGCCGCTCGAGACCAGAACCACCTGGCACTCCGCGCTCTGGACCAAAATCTTGCCGGAGGCCACGTCGACCGGGTCGCTTGTAGGCGGCACCTTCTCAACAGAGTGCCCGGAAGCCACTTTCGCGACTTGGTGCAGATGCGGGCAGCCGCAAATGTCGACTAACGGCCTATCGTCGCGCCGAATCTCGCTACACGACGAGTGGGATTCACTTCGCAGCCGGACAGGCCCTTCGGCTTGGCTCTCCGCTGTGGAAGCCAGTAACCACACGTCCATCTCTTCCCGCCTTCGAGGGACCTTCCGACCACGCTGTGATAGCGCACCGGTTCCGGAAGCCGTGCGCGACATCCTGCCGGCAGCGTTCCGTTCGGACTTACTCGGCCCGATGGAAAACTTCGGCATCAAAGTCGGCCAGGGGCTCCGAACTGGCTGCAACCGGTTCTTCTATGTTCAGTTGATCCAGCGACTCACGAACGGATGGTCGATCATGACCACCAACGCAGAGTTCGGATCAAGGACTTTGCGTGTGCCCAATGCCACTCTGCGCACTGTCCTCCACCGCCAAGGCGAGCTACCGGCATGGCAGCTTGGCACGACCACGACGCGCCTGCTTGATCTACGCCAATGGGCGCTACCCGAGGACATGCCGACAGTCAAAGAAGCGCTGCCAGTCTACCGACGTCTAGGGCAGCAGCCTCCATGCCAGATGCCGGACGATCTTGCGCACTACGTTCGCGAGGCAGCTGATGTTTCGCTCAGAGGTTCCCCAGGCGGTCAACCAGTACCCGCCCTTTCGGCGGTTCGTACGAATGTACGCCCATCAAGTAACAACGCGCCTCCTCGCTTCTGGTACATGCTGCCCCCTTTCATGCCCCGTCACCAACCCGACGCGTTCATTCCGAGAGTCGTCGACCATGCGCCATGCACCTACGTGAACGCGGACCGGGATCTCTTGGTGGATGCGAACTTTTCGGGCATCTGGTCCCATCAACGCGAATGGTCGCCAGGCCTATTGGCGGCGATCCTAAACAGCACTTGGTCCCGCACTCTCATCGAGGCGACCGGCACCCGCATGGGTGGCGGAGCCCTCAAGCTCGAAGCCACTCACCTCAGGCAACTGCCTCTTCCGGACTTGCCTCTCGAGACCCGTGAGCATCTCGACGCAATCTGCAGCCGCCGGTCACCGTCCGAGGAGACGCAAGTCGACAGGATTGTCCTACGTGCGCTCCTTCTACCTAAAACGACCGAGTCAGAGGTGGTTCGCTTCCACACTGCCTTACAGGCACGCGAACGTGAACTCCGAATCACTCGCCGGCGTTCCCGCAAAGGCGGTGGACCCGGAACACGCGGCAAGAATGGACGCGCCTCATGCTAGTGGTTCAAAGCCCACACGCACCAAGCAAGATCCGAGACGCTGTCGCTGATCTGATCGGCGAGGAAACCGCCGCCGTGCAAGTCGCTTCCGCATATACGACGCTTGCTGGCTCGAAACTCCTGCCCGATTCGCTCGCGCAATCCGTAGGCCCCAGCGCATTCTCGACCATCGCCAAAACGCTTGTCACTTCCTTCGATTTCGGGATCACAGAACCCCAAGCTCTTGAGCACTGGCTATCGCTCAACAACGCGACGGTTCGCATCGGCGGCAGCAGTGACCAAGGTTCGGACTTCGTCGCGCGCGGGACAGCCTTCCATCCGAAGGTCTATGCCTTCGCTATCGGCGACCAGACCTGCAATGTCCTCATCGCATCCGCCAATCTGACGTCGAGAGGCTTCACCGTGAATACGGAGGTAGGCTGGTCGCAACGCGCAGTCGCCGCCTCCGAAGTTGATGCGGTGTTTTCGGAACTGTCGCGAGTGTCACAACTCCTTACTCCTAAGATGCTCGACGCCTATAACCTGGGACGCCGTTCGCGCCCGCCGCGCTCCTCGCATACCGAGGGACATCCCGTGCCCGCATTCTCGCCGAGCGAACCGCTGCAGTCTTTCCGCGATGTCGTCGAGTCGGGCAGTATCGACCTTGCCGCTCACGATGCCATGTGGGTACATGCCGATGCGCTTCAGGGCGGCTCACAGAACCAACTCGAACTACCCCGAGGCGGACATCGCTTCTTCGGCTTGGATTTCCAGAGGTACGATCACCCACACAACCTAACCATTGCACTGATCAAGCTCCGTCGAGGATCCCAGACATGGTCCGAACGACGGCTGACCTGGCATGGCAACAACCGCATGGAACGGTTCAATCTACCAACCAGGAGCCAGGGCGGTCCAAGTTACGCGGATTCGGTCGTCCTGTTCCGGTGCCTGCGAGATGGCTCGTTCGAGCTTGTCGTAACCCCGCTAGGTTCCGACCTCGCCAATGCATGGGCGTCCGCGTCGTCCCAGACAGGCACACTCTTCGCTTTGGGTTCCCGGCACACAACTCGGTTGGTCGGGCTTCTACGATAGTTTGGTTCGCTCAAACCACCGAGACGAAGCAACCGTCCGCCACCGTCCGTGCTAAGGTTGATCGATGCGATGGCAATGGACGGCAAACCGATGGCAAAAGTGTACGCCATTTCGAACCAAGTTTTTTCGAGGGAGCCCCTAGTCAAAATTGGTTTGACCACGAACTTAGATCGTCGCAAGGATCAACTGGAGAGGGGACAGCCGTATCCCTTGGAATCAATAGCCGAAATCGAGGTTCCTCGGGCATACACGCGGGAAGTTGAGAGTTTCTTGCACGATGCGTTGGCCCCGCTCCGACATGACGATCACTTAGGACCGACTTGCCGGATAACGTCAGGAGGAAACGGTGACGCTACACTCGTCACGCGTAATCACTCCCAGCCGGTTGTTTCCCCCAACGCATTTCCGATCTCCGCCAGACTCCTGACGGTCTTCACGCCCGCCTCCTCGAGCGCCTCGTACTTCTCCGCCGCCGTGCCTTTGCCGCCGGCGATGATCGCGCCGGCGTGGCCCATGCGTTTGCCGGGCGGCGCCGTGACGCCCGCGATGTAGGCGACAACGGGCTTGGTGACGTTGTCCGCGATGAACGCCGCGGCCTCCTCCTCCGCCGTGCCGCCGATCTCGCCGACCAGCACGATCGCCTCCGTGGCCGGATCCGCCTCGAAGAGTGCCAGCACGTCGGTGAAGTGGGTGCCCGGTATGGGATCGCCGCCGATGCCGACGCAGGTCGATTGGCCGAACCCCTTGTCGGTGGTCTGCTTGACCGCTTCGTAGGTGAGCGTCCCCGATCGGGACACCACGCCGACCTTCCCCGGCAGGTGAATATCCCCGGGCATGATGCCGATCTTGCACTCGCCCGGGGTGATCACGCCGGGGCAGTTCGGGCCGATCAGCCGGGTACCCAAGGTGTCCAGCCGATCCTTGACGATCAGCATGTCGAGCGTCGGGATCCCCTCGGTGATGCAGACGATCAGTTCGATTCCGGCGTCGATGGCCTCCAGGATCGAGTCCTTGCAGAACCGGGCCGGCACGTAGATCACGGAAACCGTGGCGCCCGTCTCAGCCGCCGCGTCGGACACGGTATCGAACACGGGCCGTTCCAAGTGCGTCGAGCCGCCCTTCCCCGGGGTCACGCCGCCGACGAGTTGCGTCCCGTAGGCGATCGCCTGTTCGCTGTGCAGCGTCCCCTGGGAGCCGGTGAACCCTTGGCAGATGACCTGGGTATCGCGATCAACCAGGATGCTCATGGGCCCGCTCCGGCTGCCGCAACCGCCTTGGTGGCGGCATCCTCGAGCGAGGCCGCCGTCGCGATGGCGAGGCCGCTCTCTTCCAAGGCGGCCAGACCCGCCGCGGCGTTGTTGCCTTCGAAACGGACGATGACCGGTACCTCGACCCCCACCTGCTGCACGGCGGCGATGATGCCTTCGGCGATGATCTTGCAGGACACGATGCCGCCGAAGATGTTAATCAGGACTGCCCTCACCGCGTCGTCCGAGAGGATGATCTTGAAGGCCTCCGCCACCGCTTCCTCCGTGGCGCCGCCTCCCACGTCGAGGAAGTTCGCCGGATTGCCGCCGTGCAGCTTGACGAGATCCATGGTGCCCATGGCAAGACCGGCGCCGTTGACCATGCAGCCGATGTTGCCGTCGAGTGCGACGTAGTTGAGGCCGAACTCGTCGGCCTGGGCTTCGCGTTCGTCTTCCTGGCTGGGGTCGCGCAACGCCGCCACCGCCGGTTGCCGGTACAGGGCGTTGTTGTCGATGTTGATCTTGGCGTCGAGGCAGTGCACGTCGCCGTCGCCGGTCACGACCAGCGGATTGACTTCCACGAGCGAACAGTCGAGATCCTGGAAAAGCCGAACGAGATTGACGAAGACGTTCGCGAACTGGTTGACCTGCTTGCCCTCGAGACCCAGCGAGAACGCCATGGCGCGGCCCTGGAAGGGCTGCGCCCCGGTCGCCGGATCGATGGCTGCGTGCAGGATCTTCTCGGGGATCTCGGCGGCAACCTGTTCGATCTCGACCCCGCCTTCCGTGGAGGCCATCACCACCACCCGTCGGCTGGCACGATCCACCACGGCACCGAGATAGAGTTCGCGGTCGATGCTCGCGGCTTCCTCGACGAAGATCTTGGCCACGGGTTGTCCCTCGGCATCGGTTTGCACCGTCACCAGGCGCTTGCCCAGCCATTCGCTCGCGAAGTCGCGTACGCCGTCGAGGTCGTCGACCAGCTGGACCCCGCCCGCCTTGCCGCGGCCACCGGCGTGCACCTGCACCTTGCAGACCCACCGATCGCCGCCGAGTTCCTGGGCGGCCTCGACCGCATCGCCGGGGGTGTCCACGGCAATGCCATTCGAGACCGGGAGACCGAAGTCCTTAAACAGCGCCTTGGCCTGGTATTCGTGCAGGTTCATCTAGCTGCGCTGCCGGACGGTTGGTTCAACTCTTCCTCCTGTTGACCATGTGGATCGCGTTGCCGCTGATGCCGAGGGCGGCTTCGTGTACCGCCTCGGACAGGGTCGGATGGGCGAACATGGTCAGCCCCAGGTCCTCCGCGCTGGCCCCGAATTCCATGGCGATCACGGCCTGGGCGATCAACTCGCTGGCCTGGGGACCGAGAATATGCACACCGACGATGCGGTCCGTTTCCGCGTCGGCGAGCAGCTTGACCAGTCCCACGCCCTCGTTGCCGGCCAGGGCCCGGCCGGTGGCGGCAAAGGCGAACGATCCTACGCGGTAGGCGTCGCCGTCGGCCTTCAGTTCCTGTTCGGTCTTGCCGACCCAGGCGATCTCCGGATGCGTGTAGATGACCGACGGGACGCAGTCGTAGTTCACCAGCGGCTTGTGGCCGGCGATGCGCTCCACCACCATGATCCCCTCTTCCATGCCCTTGTGCGCCAGCATCGGTCCACGCACCACGTCGCCGATGGCGTAGACCTCCGGCGCATCCGTGGCGCACAGGTCGTCCACGTAGAGGAACCCCCGTTCGTCGAGATTGACGCCGCTGTCCGGTGCCAAAAGCCCCTCCGTGTACGGGACCCGGCCCACCGCCACGATGAGCTTGTCCACGGTCAGGGACTTGTCGCCGTCGGTGTCCTGGTAGGCGACGACAACGCCCTCGTCGGTCACTTCGGCCCCCATGACGCGGGTCCCCAGCCGGATGTCCAGACCTTGCTTGCCGAATTCGCGCAGGGCGTCCCGGGCGATACGCGGGTCCGCCACGGGGAGGAAGTCCGCCAGCGCTTCGAGGATCACGACGTCCGAACCGAGCCGGCCCCAGACGCTGCCGAGTTCCAGGCCGATGACCCCGGCACCGATGACGCCGAGTCGCGGCGGCACGCTCTCGAACTCCAATGCCCCGGTTGAATCGACGATCACGTCGCCGGTCAGCGGCGTCGGCGCGATCTCCACCGGCACCGAGCCCGGCGCCAGAACAACGTGGTCGGCCTCCAGGATCTCGGCATCGCCGTCGTGCGGCGTGAACTCCACGCGCCGCCCGGCGAGCAGTCGCCCGTGACCGGACAACTGCGTCACGCCGTTGCCTTGGAAGAGCCCCGCAATTCCCCCGGTTAGCCGATCCACCACGGCGTCCTTCTGGGCAATCATCCGCGGCACGTCCATGGCAACCTCGCCCACGGTGATGCCGAAATCCGCGAACTTCTCCTTTGCCTCGGCGTACTTGTGGGACGCATCAAGCAAGGCCTTCGACGGGATGCACCCCCAATTCAGGCACGTCCCCCCCAAGGTCGGCTTTCCATCCTTCCCGAGCGACTTGTCTACGCAGGCGGTCGCCATGCCTAGCTGGGCCGCCCGGATGGCCGCGGCGTAACCCGAGG
>JAPPND010000142.1:0-3950 GCA_028818795.1 Gammaproteobacteria bacterium | reverse complement strand
CAGGCGGTCGCCATGCCTAGCTGGGCCGCCCGGATGGCCGCGGCGTAACCCGAGGGGCCCGCGCCGATAACGATGAGGTCGTACTTGGCCATGGCTACAACTCCAACAGGATGCGCGCGGGGTCTTCGACCAACTGCTTCACCGTGACCAGGAAGCTCACCGCCTCGCGCCCGTCGATGAGCCGGTGATCGTAGGACAACGCCAGGTACATCATCGGCCGGGCGACGATCTGCCCGTCCACCACCATAGGCCGCTCTTCGATCTTGTGCATGCCAAGGATGCCGGTCTGGGGCGGATTCAGGATCGGCGTGGACAACAGCGAGCCGAACACGCCGCCGTTGGAGATGGTGAACGTGCCGCCCTGCATGTCCTCCAGTGCCAGCTTGCCGTCCTGGGCGCGACCCGAGTAGTCGACGATGGCGTCCTCGATCTGGTGCATGCCAAGGGCGTCGGCATCGCGGATCACCGGCACCACGAGACCACGGTCCGTACTCACCGCGACGCCGATGTCGTAGTAGCCGTGGTAGACGATGTCGTTGCCATCGATGGTGGCGTTCACCGCCGGGAAGCGCTTCAACGCTTCGACCGACGCGCGCACGAAGAAGCTCATGAAGCCGAGCTTGGTGCCGTTGTGGCGCTCGCGGAACTCGTCGCCGTAGCGGCGGCGCATGGTCATGATCGGCCCCATGTCCACCTCGTTGAAGGTGGTCAGCATGGCGGCCGTTTGCTGGGCTTCCACGAGGCGCGCGGCGATGCTGGCGCGCAGCCGAGTCATTGGCACACGACGCTCGACGCGTTCGCCGGTGTCCGTCTCGGTTGCCGCAGCGGGCACCTCGGGTTCGGGCTCGGCCGCAACCTCCGCCGCGGCGCGGGTTTCGTCGACCTCGCGCTGCACATCGTCCTTGGTGATCCGGCCGTCGCGGCCGCTGCCGTCGACCTGATCGAGTTCGATGCCCTCCTCCGCAGCAAGCTTGCGCGCCGCCGGAGAGGCCGCGACCGGTACCGTTCGGGGTGCTTGTGCAACCGGTTCGGGTTCGTCGCCGGCAGCTTCGACTTCGCGCAGCCGCCCGAGCAGGTCCTCGGACTCGACCACATCCCCTTCGCCTTTCACGATCTCCGCAACGACCCCGTCGGTCGGCGCGAAAATCTCGATCACGACCTTGTCCGTCTCGATATCGAGGAGCACGTCGTCGCGCTTGACGCTCTCCCCCACGGCCTTGTGCCAGACCGCGACCGTACCCTCCGAGATCGACTCCGCGAAGGTCGGCGTCCGGATTTCGATCAATTCTTCATCCATCGTCTTCTCCGAACAGGGCTTCTCGTACCAATCTGCGTTGGCGCTGGACGTGGCGCCCGGCGTAGCCGCTCGCGGGTGCCGCGAACGCGTCGCGACCAGCGTAGGTCAGGGTCAAGTCAGGATCGTGACGTTCCAGCACGCGGCGCATGTGGTGCTGGCTGGAATACCAAGCTCCCTGGTTCATGGGTTCCTCCTGGCACCACACGGCGGATTCGAGCGAACGGTAGCCCCTGATCATCTCGCCCAGCTCCTCCTCGGGAAACGGATAGAGTTGCTCGAGGCGGACGATGGCCACGTGACGGTTTCCGGCGTCGCGGCGCTCCTCGAGCAAATCGTAGTAGACCTTGCCACTGCACAACACGAGCCGGGTAACGTCGTCCATATTGAGGTCGTCGACCTCGCCGAGGACCGGGCGGAATCCCCCGTCCGTCAGGTCTTCCAGGGTGGACACGGCCAACCGGTGGCGCAACAGGCTCTTCGGCGTCAGGGCGATCAAGGGTTTGCGCAGCGGCCGGATCACCTGGCGGCGCAGCATGTGGAAGATCTGCGCCGGCGTAGTCGGCATGCAGACCTGGATGTTGTGCTCGGCCGACAGTTGCAGGTAGCGCTCCAGCCGCGCCGAGGAGTGCTCCGGGCCCTGGCCCTCGTAGCCGTGCGGGAGCAGCATCACCAAGCCGCACATGCGGGTCCACTTGGCCTCCCCGCTGACCACGAACTGGTCGATCACGACCTGGGCGCCATTGGCGAAGTCCCCGAACTGCGCTTCCCAGACCACCAGCGTCTTCGGTGTGGTGGCCCCGTAACCGTACTCGAACGCGAGGACGGCCTCTTCGGAAAGCAGCGAGTCGTAGATGTCGAACGTCGTGTCGTTGGTGAGCCGGTTGAGCGGCACGATGCGCTTGCCGTCCCTCTGGTTGTAGAGCGATGCGTGGCGATGCGAGAAGGTCCCGACGCCAACGTCCTGACCCGTCAACCGCACGTCGAAACCTTCGGTCACGAGCGTGGCGTAGGCCATCGTCTCCGCGAAACCCCAGTTCAGCAGCATCGCGCCCGCCGCCATCCGCTTGCGGTCGTCGAGAATCTTCTGCACTTGGCGGTGTAGGGCGAACCCTTCCGGTACCGAGTTCAAACGGCCAGCCAGTTCGCGGATCGTCGAAAGCTCCACCCGGGTGTCGCCCGCCGCATCCCAGTCGTGTCCGAGGTACGGAGCCCAGTCGACGAACAGCGAGCTGTCTGGCTCCTGCACCAGCGCCAGCGCGACGTGCTCGCCCGCCTCGAGTGCCGCTCGGTAGTCGTCGACCATGCGATCCATCGTCTCCCGTTCGATGAGGCCCTCCCGGAACAGGCCGCCGGCGTACAGCGCCCGGGTCGTCGGATGCACGTCGATCTGCTGGTACATCACCGGTTGCGTCTTGTTGGGCTCTTCGGCCTCGTTGTGGCCGCGTCGCCGATAGCAGACGAGGTCGATGACGACGTCCTTCTTGAACTGCATGCGATAGTCCACGGCGAGTCGCACCGCGAACAGACAGGCCTCGGGATCGTCGCCGTTCACGTGGATGATCGGCGCCCGGACCATTTTGGCCACCTCCGAACAGTATTCGGTGGAGCGAGCGTCGTCCCGCCGGTGGGTGGTGAAGCCGATCTGGTTGTTGACGATGATGTGGATCGTTCCGCCGACGTGAAAGCCCCGGGTCTGGGACATCTGGAAGGTTTCCATCACCACGCCCTGGCCTGCGAACGCCGCATCGCCGTGGAGGATGACGGGCACCACCAGGTCGCCCTGGTAGTCCCGGCGACGATCCTGCCGAGCCCGCACGGATCCGGTGACGACCGGACCCACGATCTCCAGGTGCGACGGATTGAACATCAGAGCGAGATGCATCTCGCCGCCCGGCGTCATGACATTCGATGAGAATCCCTGGTGGTACTTGACGTCCCCGCTCACGTCCGAATCGGGGAGGACACCCTCGAATTCGTCGAACAGGTCCTTGGGATCCTTGCCGAGGATGTTGACCAGCACGTTGAGGCGGCCCCGGTGGGCCATGCCGATGACCGTCTCGACGCAGCCGTGCGTGCCGAGCCGCTGCAGCGCCGCGTGAAGCATCGGGATCAGGCTCTCGGCACCCTCCAAGCCGAACCGCTTGGTGCCCGGGTAACGCGCGTGGAGATGCTTCTCCAGCCCCTCCGCAGCCGTCAGCCGTTCCAAGATCTCGCGCTTGGACTCGGCGTCTAGGTCGAGAGCGGCGTGGCCCGACTCCAGCCGCTGCCGCACCCACATCTGTTCCTGTGCGTCCGTGATGTAGGTGTACTCGGTGCCCACGGCGCCGCAGTACGTGGCCTCGAGCGCCACGACGATGTCGCGCAGCGTCGCGTTGCCGCCGGCGAAGAACTGCGCCGAGCCCGTCTGGAACACCGTGTCGAGGTCCGCCTGGCTCAAATGGTGATAGCCGAGTTCGAGTTCCGGAGCAGGTTCCCTGTGCCAGATGCCCAAGGGGTCGAGCTCGGCCTTGCGATGGCCCCGGTTGCGGTAGGCGTTGATGAGTTCGAGCACCCGGATCTGTTTCATCTCGTGCTCGGAGGTTACTTCGGTTGCCACCCGCTCCGGTTTCGCCTTGAGGCGGTTTCGGCCGAGCCGCTCGAAGTGGGCGATGAT
>JAPPND010000190.1 GCA_028818795.1 Gammaproteobacteria bacterium | reverse complement strand
TCTAACAAGTGGCTCCCCAAGAATGAGATCGGATGTCAACGGATCGCGTAGCGTGTCGACGCCGGCATTGCGAAAGAGCGCGTAGACTATCCCTAGCGCGAATACGGTGTTGTCCCTATCACGATACGTGCGGCAACATCGCGTTGGCCAATTGCGGCAACTGGGAGCGTCGGAATGAAAGAATGGCCAGCTGCGGTTCGGACACGGTTGGTGGAAGTGATATCGGGGCGCTCCACAGCCGAGTGGGCGACATAGCCACGCCTTGGAAAGCGGCAATGGGCGAGATCATCCTCCGAAACGGCGTGGCACAATGATTACGCGCATCGAGATAGACGGTTTCAAGACGTTCGAGGACTTCAGCCTCGACCTGCATCCGTTCACGGCGATCGTGGGTCCGAACGCATCGGGCAAGTCCAACCTGTTCGACGCAATCAAATTCGTCTCGCGGCTTGCGCAGACGGAGATCCGCGAAGCCATGCGTGATCTCCGCGGAAGACCCGTGGAGTTGTTCCGGCTGACCAGGCCCCGCAGGCGGCGCGCAAGGATGACCTTCGCGGTGGAGGTGCTGCTCGCCCCCGCTGGCGTCGATGCCTTCGGAACGACCTTCGAACTCCGGGCCCAGCGGCTTCGATACGAGGTGGAGGTGGGCGCACGCCTCAACGACGACAACCTGTTCGAGGACGTGAGCATCCGCCGAGAGAGTTGTGCGCCCATCGCCAAGAAGGACGAACGACTGCCGAGCATCGGAAACGGCAGCCCAATCAAGTACAACGGACGACTGAGGCCCTTCATCTCGACGACCGAAGCTCGCGGCGAACCGAAAGCCATGCAGATTCGCCAAGACGGTGTAAACAAGCACGGGCGTCCGGTCGTGCTCTCCGCTGCCGACGCTCCGCGCACGGCCCTGTCCACGATCACGACCGCCGAGTTTCCGCACCTCTACGCATTGCGCGAGATGCTTGCATCCGTGCAGTTCCTGCATGTGGATCCGCAAGCGTCACGGCGTCCGGCCGATCGGCTGGCGTCCCGTAAATTGCTGCCCGATGCGTCCAACCTCGCGACCGTGCTCGCGAAGCTCCGTGCCGCGACGAGAACCGAGCTGAGGCCCGATGGCGTCTTGGCGGATATCGGTGGCGATCTTTCGTACCTCATTCCCTCCGTCGCGCGTCTGCGAGTCACGGGCTCGGATAGTGCAGCGGAGTACTCCTTCGACATCGAGCTTGCGGATTCGCTCGCGTTCAGTTCGCGGGTCATCTCCGACGGAACGCTCAGGCTGCTCGCTTTGCTGACTGTGCTGAACGATCCGGATCACGGCGGCGTGTTGTGCTTCGAAGAACCGGAAAACGGTGTGCACGAGGCGCGGATTTCCGGCCTGGTCGACCTGCTGCGACGTTCGTCGGGTTACAACGTTGCGGATCAGGGCGGCTGTTTCCAGATTCTCGTCAACACCCACTCGCCATCCGTGATGGCCACGCTACAAGATGAAGAGGTCGTTGTCTCAGACCTTGTCTCGACGACGGCCAAAGGCAGGGACCGGACAATGCGCACGCGGATGAGAGGCGGCGTGTCGGATGACTCGGCGGTTGGTCTGACCCGTGCCGAAGTGGACGGTATTCTGCGCCGGCCTACCGAAACGGTATAGCGTGTATCTCGCCTACGCCCTCTTCTGCGAGGGGCCTTCCGACTTCGCGTACTTCGAGGTGCTCATCCCTCGGGTCATTGCGGCACTCGTCGCCGAGAAGGGGATTCGCCTTGTCGACACTCCCACCGAACCTTCGGTCCGTCTTGGCGAGATGGACGGATCGGTACGTGCGGTGGCAGCTGAGGCTTGTCGTCGCCGGGAGGCGTTCCACATCGTCTTTGTCCATTCGGACGTGGGCGGGCGCGGCCAGGAAAAGCGACTCGACAGCCGAAGCATTTCCTACTGCGAGCAGATGTCCGAGATTTGCGACTTTCCCCAAAGCAGGTGCGTAACGCTCACTCCTCGGCACATGATGGAGGCTTGGGCGTTGGCCGACCCCGATGCGGTTCTTGGCGCACTCGGATACAAAGGTTCTCCGGCGTCGATCGGCTTGCCCCGAGACGGTGGAGAGGCCGAAAGGCTCGCGGACCCCAAGGCAACGCTCGACTTCGCCGTTGGACGGGTCACCAATGATCGCAGGCGGGGAGGTCACACATTTTTGCCCGCGATAGCCCAACGCCAGGCGATGAACGCCTTGCGTCGGGCGTCGTCGTTTGGCGACTTCGAGTCGCGACTGCAGGTCGCCCTTCGCTCGCTCGGTACGCTTCGCAGCGACTGACTGCGACTCGTGGCTTTGGTGGTCCTCCGCGCCGCGCGTCCGGCAGTAGAGCCTGGACTCTACTGATCCCGAGAGACGTTACTTGCTGCGTAACTTGCGCACTGTATGTTCAAGCCGGCCTCGAATGACCTCGATGAGAGACTCGGGTCCAAGGACTTCCACATCCGGCCCATGCCGCAGGATCTCGCCGACCAGTTCCCGTTCGTCCGCGTATGGCACGGTCAACTCGTAGCGTCCGTCGGGAAGGAATCTACCGGTCTGGTCCGGATGCCATGTCTCGTCTGCGACCCATCGCGCCCGCTCCGCCGTGAAGACCAGGCGCGCCTTGTGCTTCGCCGGACCCGCGAACAAGCCGTACCCCGCCGTCAGCAAGGCATCGAGTTCCTCGTCGGCGACGTCGCGGGCGGTGCCATCGAGAGCCTTGATGTTCGACATGCGGTCGATCGAGAACGTGCGGAGGGCGTTTTTGCCTTCATCCCAGGCGTCGAGATACCACTGGTCCCGGTAATAGACGAGGCGTTGCGGTGCAACGTGCCGGTGGGTCGTCTCTCCCGCGACGCGGCCCGCGTAACGGAACGCGAGCCGGCGTCGTTCCACGACGGTGGACGCCACTGCCGTCAGGTTCGGGGTCGGCACCAGCCGCGCGTGGGAGCGCAGGATGCGTATCCGGTGCGTCGGGAATGGCTCGCGGCCTTGGATGGCGTCATCCAGCAGCTGCCTGACTTTGTTGCGAAGTGGACCGAACTGCGTGTGAAGCACCCCGGGTTGAACGGTCTCCAGCAAGTCGTCCATCACCAGCAGCGCTTCCAGTTCGTCGGCACGAAACCAAAGCCCGGGCAACTCGAAACTCCCGGTCGAGCGATCATGGGAAATACCCTCGCCCGGTCGCGTTGATGATAGGTGCTCCGAAGGCATCCCGCAGGCGAACGACCGTCCGATGTAGTGTTGAACGGGAACAATCGAGTTCGTCCATCAACTGCTGGGTGGAGACGGGATGCCGTCGCGCGGCGAGCGTCCGATGCAGTGCGTGTAGGCGTTCGTGGCTGTCCACGGTGAATTCGACCCGCCGGGCGTTCTCGAAACCAAACGCTACTTTGGTTCGACGCCGTCCTCCTCGCACCACTTGAGATACGCATCGACGGAGCGTTCGAACTCGTGCCGGAGTTCGTGCGTTTCCGCAGCCTCGAACGTGGCGATGGGATACGGTTCGCTGTTCACGACCCGTCCGTGAAAGACATCCGCAGAGTCGTCGAATTCGATGAATGCAAAATAGCCCTTGTACTCCATTGTCGTCTCATGCCCCCCAGACGGTCACCGGGCGACCGTCGTGCGACTGCTCGCGCCGGTAGAGCTTCTCCTCCCACGGTTTCGATTCGTCCCGGTCGAAGATCACCAGGTGGCCCGATTCGCCCCGGCACCGGTCCATGTAGTCCAGCGTCTGTTCCAAGCCCTCGCGGATCGTGGTATCGAGGTCTCCGTGGAGGACCTTGCACTCCACCACGTAGCGCCGGGCGGGCGTGCCGGGCCCGGCACGGCCTTTGAACCGGCCCGGCGGCCAGACGATCAGGAGGTCGGTGCGGCGACGGCCCAACGCGTACTCCCGTTCGATCCGACCGCCGCCGTTCACGATCCGCTGCAGGAACGCCTGCAGCAGCAGTTGCGGGCCCGCCTCCTTGTACTGGAAGCGCTCGATCCAGTG
>JAPPND010000215.1 GCA_028818795.1 Gammaproteobacteria bacterium | reverse complement strand
CCTTCAGGCGGTCCTTCTCCGCCTCGGACCGCTGCAACGCATACCGCAGCCGCCCGACGTCGTCCGACAGCGACAGGACCCGGTCCTGCTGGTCGCGAAGCTTCCCCGTCTCGGCGTAGAGCTGGACGGTCTCGTCCAGCACCCGGCGCAGCGCCGCCGTGTCGACGCGCTCCTTCCACAGCACCTTGTGCAGCCGGCGAATCTCGGCCGCCTGCACCTCCGCCCCCGGCACCGCCTTGCGCAACCGGGCTACCTCCCGGCGTAGCGACATGACGCCGCACCGGTCCGACGCGACGCCGGCATCCGCAAGCAGCTCGCGGAGACGGGCCACCTCGGCCCGCAGCGCCAGCGCGTCCTTCGCCGCGCGGCGGGCGTCCTTCGACCGCTCGACCGCCGCCAGCCGCTTGCGCCGCGCCGCCTCGAACTGCGACTTCCAGAAACCTGCTTTCGAGCGGGCCGACAACTCCGCCCGCGTCAGCGCTTCCGCCCGCGCCTCCGCCGCCTCGGCACGATCTCGCGCCTGCTCACACAGCCGCCGCCAGTCCGGCTGCCCGGCCGGCGAAACCGCATCGGCAACCGGTCGACCTGGATCGGCTGCCGTGTCCCGACACGCCATGGCCGAGACCATAGCGAATATCGAAACGCGTTACCAGCACAAAATACCGGGACCACCGAACGCTTACACTCGGAACGTAAGCGTTCGGCGAAGTCGGTATGCGGCAGCCCGGCCATCGTCGTCGGATAGCGACAGGACCGGGTTCTTCTGGTTGACCTCGTGCTGATCGAGACCTTCGTGGAGGCCGCGCCGCGCACCAAAGCAGCGACGCCGCTCCGGCCCGACCGGTTGCCGATGCGGTGCGTGCAGGGGCTGGCGATCTCCTCGGAGACGCTGGCTTCGGCATCAGGGTGCCGACCACGGAGTACATCAGAGCCGCGCCGGGGCAACCGAACGGTTCCCCCCCGAACCGAACCGGACGGCCGACTTCGGCCAAAGTCTCCTACTTCGCACCCGCGCACCGCGTGGATCGGAGCACCAGATGATGGAAGCCGCGTTACGGAACCACGCCGCATCGCAACCTGCTTACCGTCCGCCGCCACTCTCTCCAGCGTCCCGCTTAGTCCCTCCTCGTCTGATTGCCGTTGTCAGAGGAAGCCGGCGTACGCTCGGCCGCCGCAGGGGCGCCGTCGAGCAGAGACAGATTCGCCAGGTACTGCGTCGCGCTCGCCTTCGAGAAGAAGTCGACGTGCAGCGCCGCCGCACCGAGAACGATCATCGCGAGCCCGATCGCCTTCCACATCGGAGCACCGGCAATCAGAAACGCCGCCAGCCCCGCGACGATCAGGATCGAGGCGCCCACGAACGTGTACACGTACCAGCTCATGAAGCCCTGCACGCGGGCGACCTCCTGCTCAACGAACGCCGACGGATCGACCGCATATGCTTCGCGGAACTCGGCAATGCGGCGCACGTTGTTCAGCGTCCCCACCGCGGACAGCACGGCAATCAACGCGCCCATCACCAGCAGAGGCAGCACCATCGCGCGGGCCGCCGTAGACTCTCCGAACCTCCAGAGCCACCCGCCGCACCCCACGAGCAGCAGGCCGAACGCGATCAGTGCGCCGCCGGCAACCAGCTCGCCGTCGATCCAATTCAGGGCGTAATCGAGTGCGGTCATGGATCGTCTTCTGGCTGAGCGCCCACAGGCGCTCTACCGCGGCATCGTCGAGCGCGTCCGTTCTGTCAGACGCCATACACCCGCTGGCAGCCCGTCGCCAAAGCCCTTCAGGCATTCAACGGCGAGCCCCGGCTGTGCGGACTGGCGCCGCCGCCGCACTGTCGGTCATCATACCCAACACGGCAACCCATCAGACAGTCGGGCCTGAGACCCCTCCCGGCTCCCTCATCATCTCCGGACGCCGCCGGCGCGTCTGGCTGGGCCAGCCGCATGTCCATACAGGGGCACCGAACGGTTACCTCGAACCTCGGAACCGCCCCGTACCCCAGTTCGTTGACCGCAAGATGCTAGACGGTCGGTGGTCATCGCGACGGGGGTGGGACACCGAGGCCAGCCTCGAACGGCGGCTGGTCCAGGGCTTCCCGTGACCGCGGAATCGGCTCACCCAGCGGCGGAAGACGCGACAGGTCCACTTGACTCACCGCATGCAGCCCACCGCCCGCCGGCCGAATGCGGTAGGTAGCACGGGGCGTCCGTACCGTGCCGGCGACCACTTCACCGTTCACCACCAGCGTCATCGTGCCAAGTTCGACGCCCAGCAGCGAACCCGACAGCGAATAGCCGCCCGAGAAGGTCGACGCCACGTTCTCCACTGAGCCGGTGAACGTGGCGTCGTCGAAGAGGTTCAGCCGCAGGACACCCGGCCCCGTGGCCGCCGTCGCGGGCGTGTCCGGCCCGATCGGATCGCTCGGCGCGAGCTGCGCGAAGTCGATAGACACCAGTCGTCGACGCAGCGCCAGAGAATCGGGGCCGACGAGCGGAGCGACAGCGGCCGATACCGCCGCCGACGCCACCGGCCGGAACAGCCCGACGGGCTGCCCCATAGCCTCGCTGGTGGCCAGCATTGCGAGCAGTACACCGAGCACCGTCCCGGACGGGCCAGAACCTCGCTTGTCGGCACCGGACTGCGAGGGCGCGAACCGACAATGCGAAACGGATCTCATGAGCCCAGATTCCCTTCTGTTCGCGGGCGCCAAAGCAGCAACAGCCGAACTGGTTCACTCCAGCGCTACCACCGCCGCGCGCAACTCCATCAAATGCGCCGTCCGGATCGGCGTCGCCCCGCCAGTAGGGGCCGTATCCGTCCAGCGGGGTGCGGCCCGGCCCGCCGCCGCATACGCCGCGCCCAGCGCCGACCGCAGCTCCAGCAGGTGCACGAGCTTGACCGGCGTCACGCCTGCGGTGATGACCGGGTCCGTCCAACCGAACCGCGCCAGTCCGGCCGCTGTCCGCAGGGCGTCGATCCGCTCTCGCAGCTCCCTGAAATGGACGGCCTTGATCGGCGTCACACCGCCGACGAGCGGGTGATCGGTGAAGGACCTCGTCGCGCGGCTGCCGACCGTGACCGTGAAGGTCTGCGCGGCGCTCAGGCCGCCGGGGTCGGTCGCCGTCACCCGGACCGTCGCGGCGCCGTCCGACACCGGGGTCACCGTGACCCGGCTGCCCGACACCGCCACCGCCGCCACCTGCACCGCCGACGACGTCGCCCCGTACGTCAGCGGGTCGCCGTCCGGATCCCGGAACGCCCCCGACACGTCCACCGTCGCGGTTCCCTCGTTCAGCCCGATTCGTAGCGACGGCAGTACGCCCACCGGCCCCGGCGGCCGGTTCGCGGCGGCCGGCCGGTCGCGCCACAGCGCCACCGCGGGTCCGGTGGCGTTGAGGACCGCCACGGCATCGGCGGGTCCGTCCACGCTTCGATTCGCGGGCTCCTGCGGAACGCCCAACGGGTCGCCGTCGTACTGCTGCCGCGGATTCGAGAAACGGAGCAGCCGGTTGCACCTGAAGTCGGCGTCATCGCACTGCGTTTCGTACGCCATGATCGTGCGCCAACGGCTGGACTCCGGTGCGTCGACCCCGAAGGCCCGCTGGTTGACGTAGCCGTAGGCTGGATCCGAAGTCAACACGCCGCCTCCCCAGTCCCTCTCGATGCTCCGTTCGTACCGGTCGTGCCGAAGCGCCATGTTGTGCCCCAGCTCATGCGCGAAGCAACTACTGTCGGGGAAGGTGACGATGCAAAAGCTGAAGGCGCCAGGGCGTTGGCCCCTGCCGCCAACATCGGACTCACCGACGATCAAGTGCACGAGATCGGCTCCAGACCGATCCCGCAGGTCATGCACGCTGTCCAGGTGCCCGTCCGAGGGCTCGCTGAGCCGCTCCATGTCGACCAGCGAGTCGCCCGACTCGACGTAGTCCACCTCCTCGCGCACTGCCAGCGTCAAGCGCTGCTCCACCCCGCTCGCGTCGTAGGCCGCGTTGGTATCGGCGATCCACAGGTCGATCAGGGCCTCGATGGCTGAAGCGCCGCCAGCCGCCTCACGCGCCGTCGGCGTGTAGACGACCGCGACATCGATGGTGACCCCTTCGGCGCCGCAGAGGCGC
>JAPPND010000032.1 GCA_028818795.1 Gammaproteobacteria bacterium | reverse complement strand
TACAGCAGGGAGCGTTCAGGCCGTCACTTTTCGCCCACTTTGTGGGACAGCAATGTCTTGGTGTAGTCCACCCAGGCATCGGGCACGTGAGGTAGCACCTCGCTGGCGATGTAGGCGTCGATGTGATCCCGAAACGCCTCGACTAAACGGTCGTTCGGCCTCTTCGGTCCGAATTCCATGGGCAGGGGAAGTGCGGTGTCGGGTGGTAAGGAGATATTCTCAGTGTCCCGAAGCTCACTGTCGGGCTCGGGGCGCCGCTTACTGTCGCGACAAATCTCCGCGTGTTGGTCGCGTTCCCCAAGAGCTGCGCAGATTGCCTTTTTGGGATCGGCCAGAATCTTGACGCCAGCGTGTTTTGCGGCCGTCATCACATCGGCCTCAAACGCCGCTTTGTCCATATAACGACCATTGCCTTCGAGGGTCGCCAGTAGGGTACGAATGGCATCCTGACGCTTCGTTCCTTCCTCGATCTCCCGTTTGGCAGCCGCAGAGTCCTTGCGCTTCTTCGATGTCGCCAGGTTGCGAAAGCCAGTCTGATCGTCGAGTCGCGCGATGCGCTCTGGTGTCGCCTCAAAGTTCATCCTCAAGGGACGCTCGACTGTCACTTTGAGGAACCCGAACTCTCGGTTTTCGAAGATGCGGGAGATGACGCGAGTCTCGGTATCACCGTTGATCTGGAGCTCGGCAGTCTCGCCGTCCACGTGGTTACCGTAGGTGCGCGTGAGATGGTGGATCTGGTCCTCGGTGACTTCGTTGCGCTTGTTGTTGAGGCTCTTCTTCATCTTCTCGAAGAAACGCGTGCCGTCGATGAGCTGCACTTTGCCGCGCCGTTCCGGCGGTTTGCGGTTCGTCACGAGCCAGATGTAGGTGAAGATGCCGGTGTTGTAGAAGAGCTGGTTGGGCAGGGCTACGATGGCGTCGAGCCAGTCGTTCTCGACGATCCAGCGACGAATATTGGACGGTCCCGATCCAGCGTCGCCGGAGAACAGCGGCGATCCGTTGAAGACGATCGCGATCTTCGAGCCGGGCTGGTCCTCGTCGCCTTCCTCATAGGGATGCATCTTGGAGATCATGTGCTGGAGGAATAGCAGCGATCCGTCGTCGATCGCCGGAAGCCCAGCGCCGAACCGACCCGAGAAGCCCGCTGATCGGTGCTCTCGTTGGACGACGTCCTTTTGGTCCTTCCACTCGACCCCGAAAGGCGGATTGGCCATGAGGTAGTGGAAGCGTTTCGCCTCGAAACCGTCACGGGTCTTGCCGTCGCCAAGCGTGTCGCCGAGGACGATGTTGGCGGTATCTTCGTCCTTGATCAGCATGTCGGAGCAGCAGATCGCCCAAGACTCGTCGTTGTATTCCTGGCCGAAGAGCGCAAGCTCCGCCCGCTCGTTCTGCGACAAGATCAGCTTCTGGGATTCCGACAGCATGCCGCCGGTTCCGCACGCCGGGTCGTAGATCTCGCGGTAGATGCCGGGCTTGTAGACATCCCGCTCTCCGGTGTAGATGAGGTTCGCCATTAGGCGGATGACCTCGCGGGGCGTGAAGTGATCTCCGGCTTCCTCGTTGGCCTGTTCGTTGAAGCGCATCACCAGATACTCGAACAGATAGCCCATCTGGAGGTTGTCAATCGTGTCGGGATGAAGATCGACATCGGCCATTGCCTTCACGATGGTGAAGAGGCGGTTGCTGGAGTCGAGCTTGTCGATCTGGTCGGCGAACTTGAAACGCTCGAAGATGCGCCGCGCTGTCTCTGAGAAACCGTTGATGTACGACACGAGATTCGGCGCGATGTTCTCGGCATCGCCGAGGAGCCGGGCGAAGGTATACGGGCTCGTGTTATAGAGCGGATACTTACGCTTAGGGTCTGCGGCGTTCCCGAGCAGGCGATCCAGCGCAGCCTGTGGGGATCGTTGCGCCTCCAACTCCTTGAGCTTCGCCAGAACGACATCTTTGGTCGACTCCAGGACGCAGTCGAGCCGGCGCAAGACGACCATTGGCAGCATGACGAGGCGGTACTGGGGAGGCCGGTATGGGCCCCGAAGTCGGTTCGCGATTTCCCAGACTTTGGCTCTCAGGTTCTCGTGGGTCTGAACGTTCACTGATCGGTTTTGTCCTTCCGAGGGGCTTTCCGCGAGCGCCTACTTGGCCATCGGCTTGGCAGCATCGGCGGTCGGTTGTCGCGCTGTCCTCTCGAATTCGCCGGTCATTCCGTCGTCCAGGGATCAAGGACATCGACTCCCGTTCCTTCGAAGTCCCGTACGTTCCGCGTAACGAGGGTGGCTCCGCGCGAGCGGGATATGGCCGCGATCTGACAATCGGCTTCGCCGATAGGCCGACCGGCCCCACGACGGTCAGCGGCAATCTCCGCATAGGCGCCGGCCGCGGCACTGTCGAACGGCAGAATCCGGTCGGCGAAGCCAATCTCGAGCCACCGACGCATTGCAGCCTCTAGGGCGGTACGTCGTTTACCTGCTGGCAGGATCGCGACGCCGAAACGTAACTCGGCTTCGCTTACTGCGGTCAGGTACATTGCCGAAGCATCGCGCTCGGCGATCCAAGCGACGACGCTGGGAGTCGGCGAGGGGCGCATTAGCTCGGATGCGACGTTAGTGTCTACGACAAGCATCGCTGGGTTCAGGTGAAGTCTGGGGGCTCTCGCATTGGACCGCTCCTAGGAGGAAGCTCTAGTTCTACGCCGCCAAGCGGCGCGAAGCACTCCCGAGTGAAGGCTGCGAGGTTGCGGAGCACGGTGCGGTCGCCGTTCACCGCATCCCGCAGGATGATGCGTACCTCTTCTTCCATCGACCGGTGATGCTCGGCGGCGCGCACGCGAATTCGCGTCTTCACGTCGTCGTCGAGATTGCGGATCGTGATGCTGGCCATTGGCCCCTACCTCCGAGTGGTGAGGACGCGTTAAAAACTACGCCATGCTTGCAGTGCAAGCAAGTCTGGGCACGGACCAAAGACGCGCTACGCGTCGTGGGCTGGGCTTTTCCTCTGAAGCGACGACCGACGCGGTCGCGGCGTGGGGCCGACACATGGGGCATGGGCGGGATTGGGCTGATGGGACTCGCGCGCTGTTGATTGGTCGCAGGAATAGGGCGCACGTCCTCGTCTAGCTTGACAGGCTTGCGCGGGCGTGTCGTACGCGCGGGCGTTGCTACTTCGAGCAGTGCCCGGCGAAGGTCTCCACCAGACGTTCCGTTAATGGCTCCAAATCGCTCGACAAAGGACAGATGTACAATCGTTCAATACATGGACATGAACGCACCGGCTGCCGCGAAGGTGGAGTTCCGCTCCGTGCTCGGACAACCCCGCTTCGACCGTGGGCTGCAGTTGGTGATCGACCCGTTGGCGGTCCGCTGCCGAGTCCCGTTGCAGCACACGACGAGAGAGACCATCGAGAATGGGTCCTGAGACGCCACGCCCGACCGGTACGGGTCGCCCCTTGGCGAGGATCGAACGTCCTCACAGCGGTGAGGACTACACGTTCGCGGCGCAGAGACTCGATCGGGGTGAGTTGCGTCAGGCTAGGTACCGCCACTGCACCTTCGAAAACGTGAGCTTCAAAGAGACCCTGCTGGACGATTGCGTGTTCGAGGACTGCATCTTCGTGGGATGCTATTTCAGAAGAGCGAGGCTGCGCGAGTGCGTCTTCAAGGGCTGTAGGTTCTACGACTGCGAGTTCCCGAGAGTCTCCCTGGCCGGGTGTCGGCTCATCTACGTTCGGTTCACGGGCTGCCAGATAGCGTTCGACCTGATACGTGACTGCCTGCCACAGGAGCCCAATCTACGGGAAGAGCTCTGCCGGAACCTCGCTCGACAGTCATACGACCTGGGTCTGACGGATGACGGAAGGCGGTTTCGGAGAGTCGAGAACGATGCACGGGAGGCGCATCTGAAGAATGGCTTCGCCGGGGAGTCCGAGTGGTATAGGAAGCACTTCAGGGGTACTCAACGAGTCCGGGCGTTCATCCAGTGGCTGTGGAGCAAGGCGAACCGGTTTTTCTGGGGCTACTGCGAGAGTGGGCCTCGCCTGGCGGTGAACTTCCTCGTGACGACAGCGGTCGTCTTTCCGTTGCTTTACTGGCTATTCGACGACGGTGCCGTCCCGGAGGTAGACGGCGACACGACCTTTCCGTATCTCCTCTTGAG
Source organism: Gammaproteobacteria bacterium (assembly GCA_028818795.1). Lineage (GTDB taxonomy): Bacteria > Pseudomonadota > Gammaproteobacteria > Pseudomonadales > Azotimanducaceae > VXYL01. The sequence goes on along the minus strand of JAPPND010000032.1, from coordinate 38,302 downwards.
CATCTCCTCCGCGACGCCGGCGAGCTTCTTTGACCAGGATGGGCTTGACGCCTGGCCCCTTGTGATCCTGATGGCCGTACAAGGCATCTATAGCGTCGTCTTGGTAGCGATGTTCGCGGCCTTCTTGTTTAAGTGGAGTTCGCGCAAGTGAGCATCGGCAATGCCATTTGGATGTACGGTTCATCGGCGCGAGGTAACGAGGACCATCTGAGCGACATTGACGTCCTTCTGGTCGGCCCCGGCGGCCGTTCCAGCGCCGCCGCGCTTAGCGGGGCCTTTGAGGGAGGTTCCGTCGCCGTGAGTCAGTATTCGTGGCCAGAGATTCGGCACATGGCTAGCTACGGGTCGCTGTTTCTCCACCACGTGAGGCTCGAGGGACGGGTGCTGAACGAGGAACCGTGCTGTGAAGGCGAACTACGTCACATTCTGGACGGGTTGGGTGAATACACTCGGGCCAGGAAGGATGTGGCGGCGTTCACGACGGTACTCGCCGACGTGCGGGAGTCACTCGCACATGGCGACGTGGTTACGTACGAACTCGGAGTCTTGGCGACCGTCCTGCGGCACGCCGCCATACTTGGTTGCTGGCTCATCGGAGATCCTCGATTCGGCCGCGTGGCCCCGGTCGAACACTACGCTCGCGCCCGTGGGCTCGATCGGTGCGCGTTCGATGGGTTTCTCGAACTTTACAAATACCGTCTCTACTTGGACAGACGCGCAGACCAGCGTGATCTCGCACCTGTCTGCATACAAGGCTGGCTAGGTCGGGCAGAGTGTCTAGTCGCCTCCCTGGGAGAGTTAGCCGGATGAGTAGCGTAGAGAGATGCCTCCGGGACATCGACAAGGTGAGGTCGGTCGCTTCGGGGCACGAAGAGGCGTATGTCGCGCGGTCAAGACTCGCCCGCCTCATCCTGCGCGCGACCAACGTGGCGGACGAGGTGGCAGGAATGGCTACCGCGGGTTCCGCATGCACCGGGGTGTCTATGACCGGCCGCGAAGAGATGCAAGTGAAGGTCAGCCAAACCTGCGCGAGGCTCGACGCATGCCGCAAGGCGGCGTCACATGCTAGCGAGCCCCTCGATGACAGGTGGCGGCAGATGTGGGATGAGATCGGCTCGCATCTGGACACGCTCGAAGCGCTATTGCGCGAAAGTCGCCCCGACCTCTTAAGGTAGTCGAAGGTGTGCGAAGACGGCCTAGTCTGACGCTAGGTGGGCGTCGTTTACGCGCGAGACGTCGCGCAGACCGTTCCAGACGAGGACAGCAACGAGTGGTGAGGAATGGGCTCGGCGGATCGATACTCGCTGGCCCGCAACGGATCGTGCCGGTTGTCCGGAGGCCCTCAGAACCGCTCCAACGACGTCCCCGCAAGCGTGCAGTTCTTCAGGTCCCACAAGTGAGCAGCTTTTGGTTGCCATTGACGGTGCATGTGGCTGGTCTGCTTGACGACGACTGTTGCGGTCGACTAGTGGTGGCGGTGACGTGTCGTCCGCGTAGCTTGGCCGCCTGTCACTACCCCGGCGGCGAGTCCTGGCGGTTGGCAGAAAAGGGGTAGTGACAGGCGGCGAAATCGGCCTCTAGGCCAGACGCGGCGTGCAGATTGCTAAACATTCTCTTCGTGCTGTCTTCGTGACGGGGTGCTATGGTCGCCACATCCACTGGCTGCGAGAGCAGCGTTGTCGGCTTAAAGCCGATGTGGGCGCCGCAAGGCGTAACAGTGCCGCATCGCTGTAATGGCGACGCCCGGGCAGACGCCCCGCAAGGCACGGTGGGCCACATCGAATCCGATGGGGGCTTAGTCCAACAGAACGGCCAGGCGGCTGTCCCGCGGTTCTTTCCGAGACCGCGCGGAAACCCGGGACTTACCGGGTATCGAGGCCGCCGAGCCGTGGCGCGTGGCAACCGCCGGAGGCATGGGAGACATCTGCCCTGCCGTGCGGGACACCGCAACCGCGAGGAAGCGTCGCGCCGAAACCGGGCTTGCGGCCAACGTTGGAAACGACGCGCCGCAGCCGCCGCTTTGGACGGCAGCGAAAATTGGCGTCGAGGGCATTACGCAGCATCGGCTGCGGTTCCGCGCGTCCTGGTGTTCAGGGCAGCGGATCGCCCATCACAACTAAGCTCCCCCACGCCCGCCCCCGATGTGTCTGTTGCGCACGCCGGGGGCGCGGCAGATTCCACGACCCACTTGAGCCCACCACTCGCCGGCGCTCTGGCGAGCGGCGTTGCTGCGTAGGTCGCCCTTGCCTGGGGGTTCGGCGTGCGAGCGGCCGAAGTCAAGCCCCCGCGATCCCGCGTTTGGTGAGGTTGATTCTGGAGTGGCAGGTGGTGGACGTCGGGGCCCCGATTGTCATCGTCGGCGGTGCACCGATAGGCTTGGCCGGAACCTGCCGCCAAAGCGTGCAGCCCCCCAAGGGGCGGGGAATCCCTATGGGCGGCGGGGAGATTTCGGCCAAGGAACAGTCAATGGAAAAGAAATTCACCAGCGATGAGCTGCCGCTGGCGCAGCTGCTCGACGAGGCGGCGCGCGGCGAATTGCAGCTGCCCGACTTTCAACGTGGGTGGGTGTGGGACGACGACCACATCCGGAGTCTGCTGGCGTCGATCTCGCTCTCGTACCCGATCGGGGCGGTGATGACGCTGGTCGCAGGCAACCCCGACGTCAACTTCAAGACTCGGATGCTGGAAGGCGTTTCATGGGCGGGAGAGTCGGAGCCCGAGACGCTCCTGCTGGACGGACAGCAACGACTGACGTCGTTGTTTCAGGCGCTGAAGTCGCGTGAGCCGGTGGCGACGAGGGACAGCCGCGGCAGCGAACTCGGCCGACACTACTACGCGAACATCGACGCGTGCATCGACCCGGAGGCGGACCGGGAGGAGGACGGCATTGTCGGGATACCCGAGGATCGCGTCGTACGGAGCGATTTCGGGCGGCGGATCGATCTTGATCTGAGGACGCGGGAGCTCGAAATCGGGGCGGGGATGTTTCCTCTCGAAATCGTGCTCGACCCGAACGACACGATGGACTGGCAGATGGCGTACCTGCAATCGGGACCGGGAGAACAGCCGGACCGCGTGGACAAGTGGAAGCGTTTCCAGGAGGCGATCGTCAGTCCCTTCGTGCAATACCACGTGCCCACAATCGACCTCGCGAAGTCGACTCCGAAGGAAGCGGTGTGCCAGGTGTTCGAGAAGGTCAACACCGGCGGCGTGACGCTTACCGTGTTCGAGCTGTTGACCGCGACCTATGCGGCAGGGAACTTCGAACTGCGCAAGGACTGGGAGGAGCGTCGAGAGCGCCTTACGCAGCATGATCTTCTGACGGCGGTGGACGGCACCGCGTTCCTGCAGATCGTGACCCTCCTTGCGACCTATTGCCGGCGGAAGTCCTACGCGCAGGCCAACCCGGGAGACGAAAGGATACCGGCGGTCTCCTGCAAACGCCGCGACGTGCTACGCCTGTCGTTAGAGGACTTCAAGGAGTGGGCGTGCGTGGCCGAGCGGGGGTTGATGCGCGCCGTGCCGTTCCTTCACAGCCACCGGATATTCCAATCGAAGGACCTCCCGTACGCGACGCAGCTGTTGCCGCTCGGGGCGATTTTCGGGCAGTTGGACAACGAAGCCGAACAGTACGCGACCCGGCAGCGGCTGGGACAGTGGTTCTGGTGCGGCGTCCTTGGCGAGATGTACGGCGGGGCGACGGAAACGCGGTTCGCTAACGACCTTGAGGATTGCGTGGCATGGATCGAGGACGATGGCGCGCTTCCGCGGACGGTGCAGGCGGCGCAGTTCCAGGCTGAACGGCTGCTCACGTTGCGGACTCGGAACAGTGCGGCGTACAAGGGGCTCTATGCGCTTCAAATGAAGCAAGGCAGCAGGGACTTCAAGACCGGCCTTCCGATCGACGTGCACGCGTACATGGAGGACGCCATCGACATACATCACATATTCCCGCGGCATTGGTGCGATGCGCAGGGCATCGAGCCGTGGATAGCCAACACCATCGTCAACAAGACGGCGCTCGACGCGCATACGAACCGTCGGATCGGGGGCAACGCCCCCAGCGCGTATCTTGCGCGAATCGAGTCGGGAGACGGCATCGAGCGGCATGTGCTAGATGGCTTCCTCCGAACGCACGACATCGATCCGCTGGCATTGCGGCGCGACGACTTCGCCCAGTTCTTCAATGGGCGGTTCGAGAGCCAGCTGAGGCAGGTGGAACGGGCAATGGGCAAGCCGGTTAACCGGCAACCAGATCGCCGCGAGAGCCCGTTCGCCCGAGGCGACGTGGCGACGCACGGTGGCATTCGGAGCCTGATCGAGTCCGGCGAGTCCGCGGCGGTGGAGTTCAAGTCGACGGCCCGGCTCAATCTGCATACGGGAGAGCAGGATCAGGCGATCATGTGGGCCGTCGTGAAGACGATCGCGGCGTTCATGAACACGAACGGGGGCACTCTGCTTGTGGGAGTCGGCGACGATGGTCGTCCGGTTGGTGTCGAGAGCGACTACCCGTTTGTCAAGGGAAAGGACCGCGACGGCTGGGAGCTGTCATTGACGACGGCTGTGAAGAACGCCTTGGGACCGGTCGCCGCGACGGACCTAGCGGTCGGGTTCTCGACGTTGGAGGAGCGCACGATTGCCCGCATCGATGTTCGTCCTGGCGCGGAGCCCGTTTTCGCTACGAAAAAGGGCGAGCAGCGGGAGCTCTTCTTCGCGCGACTCAACAATTCCAGCGAGGAGATCTCGGGGCCGGCACTGCTGTCCTACCAGAAGAAGCACTGGCCCGACTAGGCCTGGAACGGCCGCAGGGATCGGCGGCTGTTTGGGTTGCAGAGCAGCTGCGGCAGTCAGGTGCAATCAACGTACTCGGACCAAGCCTGCATCAGGTCGCGTCGCCGCTCGAACAAATCGCTGCGCCGATAGGCAGCCTCGACGCGGTCGCTGTTGACGTGGGCCAAGGCCAGTTCGCAGACCTCGCGTGCCACGTCGGTCCTCTCGGCCGCCCAGTCGCGGAAGCTGGAGCGGAATCCGTGGGGTACGGCGCCGATCCCGAGTTCGCGCAGGAGCTTGGAGAGCGTGCTGTCGCTCAACACGCGTCCCGTGGGTGACGGGAACACGAGGCCGCTTTGATCGGATATCTCCCGCGCTTCGTCGAGGACGGCCACCGCCCTTCCGGAAAGCGGCACCCGGTGCTCCAGCCCGGCCTTCATGCGTTCCGGTGGAACGGTCCAGGTGGCCGCGACATCGTCCACCTCGTCCCATCGGGCACCGCGGACCTCCCCCGAGCGACAGGCGGTGAGCACGAGGAACTCGAAGGCGAGCGCCGTTGCCCGGTGGGCTTTCGAGGCACGCACCCGTTCGAGTGCGGCGGCGACCTGCGCGTGCGGAAGCGCCCTCCGGTGCTGGCGGCGCAAGCTGTTCTTGGGCAGCGCGGCGGAGATCGCGTCCCCAGCGGGGTTGTCCTCGCGGTAGCCCTGCGCGACGGCCCACTTCATGACCGCGGCGATGCGCTGCCGGACGCGCCGCGCGGTTTCCCGCTTCGTGGCCCAGATGGGCAGCAGTACTTCCATGACGTCGGCAGTGCTGATGCGATCCACGCGTTTGCGGCCGATCTTCGGGACGGCGTAGTCCCGCAGGCTGGCGCGCCACTGGGCGGCGGACTTGCCGCCGTCCTTCCAGTTCTCGGCGTGAATGTCTATGACCGTCTCAACGGCTTGTTCGAAGGTCGGTGCGCGGTCGGCCCGGTCGCGGGGGTCGTGGCCCTCGGAGACAATCCGCGCGTTCGCAAGGGCTTTCTGGCGTGCTCGCGCGAGCGTGACCACTGGGTAAGCGCCGAGTCCGACGTTGGCGGCCTTGCCGTCGAGGCGTATCCTCTGCGCCCAGGACTTAGAAAAGCCGCCGGCGGAGGCCGGCTTCACAAGAAGGCTCAGGCCGTGGCCGCCTCGTCCATCGCCGTAGCGGCCGGGAACGTTGACGGTGTTGACGAAGGTGGCGGAGAGTCGCTTGGGGCGTTTCATCGGCGTGGTAGCTATCACTTCCGTTATCATAATAGTGAGAAATATGTGCGCACCGGCGTAGAACGTCAAGGAACGAAAAACGTTGACTTATCATACTGATAAGTGAACTTCGAGGGGTCTAGGGGAACCATAGAAATCGGCGTTCTGGCGGTCTGCCCTCCGCCACACCCTATCCGCAATCTGCCGATTCCATAAGCTATGCGTTCGATGACCGCTGCAAAGGTGCCGGCGCGACCAAGGATGTTTCAACGGGACGCCTCGGGCACTCGCGGAAGACCGTGTCGCGTTTTGTCGATCTCGACGACAAGAAACGGATCGAAGTCGGGGTTTTCCTTGCGGTCGTAGCCGCCCGGATTGCACACGATCCGGGTTCGGCCCACGACAGCATCGATGCTTCCGTGGGTGTGGCCGTGGATCCACAGCGCGGGTTCGCGCCGCAGTATGAGTTCGTCGAGATCCGACACGAACGCCGGGTTCAGAGCGTCGTTCTCGAACCGGGGAAGAACGCAAACCGGGCTCGGCATGTGGTGGGTTACGACCACGGCCTTTTCGTTCCGGCTGGCCGCTTTGGCTAGTCGGGCATCCAAGAACCCCACGTCCTTTTGGTGCTCTCCGATGGAGTCGGCGGGGTTGAACCGCTGTCCCTTGTTCCAGATGAGATGGAAGTCGGACATCGAACCGCGGGCACGGGCCTGGGACGACTCGGGCGTACCGAAGAACTCGAAATCGGTCCACAAAGTCGCGCCGATGAAACACACTCCGTCGATGAGGACGGAACGCCTGTCCAAGTATTCGATGCGGCGTTTGCCGCACAGCGTTGCCAGTTGACTCCTGACGTAGCCGATGTCCGCTTGGTAAAACTCGTGATTGCCGGGAACGTAGACGATTCGGCCGGCGTCGGCCCATGTGTACGCCAGCTCGTCTCCGAATCGCGGCCAACGGGCAAACTCGCATAGGTCCCCGGCAAATACCGCCACATCGACATCCGGTGCCAAGGCCGGAATCGGGTGGGCAGTCGCGAAGTCCCGGTGCAGGTCCGAAGCGATCTGGATCTTCATGGTAGGCAATGGTAGGAGGAACGGGGCATGCGGAATCGAGTATCGTCAGGTCGACTTCAGGGGCCCCAACGCTCCGCATGACATCCTCGCCGTTCCCGCTAGAGCTGGTCGATCACATCCTTTCGAAGGAGCACCGGCTCCGGATACTGCAGCTTCGAGATCAACCACTCGCCATCGACACGCCTGAACTCCCAGGACCATCGGGTTATCGACCTCGCCGTATCGAGCTTGCCACCCACCCGGGCGCCTTCGGGGTCGGTCAAATCTTCGGCTTCGCGTTCTGCAACATAGTGGGTAACGTAGTTCGTGGCCCTGGCGTGATCGTCGTCATCGACATCGATCAACAGATTGCTGCAAAGGTTCACGTTCACGTTGTCATCGACCGCCTCGATCCCGGCGAAGTGTTCGCGGATCGCCTCCCGTCCAACATGCTTGAATGCCTGCCCGTCCTCGGTGAATAGATCGGCGGTCTTGCCTTGCTCACCCTCAAGTACGCGCAGGAACCGGTAGATGAGCCGTTCGCATCGGTCGCGGACTTCGAACTCGTTGGCTGTTGCCATCGCTAGTCGCTCCTCGTTCGCTTGGGTCGTGCCTACCCGGGTTTGGTCCGGGTTCCGACTGCAACCGCACGGGACGCGGCGTGCTGGCCCGGTTCGCCGACGCCTGGGCAATGCGTCGACAAGTACGGCGTCGGACGCAGAACCTCGTTGTCGCGCATGCCGAGCAAGCGGTAGCGGTCGGTGAGGGCATCGAATTGCTCGATCCGGTAGCGTTCCGGGCGCCGGGCGAAGTCGTCGCAGAGTCTCGTCATGCGGCGTTGCAGGTACGGCACGAGCGCTGCAAAATAGCTGGCCGGGTTGAGCATCTCGTCCCACAGCGGATTGACGTGATCGGCCCACGTGAACGCCCGCTGCCGTACCGGTCGCCCCGATTGCCAGCGGAACACGGGTCCCTTGTCGGCCGCCATTTCACCATGAAACAACCCCCGGAAGAACCGGTACCCCTCGTAGTTGGCCACGAGGTCGGCGTTGGAGTAGACACCGGACATCAGGCGCCCCCAGATCAGCCCTTCCCACAAGGCTGTGAAACGCGCGGCGCGTTCTTCCGAGCCGTGGCGCTGGACGCGCCGGTAGAACTTGCGCCCCTGGGAGATGAAGTGGCCGATCTTGTCCGTGCCGATGTAGACGCCGTTGACGTTGATCGTGGGCGCCAGCCCGATCCGCGCCATTTGGGCGCGGATCAGCGGCACATTGGCGAACACCGCGTCCCGGCGGGTGGTCGGCAATTTGTCCACCTCCGGCGCGTCCATGGCCCAACGCTCGAGGCGGTCGATCCAGTGGAAGCTGCCGAGCCTCGCATACACGGCGTTAACGAACGCCCACTCGTCCTCGCCCTGGTCCCAGGACGCGGCGATCTGGTCAAGGGCATCGTTCACCTTCGCGTCCAGGACATCGAGGCTGTCAGCCAAGTCCATGTCGCGATGGGTATACGGATCCGGCTCGATCGCGACGGCAGCCGCCGAGGCAAGGAGCATCGCCGCCAACCCCGTTAGCCGGTGCGCCAACCTCAGCCCCGGCCCGTGTGGCCAGCAGCGACGGGCCAGCGAACGCAAGGCGAGAAATGTCCAGCGAAAGCCTCTCACCAACTCGGGTCCGCCGCGACGGTTCCGTGCCGGGAGCCTATCCGTTTGCCGTTCGGGCGACAACATCGTGTGGTTTGATCGGAATGGTGGCAGGGCTGTTCATACGAGACGCGACCGCTTCGCGGTCGCCCCGCGAATTCGCCCCGCGAATTCTCCCGGCAGCAAGGCGGCGCTGACAGCCAGCAACAAACGGACGGGGTTGTTTCACGGAAGTGCGGCGGCGGGCAAACTTTCTGGGCCGCTACGGCGACAAGGAAGATGAACTCTCCGGGCAACATCGATGCGAAGTGACGCTTCCGACGAAGCCTTGGTAAGGCGTGCCTTGGCGGGATCGGACAGCGCCTGGACGAAGCTCGTAGGCCGCTACCAGCAACGCATCTACAACTACGCGCTCAGGATGATCGGGCACCCGGACGATGCGCTGGACCTGATGCAGGAGGTGTTCGTGGGCGTCTTGCGCAACCTGCCGGGCTACCGAGGCGACGGTGCCTTCGCCGCCTGGCTGTTCCGCATCGCCGCGTACCGATGCACGGGCTACCTGCGCAGACGCCGTGTAGCCGTACCCTTGGACGAGACGGCATGGGATGGCATCGATGGCGAGGCGGTCGAGGCCGAGCCGCGCATGGATGCCAACCGGCAGATCGCCATGGCGCTGGCCGGTCTGCCGGCGGAGCAGCGCCACGTCGTCGAGCTGAAGTTCTTCCAGGAGTTCACCTTCGACGACATCGCCGGCCAGCTCGGCATCTCGCCGAACACGGCGAAGACGCGTCTCTACGGCGCGTTGCGCAAACTGCGCCAACACGAGGAGCTCAAGGATGCTTTGTAAGGATGCTGGACCCAGACTGATCGATTTCGACGATGGCACGCTCGACGACGAGACGGCCACGAACCTGCGCCGACACCTTGCGGACTGTCCCGACTGCCGTGCCGACCTCGCCACGCTGCGTAGCTGGCGCGGCCTCGCGACATCGTGGCGCGACGAAAAGGTCCCGCCTTGGCGTCCGGCACGGTTCGGCCAACGTCCGTGGCTGGAGCGTTGGCTGCCGCTGGCGGCCAGTGTCGCGGCGCTGGCGCTCGCGACCATGGTGTACTTCGAGCGCGGAGATCAGGCACCGCCAATCGTGTGGGAGGATCCGGGCGTAGCGTTCGACGAACCCGGTCAGTTGCAGCCGGCAGATTGGTTCGACGAGGAGAGCGTCTCACCCATGGTAGAAGCCATGCTGGCGGCGCACGACACCCAGCGGCGCGAGGAGATCGAGGCGTTGGCGGTGCTTCTGCTCGGCGTCATCGACCGGCAGGCCACGGACACCGAGGACAGCATACGCTACGTTATCACCCAGCAACTGGCCGACAAGAGGCGATTGGACAACCTTGCCCAACGCGTTGAATTGGCGAGCTACCGACAGGAGGACATGCCATGAAGACGCTCTTTCTTCTTGCTGTGGTGTTCGCGGCCGGTGCGCAGGCACGGGAGCCGGAAAACCTAGGGGCGCTGGTCGAAGAGATGGCTGTCCTCGAACGGGTGCTTGGGGCGGCGCTAGCGAGCGAGACCCGCATGTCTGGACCGCCTTTCCCTGACGGTGCTCCGGGGGCATTGCTGGACTATGTGGACAGGCACATGCAGCCCTGGTTCCAGACGCGTGTCGGCACCATCGAGTCGGAATACCTCGCTCAGCAGGGAATCCTGGTCTCGCTCCATCTCCGCCGAAGGCCGACTGTGCAGGATCTCCCGGATGCGTTGTTCACGATGATGGCGCAGACGGGCGAGACCCGCTTGCCCATCCCTTTCGCCTCCTTGCCGCCGGACGACCTCGCGGCGCTCAAGACTCTCGCCGACGAGCTAGACGAGACGCGGGAAAAGCACCGTAGGTTGTACCAGGATTGGCACGTTGAGTTGCGCGATGCGAGTGAGAGCGACGAGTTCGACCCGGACGATAGCGGACCGATCGAACGGGAGATCAGCGCTTTGAATGTGAGGGAACGGCAATTGCAGGCCGACATCAATGCGGAGATCCAGCGCTTGCGGAGTCTTTTGGTCCAACCGGTGAAGGAATCCTCTGGGGACGATGTAGACGGTGCCCTGATTCAGGCCGTGTGCGACTACGCGATGCTCAAGTCTCTGCCGGACGACGAACACCTGACATTGAGGGTCGGCCAAGACACGGCGCCCCGAGACGGATGGCGACCAGGGCGGCAGTGGACATACTACGTGCTCGCCAAACCGGACGTTGTGGAATGCCGTCGCGGTTCCATCGACGCCGAGGCGCTGCGCGAGCGCGCCTATGTCTACTCGCGCGAGCGTCCGTGACTTTAGGTGGCACCGGGCTGGGCCGGCGTTTGCCGTCAGTTGCGCCGTGGCTCGACCATCAACCGTTCGATCAGGTCCACGAACTCGTGCTCGGACCGCTTTGGGCCGACGTAGGTTCGCCACCCGGGCTTCAACTGCCAGGAATATCCGTTTCGCAGGCTTCCCGTGCCGCTTGCGACATCCTCGAACCAGTCTCCCGCGCCGTAGATGGCGTAGAGCACGGCCACCTGGTCCCAGCTTGATCGTCCCTCGAACCTACCACCGAACCAGCGGAAGTAGGCTTCCCTGACGGGGTTGTCGGCGGACGTGTCGGCGAGCGTGGCACCGGTACGCACGCGTCCGCCGTAGTCCGAGATGGCCAGAGGCGTCGGCCAGTTCTCGATCACCTCTTGGGTTGTCTCGACGAGGCCGTGGCGGACGAGGTTGAAGCCGTCGTTGTGGCGGCCGCCCATGACCACGAGTCTCTCGACCTTGTTCGCAACCAGATCGGCCTCGGCGTGCAGCAGATCCGCCAGGTTGTTGAGGAAGCCGACGCTCACGATGGTCACGGAAGCATCCGGCTGATCGTTCAACACGTGCCGGTAGACATCCAGCGCGTCAGGCGCGTTGTCGGCGGTCAGGCGGCGGGGGAAGGCAGCGACGTGATCGAGGTAGCGCGATGGATCGGGGTCGGGAAGCTCGCCCCGATACACGCCGACGGGTAGGTCGCCGCGACCGTAGAAGGTGTTGATCGCGTCGATTGCACCGGCCCCGCCTTCGTGGACCTCGTTGTAGTTCACGGCGAGGATCTTGGCGCGACCGTCGTCGGCCAACGCATGGAGCACAGCCAAGGCGCCGACGTCGTCCACATCGAACGTCATGTCCGTCTCGAGGATGACTCGTTTGGGTTCGTCAGGCACCGCTGCCTCGTTCGTGTGTGCCGGGAGCGTGACCAGAAGGAGCAACGCGACCGACGCTCGTCCCATGGTTTGTGCCACCTGCGGAGGCTCCTGCTGACGGATTGTTGCGGATCGGAGGGTGCGTCGCTCGATCCACGCGGCTCCAGACGCTACCACAAGCCCGCGACGGGCCGAGCGGCAAGCGTGACTGCTTTTCATGCACGTCGACGTGGAACTCGGTACGCTTCGGGCCATCAACCCGTCAATACGCGCCCGGAGCCCCGGTATCAGAACTCGCGTGGAACAGCCCCGTAGGGGCGACCCTATCGCGCCCGTCAGGGCGCGCGGTCGCCTGCATGGTGACCTGTCGATTCGTCGAAACGGGACGGGACAAGCCCGTCCCCTACGGCCCGGCACGCCAACGCCGGCAGTTTCGTCCGGCCATGGCGCCCTGCCATACCCGTGCCCGGTACCCGCAATCGTTGACATGGCGTTTCGATCGTGGAGGCTCCGTTGAGTGGGGCGACGGCTACACACCCGGTGCTAGCTGTCGAGGACGTCCGGACCCGGTTCCACACCCAGGAAGGCGTCGTGCACGCCGTGAACGGTATCGGCTTCGAGCTAGGGGAGGGCGAAGTCCTTGGCGTGGTCGGCGAGAGCGGTTCGGGCAAGAGCGTGACCATGCTGTCGCTCCTCAGGCTGCTGCCCACGCCGCCGGCGGAGATCGTCTCGGGGTCCGCGCGGCTCGAAGGCGAGGACCTGATGGCGCTCGACGCGGATCGGCTCCGGGAGGTGCGGGGTGCCCGGGTGGGGTTCATCTTCCAGGATCCGATGACGTCCCTGAACCCCGTGCTCACCGTGGGCTACCAGTTGACGGAGCCGCTGCGCCTCCATCTCGGCATGGACAAGGCCGCTGCCCGCGAACGCGCCGCGCAGTTGCTGGACCTGGTGGGCATCCCCGAGGCGACTCGGCGACTGAGCGACTTTCCGCACCAGTTCTCGGGGGGCATGCGGCAACGGGTGATGATCGCCATCGCGCTGGCGTGCAGTCCCAAGGTGCTGATCGCCGACGAACCGACCACCGCCCTCGATGTGACCATCCAGGCGCAGATCCTCGACGTGGTCAAGCGGCTGCGCCGGGAACTCGGCATGTCGATCATCTGGATCACCCACGATCTCGGCGTCGTTGCCGGTCTCGCGGACCGGGTCATGGTGATGTACGGCGGCCAAGTGGTCGAGCGTGCCGATGTCAAGTCACTCTACGCGCGACCGAAGCACCCCTATACCCGGGGCTTGCTGCGTACGCTGCCGTCACCCGATGCCGAGGGAGAAACGTCCGGGCGTCTGGCGAGTATTCCCGGACACCCCCCCAGTCTCCTTCAAGCGCCGGCGTCATGTCCTTTTGCGCCGCGTTGCGAGCATGCCTTCGATCGCTGTCAGCGCGAAAACCCGATGCTGCAAGCGGTTGGCGAGGGTCACGAGGTGGCGTGCTTCTTCGACGTGGATCGCGGAGCGCCCCGTGCCGACTGAACCGGCCATAGCGAATGCCCCGGTGCATTCCGATCGCGCGACTCCCGTGTTAGTCGAAGTCGAGAACCTGGCCAAGCATTTCCCGATCATGCGCGGCGTGTTCCGGCGCCAGGTGGGAAGCGTGCGGGCCGTGGACGGGGTGAATTTCCGGATCCATGAACGCGAGACGCTGGGATTGGTGGGCGAGAGCGGCTGCGGCAAGTCCACGGCGGGTCGCGTGATCCTGCGCCTCTACGATCCGACGGCCGGGCGCATCGCGTTTCGCGGCGAAGACATCGGCGATGTGCACGGCGAGTCGCTCCGCCGGTTACGGCAGAGCATGCAGATGGTCTTCCAGGATCCCCAGGACAGTCTCAATCCACGCATGACCGTGGGTAGCATCGTCGGCGAACCGCTGGTCGAGCACGGCGTGGCGAAGGGCAGGGCGCTCGACGAACGGGTTGATGAACTGCTGAACGCGGTGGGCTTGAGTGCGCGCTTCGCGAACCGCTACCCGCATGAGTTCTCCGGTGGCCAGCGGCAACGCATCGGCATCGCCCGGGCGCTGGCCCTCGAACCCGAGTTCATCGTCTGCGACGAACCGATCGCCGCGCTGGACGTCTCGATCCAGGCCCAGGTCGTCAACCTGCTGCAGGATCTGCAGGAACGGCTCGGGCTTACGTATCTCTTCATTTCCCACGACCTCGCCATGGTCCGCCACATCGCCGACCGGGTCGCCGTGATGTATCTCGGCAAGATCGTGGAGCTGGCCCCGAGCGATGAACTCTACCGGGAACCCTTGCATCCCTATACGCGGGCCCTGATGTCCGCGGCGCCGGTCCACGACCCGGAACTCGAGGCGGCCCGTGAGCGAATCATCCTCACCGGCGACGTGCCGAGCCCGGCGAACCCGCCGTCCGGTTGCCGATTCAACACCCGGTGTCCGATGGCCACGCCGGAGTGTTCGGTTCGGGAACCCGAATGGCGGGAGTTGCGACCGGGTCACCAGGTTGCATGTCACTATGCAGGGGACGTCGAGAGAATGCCCGCCATCATCAAGACAGGAGAACCAGGATGACATCCATGCACCGCTCAGGAAAGGCCCGCGCTGTGCCGTACAACCGGGTTGCGAAGATCTCGATGGCGGCGATGCTGGTTGCGGCATGCGGGCCAGACGAGATCGTGGAGGAATTCGTCCCCCCCGAACCGGTCGAGAACCGGCATGTCAACATCCTCTACTGGCAGGCGGTGTCGACCATGAACCCGTACTTGTCCGGCGGCACGAAGGAGATCGAGGCGGCATCGCTCGTGATCGAGCCGCTGGCGAACTACGACGACAACGGCGAGATGGTCCCGGTTCTGGCCGCCGGGATCCCGACCCGGGAGAACGGCGGCGTGGCGGGCGACATGACGACCATCACCTGGAAGCTCAAGCAGGATGTGGTGTGGGCTGACGGCACGCCGTTCACGGCCCGCGACGTCGTGTTCACTGGCGAGTACTGCCTCCACGAGGAGGTCGGGTGCAGCGCCGATGCGTCGTTCACCGACGTCGAAGGGTTCGAAGCCCTCGACGACCACACCGTGCGCGTGACGTTCAGCGTGGCCAAGCCCGTTCCCTATGGTCCGTTCGTCGGCGCCGTCACGCCGATCATCCAGGCCCAACAGTTCAAGAACTGCACGGGCCTGCGAGCGCCGGAGTGCACGACGGAGAACTTCGGCCCCATTGGCACGGGGCCGTTCAAGGTCGACGAGTTCCGCGCCAACGACGTGATCAGTTTCTCCGCCAACGAACGCTACCGCGAGCCCGGAAAGCCCTGGATGAAGACCGTGACGTTGAAGGGCGGCGGCGATGCCGCGTCCTCGGCCCGTGCGGTTCTCGAGACCGGCGAGTACGACTACGCATGGAATCTGCAGGTGGAGCCCGAGATCCTCGAGCAGATGCTGGCCGCCGGGAAGGGCGAAATCGTCATGGGGTTCGGCACCAACGTGGAACGCCTGGTGATCAACCAGACGAACGCGGATTCCAGCTTGGGGCCGGAGCGCCGCTCGCTGCTTCTCGACGGCACCAATCCCCACCCGTTCCTCTCCGATCCGCATGTGCGCCGAGCGTTGTCGCTGGCCATCGACCGGCAGTTGCTGGTCGAGGCAGGCTATGGTCCCACTGGCCGAGTGACCTGCAACATCGTGCCGGCGCCGCCAATCTACGCGTCGACAGCCAACGAGGGTTGCCGGACCCCGGATCCCGACGAGGCCAAACGCCTTCTCGACGAGGCGGGTTGGGTACCGGGCCCGGACGGCGTACGCGCCAAGGACGGCGTCAGGCTGTCGATCCTCTACCAGACCTCGACCAACTCGGTGCGCCAGGGTACCCAGGCGCTGATCAAGCAGATGTGGCAGCAGATCGGCGTCGAGACCGAACTGCGCAACATCGACGGTGGCGTGTTCTTCGGCGGCGACCCGGCGAGTCCCGACACCTACCAGAAGTTCTACGCCGACGTGGAGATGTACACGAGCAACTTCCAGGGCACGGACCCGGAGTTCTACATGGCCGCGTGGGTCTGCGACGAGGCGCCCGGACCGGACAACCAATGGCTCGGTACGAACATGTCCCGGGGCTGTTCCGCCGAGTTCGACGCCTTGGTCGACAAGCTGGCGGTGACGCCCTACGGCGAGGAGCGCTTCGAGACCGCGAAGCGCATGAACGACATCGTCGTGGAGAACCACTTCCTGATCCCGCTGATCTGGCGGGCGTCGACTTCTGCGCGTGCTAGGTCCTTGAAGGGCGTCCGCATGAACCCGTGGGACTCGGAGCTATGGAACATCGAGGACTGGCACCGTTAAAGGCGACCCGGAGGCGGTTCCTGCCAGGGTAAAGCGATGATCCGCTACATCACTCGCCGGTTGCTGTTCGCGGTGCCGACGCTCATCGCGATCAGCTTCGCGATCTTCGCCCTGCTCGACTTGGCGCCCAGCGACCCGACCGGCCAGTTGCCGCTCACCATTCCGCCGGAGACCCGGGCGCAGATCCGCGAGTCCCTAGGCCTCGATGAGGCGTTCCCGGTTCGCTACGCGAAGTGGATGGAGCAGTTCTTCGTGAACGAGCCCCTCAACCTGATTGAAAGAGCCTTCGACGTCGAGATCGGCGACTCCGATTCGCGTACCCGGGTGATCTCGTACGCGACCCGCAGCCCCGTGGTGGACATCATCGCGGAACGGATGCCGCAGACGTTATGGGTGGTGGGGCTGTCGTACGTGGTCGGCATAATGATCGCGCTGCCCATCGGGATCGTCTCGGCCTACCGGCAGTACTCGTGGTTCGACCAGGTCGGCACGTTCGTGTCCATGGTGGGATTCTCCGTGCCGACCTTCTTCACCGGCCTCGTCGCCATCATCCTGTTCAGCGTCATGCTGGAGTGGCTGCCGTCGATCTACGACACCACCCACCGAGTCACGGACCTGGCGAGCTTCTGGGTGCAGATCAAGCAGATCATCATGCCGGTGATGGTGCTGGCCTTCTACAACGCCGCCCAGCTGAGCCGCTTCATGCGCTCGTCCGTGCTCGACAACCTGAATCTCGACTACGTGCGCACGGCGCGCGCCAAGGGGATGCGCGAGCGCGCCGTTCTCCTCGTCCATGTGCTGCGCAACAGCATGATTCCGGTGGTTACGATGATCGCGCTCGGCATTCCGACCATCTTCGGCGGCGCGATCATCACCGAGCAGATCTTCCGCGTGAACGGCCTCGGGCAACTGCTGATCGTCGCCATCCAGGGTGCCGACATCCCGATGGTGCAGACGCTGACCTTCCTGTTCGCGGTGCTGATCGTCGGCTTCAACCTGATCGCCGACGTGCTCTACGGCATCCTCGATCCGCGCATCCGGTACGACTAGCGATGGCCGAGCAAACGTATCAGGATGCGCCACTGCACGAGCATCGCTCGCTGTGGATGGACGTGTGGCTGGCGTTCCGCAACCACACCGGCGCCTTGGTCGGCGTCGGCGTGTTCGCGTTCATCGTGCTGGCGGTGCTCCTCGGTCCGTTCCTGCACGGCATTGATCCCCAGTACCTAGACATCCAGGCACGCAACGCGCCAGTGTCTTGGTCCCACCCCTTAGGTACCGACAACCTCGGACGCGACATGCTCGCGCAGATGCTCGCCGGAGGACGGATTTCGCTGGCGGTGGGGTTCACGGCGATGCTGCTGTCGCTGGTGCTCGGCACCGGGGTCGGGGTGCTGGCCGGCTACTTCAAGCGCCTGGACGGCCTGCTCATGCGCAGCACGGATCTCTTCCTGGCGCTGCCGCTGCTGCCGTTGCTGCTGGTCATCATCATGCTGTTCCGCGACACCCTGCGCGCCGCGTTGGGGCCGGAGACCGGCATCTTCCTGCTCATCGTGTTCGTGATCGGCATCACGAGCTGGATGCAGACCGCACGGATCGTGCGCGGCGAAGTGCTGGCCATCAAAGAGCGCGAATTCGTCACCGCGGCGCGCAGCATCGGCACCCGGGAACGACGCATCGTCGCCCGCCACGTGCTGCCGAACGTGATGAGCCCGATCATGGTGTCGGCGACGCTCGGCATCGCCAACGCGATCATCACGGAGTCGGCGCTGTCGTTCCTCGGCCTCGGCTTCCCGCCCGACTTTCCGACCTGGGGCCGGCTGCTGTTCGACGGCGCGAACTTCATCTCGATCACGCCGGCGCGTGTGATCTGGCCAGGCCTCGCTATCTCGCTGACGGTGCTGTCGGTGAACTACATCGGCGACGGCTTGCGGGATGCGCTGGATCCGCGGTTGCGGGGTACCTGAGTCGCGCTAGAGACATCGCGTTCTCTAAGCGCCAGGGCGACGATGTCACGTACGGCGGTATACCAACGCGTTGCCGTCCTTCCCGCAGATCTCGCTCAAGCTCGCCTCCCGGAAGCAGAATGCCGCTTGCTGGCCGAGGCGGCGGGACGACTGCATCGCGTTCGCCAGATCGGCTGTTGTGAACTCGAGGGGAAGCTGGGTGTCGAGCATCGCGAACAGGTCGACCATGTGCTCGATTCGGTGGATTTGGACGATCTCCACCAGGTGCCGATCGACGGCGGTCCAACCACCTCGGCGGCGGTTGCGGCGTTCGTCGGATACGCGCACCTCTTCCTCCACGGTGATCACCACCTCCAGCGTCAGGTTCGGGTGCGCGAGCAGCGTCGGGATGCTGGCGAGCGCCGCGAAGATGGCGAATACGGAGCCGTGTTTCGGGGACATTCGCCGGCTCATGACGCCTTTGCCATCGGTCGTGGGCTTGACGATGTAGCGGTCCCGGGCGATGGGGTGGACCAACGTCACCCGGTGCCGTTCGAGTAGCCGCGGCAGCTTCCGCTTCAGGGGCCAGAAGATGCCCGTGTGGATCTCGATGATGCGGCCGTCGATGACGATGTCCGCCACGTAGCCGTCGATGGCCTGCTCGGTCTGGCTACCGGGTACTGCGTAGTGCGCCTTCAATGCACGGTGAAGGGACCGTTCGTTGAGTTCGCCGATGCCCGTCCCTGAGGCCAACGGATCCGTCATGGCAAATTGCTCCTTGCGCGCCCATCATACGAGAAGTCGCCGCGCCGGATCGAGGAACACCCATGTTGACGGCCGAACAGAACCAGACGCTCACGCGGACCGGCCCTGGAACGCCGATGGGAGATGTCTTTCGGCGCTATTGGATGCCCGCGCTGCTGTCTCGGGAATTGCCCCGGCCCGACTGTCCGCCGGTTCGCGTCAAGTTGCTCGGGGAGGACTTCGTTGCGTTCCGGGATTCGTCCGGTCGGGTCGGCATCGTCGAGCCCCGCTGTCCGCATCGCGGCGCCAACCTGTTCTTCGGTCGCAACGAAGCCTGCGGCCTGCGCTGCGCCTATCACGGCTGGAAGTTCGACGCGGCGGGGCAGTGCGTCGACATTCCCAACGTGACGCCGGAGGTCGCACAACGCCTGAAGCACAAGGCGACGATTCGCGCGCTCAAGACCGCCGAAGCAGGCGAGGTGGTCTGGGCGTTCTTCGGCGAGGCAGGGGATGCGCCGCCGGTCCCCGACTTCGAGTACGCCGCGGTACCGTCGTCACACCGTTTCGTCGGCAAGAAACTGCAGCAGTGCAATTGGGCCCAGGCCTGCGAGGGTGGTCTGGACACGGCGCATTTCTCGTACCTGCATGCCGGGATCAACGAGGGTCGCAAGGTCGGTCTGCACCAGGTCGGTCGCGCCTTGTCGGAATCCGACGACGGCACCGTCGAGCCGCCGAGGCTCAAGCGTCTGCGCTGGCTGATTGAAGACGGCGCGCCGCGCTTCACGGCCTTGAGCCATGCGGCCGGTTTGCTGCTCTGCGCGGCGCGAACGGCGGACGACGAGCAACTGTATTGGCGCATGACCCAGTTCCTAATGCCGAATCATTCGCTCACGCCCGGAAACTTCCCCGAGGACACCGCGCTTGCCAACACCTGGGTACCCATCGACGACACCTCCTGCTGGATCTTCTGCTACGCCTGGCATCCGGATCGACCCATCGAGGATCGGGAGCGCGAACGCCTTGCCGGCGGGTCGGGCATATTCGCGGAAGTGGACGACGACTTCGTGCCCATCCGGCGCCGGGAGAACGACTATCTCCTCGACCGCGACCTGCAAAGAACGGCGAGCTTTACCGGCATCTCCGGTATCTCGGAGCAGGACCAGGCCATCGCCGACAGCCAAGGGCCCATCGCCGATCGAACGCAAGAACTGCTCTGCCAGACCGATCTGGGCGTGGTCCGCTTCCGGGAACTCATGTTCCGCGCCGTCGAGGACGTCCGAAGGGGCGTAACACCCTTGGGTGCCCACGATGCGGGTGCCTACCGGGTACGGTCGGGCGATACGGTGGCCGCAGGCGACCTCGACGCGGAGGAGGTCGCACAGGAACGATTCGGCGACCACTGGGGCCGACCTCTCGATGCCGCGATTTCGATGTCGAAAGAAGCGACACCTGCACCGGGGACTCTATAGAATCGGCCTAGGAACTTCGCTCTCAACAAGTTAAGGACGCTACATGCAGTTGAGCATCACCGGACGCCATCTCGTCGTCACCCCCGCCTTGAAAGACTACGTCACCAGCAAGATCACGCGCCTCGAGCGCCACAACGACCACATCACGAACGTCCACGTCGTGCTCGCCGTGGAAAAGCTTGAGCAGAACGCCGAAGCAATCGTCCACGCCGGTGCCGGCCACGAGATCTTTGCGGACGCGGCGTCCGACGATCTCTACAAGGCCATCGACGCATTGTCCGACAAGCTCGACCGGCAGCTCATCCGGCACAAGGAAAAGCTGACCAACCACCGCGTCTAGCCTCATCGGGCACGCGTAGGCTTGCCCGGCGGTTTCCACCCGTGATCGAGTTCGAGACCATTCTCTCCCCGTCCTGCACGCACGTCGGCGTGGAGGCACGGTCGAAGAAGGGAGTCCTCGAACACGCCTGCGAGTGCCTCGCCGACGCGTTTCCGGCGATCGAACCCCGTCGCTTGCTGGAAGGCCTGTTGGCCCGGGAACGTCTTGGATCGACCGGTCTCGGCGAAGGCGTGGCGATTCCGCACTGCCGCTTCGACCGCTGCGATGCGCCCATGGCCTGTTTCCTCAAGACCCGGGAGGGGATCGACTTCGACGGGCCGGACGATCAGTTGGTCGATCTGCTCTTCGTGCTGGCGGTGCCGTTGCACGAGCAACGTATCCACCTCGAGATTCTCGGCGCACTCGCGCGCGCTTTCGACGATCCCGGCAACTTGGCGTCGCTGCGGCGGGCGGCGACCGACCAGGATCTTTTCGATGCCCTGCAGCGCCAGCTCGCCACGTCGCAACGCGAGTAGATCGTGAAGACCGGTCCCCTCGACATCGTCAACAAGCTCGGTCTGCACGCCCGGGCGGCTTCGAAGCTCGTCAACCTCAGCAAGACCTTCGCATCGCGTGTCGAACTGGCCAAGCCGGGCGGTGAGACCGCCGATGCGAAGCGAATCATGGCCGTGATGATGCTCGAGGCCGTGTGCGGGACCACGCTGCAACTCACCTGCAACGGCGAGGATGAAGAGGAAGCCTTCGCGGCCATCGTTTCACTCGTCGCCGACCGCTTTGGCGAAGGGGAATGACCGGTCGACCAAGTTCGCGGAGCGAACTTGAAACGCGCCCGCCAGGGCGCGCCGCTTCGGCGAAGGGGAATGATGTCAGAGCGCGCCCGTGCGGATTCGGATCTCGGTGACGTCGGCGAAATCTCCGAGCGAGCGTAGCGCCGGCTCCACCTTCGGCAACTCGAACCGCAGGCGCGTCGCCCAGGACGAGTCCACGACGTGGATGGTCAATCGCCCCGCCTTGACGTTGGCCACGCTGCAATGCGGTGCGATGGCGGGCGGCACCACGGCACGCAACTGTTCGGTCCACGATTCGCGCAATGCGGCGTGCTTGACCAGTCGCTCCAGGGCGTTGCGGGGCTGGCGCCGCTCGGTAAGCAGTTCCTTGACGACTCGCCGGGCCATAGAGTCCCTCAGCGGTAACG
Source organism: Gammaproteobacteria bacterium (assembly GCA_028818795.1). GTDB lineage: Bacteria > Pseudomonadota > Gammaproteobacteria > Pseudomonadales > Azotimanducaceae > VXYL01. The sequence continues at coordinate 16,355 of JAPPND010000032.1, read as the reverse complement.
CGCCGCCTGGGTGTTGAACATGGCGGCGTACTTGCCGTTGTGTTCGAGCAGGGTTTCGTGATCGCCCAACTCGGTGATCTCACCATCTTCCACCACCACGATGAGATCCGCCATGCGCACGGTGGAAAACCGGTGGGAGATGAACACGACCGTCTTGTTGGCCGAGAGTTCGGCGACTTGTTCGTAGAGGCGGTGTTCCCGAAACGCGTCGAGGGCGGCGGTCGGTTCGTCCAGGATGAGGATCTGCGCATCGCTTAAGAACGCACGCGAGATCGCCAGGTGCTGCCACTCGCCGCCGGACAGGTCGACGCCTTCGTCGAAGGTTCGCCCAAGCACGGTGTCGTAGCCTTTGGGGAGCGCTTCGATGATGTCGTGGGCACCGGCCTGCTTTGCGGCCGCCTGAATCCGGTCGCGGTCGTCGAGGGCGCGGACCTCCCCGAATCCGACGTTGTCGGCGGCCGAGAGGTCGTAGCGAAAATAGTCCTGGAACACCACGGCGACATCTCGACGCACATCGCCCAGGTCGTACTCGCGCAGGTCGCGCCCGTCGAATAGGACCTCGCCCTCCACGGGGTCGTAGAGCCGGGCAAGGAGCTTCACCAGCGTCGTCTTGCCGGCGCCGTTCTCGCCCACGATGGCGACCTTGGAGCGTGCCGGAACGTCGAACGACACGCCCCGCAGAATCCACTTGTCCGTGCCCGGATACTTGAACGAGACGTTGCGGAACTCAATGCCCTGCGTCAAGCGTATTGGCGTCGGCGCCGGGTTCGGGGGCGGCGGCGCGAGCGCGGCCTCCACCGACGCGGGATCCATGTCGAGCAGGTCGAAGAAGCGCGTCGCGAAGAGCGCCTGTTCGTAGACCTGCCCGCCGGAACCCACCAAGGCGTTGAGTTGGCTGCGAGCCTGCTGCGCGGCGTTGAACACCAGGGTCAGGTCGCCGACCGTGATCCGCGCCAGGGCGGCCTGGTAGACGGCATAGGCCCAGATCGACGCCACGCCGGCCAGCGACACGATGTCGAGTCCCGTCCTTACGCGCATCGAGCGAAACTGCATCCGCAGGTAGGCGCGAAGCTGGGTCTCGCGAAAGCGCCTGAACCGAGCGACTAGAGCGTCCTTCAACGTGAAGATCCGCACTTCCTTGGCGCTGTCCCGGGACGTCAGCAGCCGCTGCAGGTAGTCGAGCATCCGGTAGTTCCTCACCCATTGGGTGTCGAAGTCGAACCACAGGCGCGCGAAGAAGCCCTGCATCAGGAGGCTCGGCAGGACCGTGACGAAAAGAACGACGATCGCGAAGGGGTGCAGTATCGTCAGCAGGCCCGCCATTGCGGTGATGCCGACACCGGATCGAACGAGGCCGATGGACGACCAGACGATCCCCGTGACCTGGTAGAGCTGATCTTGGGCATGGCGAAGCTGATCGTAGAACTTCGGGTTCTCGTAGAACGCGATGTCCAGCGATCCGGCTTTTTCGACAATGCGTTCTCGTGCGGCGAACTGGACCCGTTCGCTTAGCATGCTCTGCACCATGTTGGACACCGTGCCGAGCAGCGTCTCGACGAGCCACAGCCCGAAGATGACGGCAACCGGCGTCACCAGGTCCGTCCAGTGGCCCCCGCCCGACGCGGCCTCGACGACGCCGTCGACGATCACCTTGGTCATGTAGATGATCGCCGCCGGAATGAGGGCGGTGACGACCATGATCGCGCAACTGATCATGAAATAGCCTGGCGTGACCTGCCACAGGAAGCCGTACACCCGGGGCACGATGCGCACGATGTCGCGTAGTTTGCGACGCAGACTGGCGTCCAGCGGACGGAAGTTCTCGTCCATCAAATCGGCGGTCGGGGGTTAGCGCGATGCTACGCCTAGCCGTGTCCCCGGACAATCGAAATCGGACCGGTGCGGGCGTATGATGCGCGCCCCGTTTACCCGGACCGTTGGGCATGAACGCATCGACCGACCAAGAATCGGGCTACGTCTATTCAGCGACACCCGGCGGCGCTCCCATCAAGTCCTGGACGAAGGGCGTGCCCGTGGAGGAACAGGCCTGGAACCAGGTGCAGAACGTCGCGCGCCTGCCGTTCGTACACCGGCATGTCGCCGTGATGCCCGACGTGCATTGGGGCATCGGTGCCACGGTGGGGTCGGTGATCCCGACTTCGGGCGCGATCGTGCCGGCAGCGGTCGGCGTCGATATCGGCTGCGGAATGATGGCGGTGCGCACCTCTCTCACTGCTACCGACCTGCCCGATGACTTGGGCCGACTGCGCGCGGAGATCGAGCGTCGGGTGCCGCACGGGCGGACGCCGGGCCGGGGACGCGACAAGGGCTCGTGGGAGGAACCGCCCGCCGAGTTGGTGCAGGACTGGTTGCCGTTGCAGGGCGGTCTCGACGAGATCGTATCGCGTGCTCCCAAGTTGACCCGACCCGCGCGGCGCGCCCAACTCCATCTCGGCACCTTGGGCACCGGCAACCACTTCATCGAGATCTGCCTGGACGAGGAGGACCGAGTCTGGGCGATGCTCCACTCCGGTTCCCGGGGCATCGGCAACGCCATCGGCCGCTTCTACATCGAGCAGGCCAAGGAGGACATGCGCCGTTACTTCATCAACCTGCCCGACAAGGACCTTGCCTACCTGGTCGAAGGATCCGCCCATTTCAAGGACTACGTGCGGGCGGTCTCCTGGGCGCAGAAGTTCGCCTACGCGAACCGGGAGGCGATGATGGATCGCGTTCTCGGCGCGTTGCGCAAGGTCGTCCGCTCGTTCGAACGGACGGCGGAGGCCGTCAACTGCCACCACAACTACGTCGCCCGGGAAGACCACTTCAAGAAGAGCGTCTGGGTGACGCGCAAGGGTGCGGTACGGGCCCGGAAGGGAGACCTCGGGATCATTCCCGGCTCCATGGGGGCACGCTCGTACATCGTCGCGGGTAAGGGCAACAAGGATTCGTTCGACTCCTGTTCCCACGGCGCGGGTCGGGTCATGTCCCGGGGCGACGCGCGACGGTCGTTCACCCTCGCGAACCACCGTGACGCGACGGCGGGGGTCGAATGCCGCAAGGACGAGAGCGTGATCGACGAGACACCGGGCGCCTACAAGGACATCGACGCCGTGATGGCGGCGCAAACCTCGCTGGTCGATGTCGTGCACACCCTAAAGCAGGTCGTCTGCGTCAAGGGCTAGGATCCGGAATTCGCCGGTCTCCCCGCGCCGATTCGTAGGGGGCGGGCTTGTCCGAGGGGCACTGCTTCCAACCATTTGATTTGAAAGGATGTGGCCGCGCTTGTCAATACTGGAGTACTAGGTCCGTTACTGGTGTGAGCATGCGATGAAATGCGTCCTCTCTGGGGATGGGGGCCGCGGCGAGGCACGTAGTGAACGCAGGTGAGGCACCGCCGGGGGGAATCCGCATGGAGGAATGCCAGTGGACATGGAAGAGAAACGCGAAAAAACTGGAGCTTGGTCGGCTCGAGGCGGAGACCGCGAAGCTGAAGACGGAGACGGATGGTCCTGAGCAACAACCTCGACAAGGTGAAGCTCGTTCCGACCGCCGTCGCCGCGACGGCTGCGGTTCCGGTCGCACTGGAGTCGATCGGCCTGATCAGGAGTCGCGTGATGTTCGAGCGATACGTGAACGTGACCGAGAACATCCGCGTGGAGCGCAACTAGGTGGGTGCTGTTGAAGTACGGCGTCGGCCTGTCGCTCCTCGGGATCGTGCCCACCGTCATCGTGTTCTGGCTCTGGATACTCTGACAGGGTAGCGGCTCCTCTCTTCGGGGTGGGCCGCCGCCCGCTTCCTTGCGCGCGAAGCGAGCGTCGGCGCGGTTGCCGGGCGGCGGGGCTCCCGCGAATCGAATTCCGGGCCGGGGGTAACAGGCCGCCGATTCGGGAATTCCCGCGATCAACCTGCGCTCCGGCGATGGCTGGCGCAGGTGCGTTTACGGTTGTCGTGAGAACGTGGTCGTTGACGCCCGGCGGTCCGCTCTCTAGCGTCGGGACGGACACCACGGAGCCTCCCGGGGAGATCCGGAACGATGCGAGAACTGCACTTCGACCGGCTGCGGCTGCTGGAGGACGACCGGCGGGGCTCGCACGCCTCGCGGCGCGCCCGGCGCCACGTCCTGGCTCAGGCGGCGGAGACGCTGCGCGGACTCGGCTACCGGGGCCTGCCGGCGCGTGGGTTCAAGGGCCGGCTCGCCGCCAGCCCGCGGTGCCGCCTCGGCCTCGGAGCAGAACCACCGTTCGCCGCGCGCCGGGCTGATGCGCGTGTTGGCGTAGTCCCGGTCGCCGGGCACGTGGTAGAGGCGACGACCAGTGGAGTGGCTGATGTTGCCCTTGATGTCGCAGGCGCCCCGCTCGCGCGCCACAGCCCCGGGCTCTGGCTGCGGCTCGGAGCGCGTGCCCATCATGCGCCTGCCGCGGCGCCAGTCCCGCGGCATGACGAACTCGCCGCCCCAGATGCCCAAACCCGGCGGAGCGTGCATCCGACTCCTGTTCGACATAGGCGTGCGAATAGGTGCGGTATGCCACCGCCCAGCCCTCGGCCACGAGCCAGCCGTTGACGTCCAGGCCGTCCCGCTGGCACGCGGCCACCACGCGGCCCGGCGGGTAGTCGCTCTCTCCGCCCCGGCGAATAGGCGGGGTACTACACATCTGAGCGGTTCAAGCATGGCCCGGCACCGGCGCGGTGCCGGCGGCGCTCCCTGCGGAGTGGTGGTTCACGACCCCGGTGAAGACATGAGGATCATTGACGATCTGGCCATGGGCGGCGACTCTCGCGCGTTCGTCGTCGAGTTGGAACTCGGCGACGAGGCCGGCGATGAGGAGTTGCGGGAACGGTGGGCGTCGGGCACCGGCGCGGACGAGTACGGCGTGCCGCACGCGCTGGTGCTGTACGGCGACGGGAAGGTCGAGCCGGCGGCGCTGGAGCGTTTCAACGAGCGGCACGACGGCGACGGCTGGCGGTGGACCGTGCGCTGGCCATGCACCTGATGGACGACCTGTGCGGGGTCACGCTGGCGGATCGCCGCGCCGCGCCGTGCGGCAACCGCAGCGCAGGCTGAACCGTGCCCGTCGCCGTCGCGGTTCCGAGGCGCGGCGACCGGAGCCGCGGCGCTCGGCTTCGGCCTAGCGTTCGACGGGCGACACGCCCCTGCCCAGGTCGCTGGTCCGGTGCGCCGTTTCCGGCCTGGCGGCGAACTCGTCGATGGCCGCCGCGTCGATGGCGACCCGGCACTTACGCGCGCGCTCGTCGTGGTCCTCGCGGCACCGCGCGCAGAGGAAGTCCCCCTCCGCCCGCTTGCGGTACGCGCATATGTGGCAGCCGCCCTGGGCCACCAGCGCCACTCTCCGTCGCTTGCGCGACCGGGGCCGGAGTGCATGGAGTTCATGGAGTGCATGTTCAACGTGCTGCCTTTTGGCGGATAATGTTGCGGCTTCCGCAACTGCCCGACAAGCCGCACGTCAACCGGCGGCGGCTCATGCTCGGCGAAGTCGGCGGCAGCCCGGCCCCGCGATCGAGGATGCGGGAAAACAAACTAACTGTGGACAAGCGACCGATGATGCAACAGCGAGTTGGAACTGCCTTCGCACTGTGCTGCGTGGCTTATGGAATGGCGAGTGCGGCGCAACAGAACGAGGAGGAGGCCGTGGTTCTCAGCGGCGCCGAACGTGCCGCCATCGAGGCGGTTGTTCTGGAGGTGCTCGCAAACGCAAGGCCGACGCGCTCGCGCAGTGTTCCGATCAAGCTTCAACTTTCCCCGCCGGACGGCGCAACCAAGAGTGTTCCAGCGCCCCCGGGAACCGGTACAACGACGTTGGGCTACGTCAGCTGCGAGATCAGGGCCGACAATCCTCATGTTGGGAGTTCCACGGGTAACGTCAAGGCCAAGACGGAGTCGTCATGTGACTACACCCACACAAACCTGCTGCATCCCCCTCCTGAAGACCCGTTCTTCAGGTGGACGTTGACCATCGCGCTGACAGATGATGCTGGAGCGACGATTGCCAGCGGCGACTTCGTACGGCAGGAATCGGATCCGCATTGGCCCCCCAATAGCACGTCGAGCTTCTGGGGGGATCCGTTGAGGGCACGCAGATTGACGCTGGGTATTGCGAGGATGGCACCTACACGAACGAAGTGGTGATCTGGCTATCGATGGTGTGGCCGTACAACTACGCGGACTCCCACCAACCTGTGGCGCAAGGCTCGAGGACAGCGGATGTGGAGTGCCCGGGCCAGTAGGGTTTGGAGAACCCTTGGTGACCCAATCGAAGGGACGCAGGCCGACCGTGTTTCCTGTATGGCCCGATGGACGGCATGTGCCCACGGAAGAGTGGATGCGCCAAGTTGAGGCGATGATAATCCACTATTGGGATTGGCCGCCCAACGACGGCGTCGGAGGTAGACGGGCGCTGCCCGGCGAGTGGGCCGAACGTCAACGGAAACGGACACGAATGGTTGACAATAGAGTGAACGCGGGAGCCCCTGCCCTCGCCGAACTGAAAGGCGAGATTACGGACCTGCGCAATTGGGTGCGGGGGTTGCAGGCGTATCGCGAGGTGCTCGACCTTGAGGTCGCGGAGCTCGCCGAATGGCTGACGGGGCAGAGGAAGGACGGCTCGCCGGTACGTGGCGGCAGGGATGACATGCGAAAGGCGCTCGCGGACCTCCGTGAGCACCTTGATCGCCTGGAGGCGAGACTCGACGCGTCGTTGGGGAAGTGATCGCCGCTTTCGAACGGTTCTTCATGTGCGGTGGCTACAGGTAGGTGTAAGGAAGTCACCCAGCCCGTGGATCGGATTGGACGGTCGGACCTTGGTGACGAGTTGACGGGATTCCGTCGCTGGTTGGCCGCGAGCTCGTCGGGGGATCTTGGGTCGAGCATCGTGAACGGAAGGTTGGACCTACCGGGGCCGTTGCGCATGAACCGAACCGGCCCGATGCCGGCGATCCACACTGGCGGCTGGCTGCGGTGATTGGTAGGTCGTTCGCCGGGATGGCAGGGAGCGGGCGGGCCAGGAGGCTGGCGCGGAATGTCGCGCCTCTAAGGCTCAGCGGCGGGTAGAGGAGCCCCGCCCGCTCCCGTTTAACCAGCGTGGTGCCGCCTGCGACGGCTCGGGTGCGCGTCCCGGCGTACCGGGCGGCTTGGCGGATCTTGAGCCACCCCTTGCGGCGGGAGACGATCAGGGTCGGGTGGAGGGACGCAATATTGGGCGCGCCATGCGCCGACGGTCGGGGCGGTTCCGAGGGGTCCGATGAGTCGCTGGCCGTCTGAGCCGCGCGTCGGCCGCACCGGCTCTCCCGGTCAGTCCTGCGACGTGATGTAGTGGTCCCACTGCTGCATGAGTTCCCGGCGGCGGTCAAACAGGTCGGTGCGCCGGTAGGCGGCCTCTACGCGGTCGCTGTTGACGTGTGCCAGGGCGAGTTCGCAGACGTCGCGCGGGGCCTCCGTGCACTCGGCGGCACAGTCGCGGAAGCTGGATCGGAACCCGTGCGGCACCGCGCCGATTCAGGTCCCGGAGCAGCGGCCCCATGGCGTGGTGTCTCGGCAGCAGGCCAGTGGACGACGGGAACACGATGTCGCCACCGTGCCCCAGCCTCCGTTGCGCTTGGTCGAGCACGGCAAGCGAGCGCGACGACAGGGGGGACACGGTGCATGCGTCGCGTCTTCATCCGCTCGGCGGGGATCGTCCAGACCGCGGTATCGAGGTCGATCTCGTTCCACAGTGCGTTGCGGACCTCGTCCGAGCGGCAGGCGGTAAGCACCAGGAACTCGAAAGAGAGGACCGTGCCGCGGTAGGCGCCGGAGTCTCGTACACGTCGAAGCGCCGCGCCGACCTCGGAATGCGGCAGCGCACGCTGGTGGTTGCGAGGTGCGCCTCGTGGCTGCGTCGTTGGTCACATGTTGGCGTCCCGTTCGGCGGTTATCAGGTCTCTGGATGTACTCCGCCACTGATGCACGAGTTCCCTTTTCTTGTCGAGCAGGTTGCCGCGGAAGTAGGGTGTCCTCGACCTAATGGAGCGCGCACGCTAAGACGTCGACCTGCTGCGCGACGCAGTGCCCGACGAGTACCGCTCGCCGAACAGGACGGCGTTGGTTGGCCTGGCGGGAGGGAGGCCGTAGACAATCCGCGTGCGCTCTACGTGCGGCCTGTTCGCGTGATCGCGTGATCGGGTCAGGCCGCGCCCCGTCACTACCCGGATGTTCCCAGAACGTCGCGGCCCGGATGCCCACCTGCGCGGACCGTGGGGAATCCGGTAGTGACGGGGCGCTGAATCGGCCTCCGGGCCAGCGGCGGCAAGCGTTCCGGTAAGAAGAAAGTTGGTGCCGGCGTGGTGACGCGGTGCTAGAGTGCCCCGCGTCAATCGGTCGCCATGTGCGACGTGGCCGGGACGGAAGAGCCCGGCGTGACGGCGTCAACCGAGGTGACGACCCAGTGCCAAGCCGCGACGCAGCGGCGCAGGCGGTCGACGCATCGCAGGGCACGGTCCGCCATATCCGCGGTAGCGCGCGGATGGGGGCGGCACCACCAACGGCCAGGAAGCCGCATGGCGCGGAAACGCGCAACGCCGGGGAACCGGCGTGGCGGCGATACGGTCGTGGTGCGACGCATCGCGCGGGACGGGGAGATCCCCGTCGTGCCTGAACCAGGCAGCGCGCGGCGCGGCGCGTGCCGAATAGGCTGGCGGGCCAGATGTCGCAGGACACGCCGCGGCCGCCGCAGGAGACGGCAAGGGAATACGCGTCGACGGGCATTGCCGCACCAAGGTGCGGGGTCCGGACACCCTGGGGGGTGCCGGGTCGCCCATTAGAACTCAACGAACCACGCTTCGCTCCCGGCCGCGACCGCGGCCGCGGGGCGCGGCCGATACCGAGCTGCCGCGCCCGAACCGGAACTCCCGCGACCTGCCCTCCGGCGACGGTGGGCGTCAATTCGTTCTCTCGTAGGTTCTCGGCCGCTGGCGGACAACGGACACTCCCCTGCCGCAAAGCAGCGGCATCAGCTGCCGGGAGAGGAACCGCCCGCAGGCGCCGCCGGTCTGGGCGGCCGGGTGGTGCGGGCAGTGTCGCCTGATGATCTCGAGGACGTCGCCGGCCCTGAACTTGCCGGGCGGAATCTCCTCGAGCAGCCACTCGACGATGGTCGGGATTGCGGGAAGGCCGCCGGAGTCGTTCTCGGCGCGGCTCGATGCCTTGGCGGGGCGCTGGCGCGCAGGCGGGGCGACCACCCAGCGCAACCGCTCGGGCACGAAGTCCACGATCTCCCTGGACAGTCCGCTGCCCCCGGCGAGGTTGATCCAGAGGAACGGCGGCGCATCCGTTCCGCCCGGCGAAGAGGCCAGCTCCTGGAGTTTGACGAACAGGGCGCCGAAGTCGCTGTCGTTGCTGACGACGGCGACGTGGCGGACGGTGCCGTTGGCGAAGTCGGCGATGGCGTCCGCGACGATGGCCATGTCGGCGGAGTTCTTCGACTCGCGGGCGAAACGCTGGATCCCGCGGACTCGAACGTCGAGTTCGGGGAAACGGCCCGGGCCCCAGGCGCGCCACAGGCCGGTCTTGTCGGCGGGGGCGTACAGGCAGAGGCGCCGTACCGGCGGCAGGTCTTCGGGCCAGTCCTGGACGACGGTCCCGATGACGGTGCGCGCGTGGTCGGCGTTCCTCAGGTTCTCGATGTCCACGTAGACGCCGGCGGCGCCGGGCGGCGGAAGGAGCAGGTCGGCGCGGGTCTGTTCGCGGCGGCTGCGGAAACGGAAGAATCCCGCGATGCCGCTCCGGTCGGCTTGGTGTCGGTCGGTCACGCCGGGGATTCTCGCAGGTTCGCGCGGCTCCCGCAGCCGGACGGATGCGTGATCGAATCGAACGGGGCAGTAGCCGCTTCCCGCCGATGCCCGGATACGGGCGGGGTCGCGCCGGCAACGCCACCGCCGTTGCCGTGTCAACCGCCCTGCGCGCTCCTCCGCTGGCGCCGCGGTCCTGCCGGGTGACACGGCGCCGTCGGCGTCGTGGAAGGCTGACGATGGCTGGAAGGGTGCTCCCGGCCATCTTCGGCCCGGCGGGGAGGAACACCGAGCGGACGTCGCGGACGGGAACCGTGCCGTCGTCGACCAGCGGCGTTTGGCAGTGCCGCTCTTTTCTTCACCTGTCCGTTCCGGTCGATGACCTGATTGGTTTCCCCGGGCGAGCGTCCAGACCGATTCGGAACCCCGCGGCTGATCTGCGCGGTTGAGGGAGGGCTTAGGGCAGCTTTAAGGCCAGAGGACAAACACGACGACGGCGGCGTCCACGAGGATGTGCAGTCCTACCAACTGCTCCGGTTTGCTGCGCCGTGCCAATGCGGAGTCGACGTTGCCGGATTTGGTCAACATACAGGATATCTTTTCGACCCGAACCTGCGCCAAGTACATTGGCACGAGGTTGTAGACGGCGACGATGAGGAACAGCGCCGCTATGAAGAAGCGCTGATCGAGACTCGGCTTCGCGCTGGCCAGAAACCCGACTATGACGGCAACTATGATGATGTAGGTCCGCCATAGGGACATGACGCCCTCGGATTCGGACGTCAACTGCTGCATCCAGAACCTATCATCCGCATTCAGGGTCATCTCCGTATCCTACCGGTTTCGCTGGTATGGGTGCAGTCTGCATCTCGTTCTCCGGTCGGCCTCGAGTTCGATTCCTAGACCAAGCTGTCACCCTTGTTCATGTCGAGCAACGTATTGCGTAACTCGGCGCGTTCGATGTCGGGTGCCTTGTGGGGCTGTCGCTTGTCGGACGGCCCTAAGGCGTCTAGGCAGTCGGGATGGTCGATCAAGGCGCTACTTCAACCCTGCAAGCACATGCGCTCGTTCACCATGCCGAGGGGCGATCAGGCGTGGGTCGGCATGTATAGTTCGCTTCCCTCGTGAGCCATCCGAGGCGACCCGTGATCGACGAACACAGGCGTTTCTCAAGTCGCTGGCCGAACAGTCCCACTACAACGCTGTGGCGGCTCTGAGAGCTGCCCGGGCCGCCGGGGAGGAGCCGCACGTCTCCATCGAGACGATCAATGAGGCCCACTACGTCCGAACGGGGGAAGGCCCTCGAAGCACGACTCGGCGGCACCCCGCGAGAAGTCCAAGTGGCGGCATGCGAACGGGCAACCGTGCATTGATTCCGGGCAATCTCGCGTCGAGCCTCGACGCCAAGCGCGGAGGCCAACACCGAGGCGGGCAACGTGAGTAACACGACGACGGCGTCCGGTCAGGGTCGACTAACGGAGGAACAGTGCGGAACGTTGCCGCTGGAGTCGTCTTAGGGGCCCCGTCCGCGTGCGCGCTCAGCGGTCCGCAGGAGAGCCGTTGCGAGCTGTGTCCGACGGAGGAGTTCTTCCGGGAGGCGGCGGTGGCAGATGTCCGGGCCTGCCTCGGTGCCGGCGCGGATCCGCTGGCCGTGAACTACGGCGGAGGGTCGGCCCTGCACGCGGCGGCGAGCGCCGGCGCTGACTCGCGCGTTCTGCGCATTCTGTCGGCACCGGCGTCGACATTGATGCCCAGGACGGTCACGGTGCGACGGCGCTGACGCAGGCGTTCGCGCCGCGGCGGCCCGACGAACGGGTCGTCGAGGTGTTGCTCGACGCCGGAGCCGACCCCAACGTGTATGGCCGCAGCGCCCGGACGCCCCTCCACTCGGCAGCGTACGAGGCCAAGGATGCGCGGACCGTCGAGGCATTGATCGCCGCAGGCGCCGAACCCGATGCGCCGACGAAGCCCACGCCGCACGACGGGGGCGGCGAGACGCCGCCGCACATCGCGGTCCGCAGCGGCGCGGCTCCCGCCGCCGTTGCGGCGTTGCTGGCCGCTGGCGCGGGCGTAGCCGCATTGGACGGCTCGGGCTCCGCGCCGATGCATGGCCTGCGCAACGCCGGCGGAGCCGTGGCAGCCCTGCTGCTCGAGGCGCGCGACGAGGGCGGCCGTACGGCGCTGCTCGATGCCGCGGAGAACGCCGGCAATCCGGCTGCCTTCCATGCGGTTCTGGATGTTCTGGAGGCGGGCGCAGACACCGATGCGCGCGACGACGATGGCGAGACGCTCCTGCATGCGACCGACGCGCGACGCCGCGTGCCGCGCAGGCGTCCGAGACGCTACACGGCCACACGGCCTCGGCTACAGGGCTACCGGGCCCTGCGGGCGTCGTGTGCTGGCTCGTCAGGAAGGTCGGCAAGCCAGTGACGTGCGCAGGGACAACGCCAGCTACGGGATCGGCCCGCGGTGCGCGAACCTGAACTGGGACCTGCGGCAGTTGTAAAGGGGGTCAATGCCGATTGAAGATTCCCCAAGTGTGCCGAAGTGAGATTGACCCTGTTCGGGATCAGATCGGTGTGCTCTGGTGCCCCAATAGCTGTCTTCTGTTTATCCGACCCCGCCGACTAGCCATTCGAGGCCCCGTTGATACATCCTTCGTCCGAGACGCCAGCCAATACAAGCGCCAATCACGAGTGCCACTATGGCCAAAAAAACATGAACGTTCATGTTCATGAAGGTGGCGATCGAGCAGGACAACACAATGCAGCTCACCCCCCACACCAAACCGAACACGATTGGGTCACGACTGTCGCGCCGATCATGACACCTATACCGCCGAGAGTGCCGAGCAGAGCTACGGTTGCCCTCCGAAGGCGGATTGACGGCAAGACCAGCTTATTCTTGGTTTTCGGACGTGGACCCTCGTGTCCAGCGTTCACCTAAGTGGGCACCCAAAAAGCAGGAAGCAATGGCGATAATTCCAAACCACGTCAAGACGACCGGATTGACTCCGCCGAACAGCGCAAAGGGAGCACAAAACACTACCACGGCCACCGTCACCAAGAAGAAGACGGGAATTGACGAGACACTTTTGATCTTCATTTCTGACACTTCCTTTGGCTAATCATCCGATGGAGGCGGTGGAGGAGGCAACACATCCTCCAAATAGTGATCAATGCCCATCATGCACGTACATGCAAGAGCAAAGCCCACGGAAGTTATCGCCGCCACTATGGTTCCTAGTATGGCGACAGTGAGTCCTCCCGATGCAACTGCGGCTGCGGTCAAGGCCGTTCCGATCAGCGCAGTGGTCACGCCGCACGCTATGAGTTCCCCTACTGTCGCGTTTGCGGCACCTGTTGCTATACAGTCGGTGAATTGGTCCAGTACGCCCGGTTCGCTTGTCCCGCCTGCGGACCCTACATAGCCGGGCCGGTCGCGAACGCACAGCCACCGACGGTGGGCAAGACACTGGCGATCGGGGCGTCGGGCATTCCGCCAAGCAAAAAGGCCAGCGTGAACACTAAGGGCGTTGCGAGGTATTTGAGTAGGTGTTTCATTGGGTCCCCTTGTCATCGACACCGTCATCACTCGTCGAGCGGCTCGTCGACCGAGCGCCGTGCAGTTGCGTTACCGTGCATGAGCGAAGACCCGTCTATTTGCCGGAGTGGCCATTGTATTCGAAAGGCACTCCGGCATCGGAGCCAACGTGCTTATGCACACAATCAGCCTGATCGAACTTACACTCCTGGGCGCGTTCACGCAACTACCAGCCTTGTCTGTCCAATGCGACATGAGCCTGAACGTGAAGTACGATTCCAACGCAAAGTGAGCCTGAAGTCGGCGAGTCGGGGATCATCGGGAGATGATCGTGACACTTCAGACCGAACGGATTCGGACCATCGGGCAGGTTGCCGCCTTCGTGGAGGCGAACGAGCCGGCGATCTCCGAGCGCCTCCTCGTGCCGGTGCTCGACGGCCTGCTCGGGCTGTTCCCGTTCGTCGTGGTCGGCTTCCACGCCGACAACGGCTCCGAGTACGTCAACCACACCGTCGCCGCGTTGCTCGGCAAGCTGCACGTCCGCGACTTCACTAAGTCGCGGCCGCGGCGCTCCACCGACAACGCCCTGGTCGAGGGCAGAAACGCCAACGTCGTGCGCCGCTTCCTCGGCCACGACCACATCCCGCAGCGCTTCGCGCCGCTCGTCGACGCGTTCGCCCGCGAGCACCTGTCGCCGTACCTCAACTACCACCGGCCCTGCCTGTTCGCCACCGAGCGCGAGGGCGCCAACGGCCGCGTCAAGCGCGTCTACCGGGCCCGGGACGTCCGGACGCCCTACGACAAGCTGCGCTCCCTGCCCGGTGCCGAGCAATGCCTCAGGCCGGGCGTCTCCTTCGCCATGCTCGACGCCGAGGCCCATGCCGTGAGCGACCTGCCCGACGGCAGCTTTGCCATGGGGAAACACCGGGGCGCGGAATCGCGTCCCTGGCGACGCGCAGAGCGGCCTCGTTCGATGTTTGCCCCGCGATTTGGGAAACGAGAGCACTGTGGGGCGCGATTCGGGGCGGGAATCCTGTGGAGATCGTGTGGATGAGCGATTGTCTCGCGCAACCGGCGGAGTGGTCGCGGCGGCGGCCGGGTCGGGGATCGGGAGGCGGAGCGGCGCGATCGGGCAAGGGGGCCGCGGCAAGCGGTCGGCCCGGTGGGGGAGAAGCGGGCGGGGACGTGTTGTGATTAAATTCTCATTTGACCGATGCTTGTCGATCGGTCAACGCCGAGCGGAATCGCGGTGACTGGGCGGCAATGCCATCGGACCCGTTGCGTTCTCGCGGACGACGTCGGCACTGGTCAGGCGTTGCGCTGATTGGATGACGGAGGGGCGGCTGGTCGTTCGCCGGAGCTTGCAGGATGGTGGAGTCGGACGGTTGGACGGTTGCCAGCCCCTCGCGGCATACCTCGCCAGGGTGACGGGTGTCTCGTGCACGTTGCCTGTGGAGCGTGTTCAGGACCTCACCGGCGGGGAGTTCCGCATCGCGGGGGAGTCCGACGAGTGGTGGGCGGATGCGGCCGGCTGGGGCGCCAGCGCGGCGGCGCGCGCCTGTTTGGCGGCGGGCTGGCGGTTGGAGTCCGTGCACGCGCGCGAAGGGCTCGTACGCTTCACACGCGCCGGGGGTGGTCCGTGAAGGCTCGCCTGCGACGACGGAGCGCGCACGTCGGACCGGTCGGCGGAGAGGCCTGGGACGGCTGAGTCGGGAAGACGCCCGGAAGGGGATCATGCCGGAACGACGTGAGCATCCGCGGCGCACCAGGCTCGCGACGCGCCGGTCGACGCCCTGCAAGCGCACTTCTAGTCGAGGCCGAATCCGGCGGCAAATCCGATATCGCGGCGGCAGGCGGTCGAGGTTGCGGTCCGCCGCCGGTCAGCCGAGGTAGCCGGCCCAGTCCGCCATCAGCACGCGGCGCCGCTCGAACAGGTCGCTGCGCCGGTAGGCCGCTTCCACCCGATCGCCGTTGACGTGCGCCAGGGCGAGCTCGCAGACCTCGCGCGGCGCGTCGGTGCACTCCGCCGCCCAGTCGCGGAAGCTCGAGCGGAAGCCGTGCGGCACCGCGTCCACGCGCAGCGCGCGCAGGAGCTCCGACAGGTGTTTCTGGTGCAGTGCGCGGCCGGTCGGCGACGGAAACACCCAGTCGCCGGCGGCGGCCAGTTCGCGCGCCTCGTCGAGCACCTCGAGGGCGCGGTCCGACAGCGGCACCCGGTGCTCGCGGCCGTTCTTCATGCGCGCGGCGGGAATCGTCCACACCGCGCCGTCGCGGTCGATCTCCTCCCACCGGGCGTTGCGCACCTCGCCCGAGCGGGCGGCGGTCAGTACCAGGAACTCGAACGCCAGCCGGATGGCGCGGTAGGCATCGCAGCTCCGCACCCGCGCGAGCGCGGCGCCGACCTCCATGTGCGGCAGGGCGCGCTGGTGGCGCTGCACGGGGGCGGACTTGGGCAACGCGGCGGCGATGGCGTCGCCGGCGGGGTTGTCGAGGCGCAGTCCCTGAGCGACGGCCCACTTCATGACCGCGCCGATGCGCTGCCGCACCCGGGTGGCGGTGACGCGCCTGGTGGACCAGATGGGCAGCAGCACGGCCATGACGTCGGCGCTGGTCACGGCATCGACCGTCTTGCCGCCGATGTGGGGCAGGGCGTAGGTGGCGAGGCTCGCGCGCCACTGGCGTTCGGAGCCGGCGCGGTCCTTCCAGTTGGGAGCGTGGATCGCGATGACGGTGTCCACCGCCTGCGCGAAGGTCGGCACGGATTTCGCGATGCGCCGCGGGTCGCGCCCGCGAGCGATGGTCCGGGCGTTCTCGAGTGCGCGCTCACGGGCCATGGCCAGGGTGACGACTGGATACCGGCCGAGGCCTAGGCTGGTGGGCCGGCCATCGATGCGCACGTTCTGCGTCCATGACTTGTTGAGGCCGCCGCGCAGCGCGGGCCTGACCAGCAGGCCGAGCCCGAGACCGCCGCGACCGTCGCCGTAGCGTCCTGCCGCGTTCACGTTGCGCACGAACGTGGCGGACAGCA
>JAPPND010000145.1 GCA_028818795.1 Gammaproteobacteria bacterium | reverse complement strand
GCCGTTGGAGATCCACGTCTTGGTGCCGTTGATCGTGAAGTCGTCGCCCTGGCGGACGGCGGTGGTGCGTATCGCCTGGAGATCGGTGCCGCAGTTCGGCTCGGTGAGCGCCAGCCCGCCCCGCGTCTCGCCGCTTGCGAAGCGCGGCAGGAAGCGTTCCTTCTGCGCGTCGGTACCGAACCGCTCCACCGCCTTCGACATGATGAGGTGCGAGTTGAAGATGCCCGTCAAGGACATCCACACCTCGGAAATCCGGGTGACGATCTTCGCGTAGGTTCCGGCCGGCAACCCGAGACCCCCGTACTGCACCGGGATCGTCGCCCCGAACAGCCCGAGCTCCCGCATCTGTGCGACCATCTCGCGGGGATACTCGTCGGCTCGTTCGAGGGCCATCACCTGGTCCCGAACATCGCGCACGAGCCAGCGGTCGACAGCGTCGAGAAGACGCGTCTCGTCCTCGGTGGTGATGGGTTCATTCGACATCGGCCGCCTCCTCCCACACTGAGCGTACCGCCACGGACAAGAGGCACGCAATGGCCCCGGGCATTGTCCCACGGATGCTCCGGAGCACGACATGCGCAAATGCCGGGCAGACCGCCCAAGCCATCCTGAAGCCGCGCCATCTTCACAGTCCGGCGAGCGGGTAACAGGCGACGCTTCGTGAGCGCGGCAAGGGCGAGGCTTGTCCTCGCCCGTACCGGGCAACGGTTGCCTGCGCCAGCTGACCGCGACTACCGAAACCGGATCGCCAGACTACCGGGCCGGTAGGGTCATCACCCTTCGATTCCAACGCACCAACGTGGCGTGCAAGTCGTCGTCAGGCGCGCCAACAGGGGAACGGCACGGCTTAGTCGCGCGCTTGGACGATCTCGATGCTGATCTCGTCCGGTGCGGCCACGTAGCAGAGCAAGCCGCCGGGTGAGAACTCCCAGGGTTCCACCGCGAAAGTCGCTCCCTTGGCGCGGATGGCCTCGCAGAACGCCCTGAGGTCGCCGTGGTAGGTGTAGCCGAAGTGGTCCGCACCCCACTCGTTGTGGCTTGAGAAACGCTCAGCCGCCGTGCCGAAGTCGGTCATGGCGCGGGTGGAGACCGGATCCTCGCCGGGGCGCCGCCCCCTGATGATGACGGTCATGCCGCCCAGGCGAACGTTGATCTGGGGCGCCCCTCGCAACGTGTAGTCCGCCACGATCTCGCCGCCCAGAATGTCCTCGTACCACGCCGCCGCCGCGCTCGGATCGGCACTGATGAGGTGGATGTGATCGAAGCTGAGCGACACCGTCACGTCCCGTCAACTGCCGAAGCGATAGCGCAGCTTGATGGCGAGGTTCTCGCCGATCGTTTCATCGACGGTGTCCGAGAACAGATCGCCAAAGCTCCTGTCGTCCATCCCGGCCAGCGAAGCGCGATTCTGGTACACGACGAACAGGTCCGACAGCGGTGCGATCTCCCAGCGGTAACGAAGCTGGAGGCCCATCCGGGAGAGCGAGAAGCCGTCCGTCGTGGTGGGTGTCCTGTCCATGGGCACGAGGTAATCCGGGGTGTGCGCCAAACGGTAGAAACGCTGCGCCTCGGCATTGATGGCCACCCACTGAAACGCCATTAGCAACTGCTGACGGGCGTTGAGGAAATAGCTCACCGTGGCAAACGGCGTCAGGCCCTTCGCCTCGAAGGTCGCGAAGACGCCGTTTGCGCGATGCAGCAGCCACGCGTCCCGGTCGGTGTAGTTGACGGCCAGTGCCATGGTCATCCGGTCGGTGGGGCGCCAACGCACATTGGCCTCGCTGCGCCGGTAGTAGCCGTGGCCGATATCCTGGTCCGAGATGCTATGCCGAACCGAATAGGAAAATCGACGCGCGGAATCCGAGTAGTAGCGGGCTTCTATGCCCCGCACGTCCTCCACGCGGTAGGTGCCGTTGCCGAAACTCCCCCGGTCGTCGTAGCGCTCGGGTTCGTACTCCACCTCGACGCGCAACTGGGTGAGGTTGTGCAGCGTGACCCGGTGGTCGTAGGACACCTTGGCGGATACCGTCTCGCCGGCGGTGTTCCAGCCGCCATAGATGCGGAAGTTGCCCCGGGACTCGCGGAACCGCTCGAGATCGGACTCCGTTATCCACAGGCTGTACGAAGCGCGCCGGTAGTCGTTGCGGCGCAGGTAGCCCATGTCGCTGATATGTATGGCATCGTCGAACGCGTCGAACGACAGGTAGTGCGAAAGCCCCTGCCTGGGCGTGTAGCCGACATCGAAGATCCCGCCGACGCCGTCCTGATCGGCGCCCGTAGTATCGGAGGCGATGACCTGCCCCGCAGCCCTCAGCCGACCGTCCGAACTCGTGAATCGGCCATCGACGGCGTTGACGTAGGCTTCGCGACGGGCGTGCTGCACGGCCGTGGAGAGGAAGCCCAGCGACCGGTAGCCGCCATTGGAATGTTCGTACAGGACCCGCACGGCGCCGAAGTCGCGGCCAGCTTCGTGCAGGGTCACCGATTCGGGGCCTCGCACCGCTTCGAACCGCGCCTCGTCCTCCATGACCCCGAGGAACCCGTAGCGCAGCGAGCCCTGCTGCCCGGTGGCCTTTACGGCGCCGAGCAAGTCGGCCGGTCGACCCAGGGACGTCCGCGCGAGGGCGAACCCTTCCGGCACCTCCGGGCGCACCGCCGGACCGCCGATTCGCCGCGTATGCAGGACGGACAGGCCGCCGGACATGCGACCGGTGGTCGAGAAGATCTCCTGTCCCTCCTGGAAAAAAGGCCGCTTCTCCGGGAAGAACGTCTCGTAGTTCGAGAGGTTGATGATCACGTCGTCCGCTTCGACGTTGCCGAAGTCGGGATTCAAGGTGCTGGTCAACTGGAAGTTGCTGGACGGGCGCCAGAACACGTCGACACCGCTACGCCGAGCGGTTCCGTCGCCGAAGCGATCATAGCCCGCCGACACATAGGGGATGATCCCGTATTGCTGTCGCGGGTCCACCTCCGTCAGCGCAAGCTGCTGGAACGCCGACATGAACTTCGGCTTGGTCCACGGCAGCGGCGGCCAGGCGTGGTTTTCATCCAGGTGGGCGACCTTGCGCTGGGCGAAGATGCCCATCGTCCGGGTGCCGTTCCCCTTGGGCATGTTCACCAACGACCACGGCACGAAGAACTCGGCGCTCCAGCCCGTGTCGGTGCGCGCCGTGGCGCCCCACCACGCGCCGTCCCAACTGAAGTCGTACTGGCGTTCCGGCAGGATCGTGCCGTCGGACTTGGCATCGCCCAGGTTGAGCTGGAACCAGAAGCCGTAGCGGCCCTCGCCGGACGTGTCTAGGGTGAACGAGAAATAGTCCCGGTTGAGGAACCCCTGGTCGCGCCCGCTCAGGTACTCCACCAGCGTGTCCGGATCTTGCGTCATCCGCGCACCGACGTAGAGACCTCGTTCGGTGTAGAAGATCAGCACTTCGGTCGGCAGAGTCGCAGGCTCCAGGGTGTCGGGGTCGATCAGGCGGAAGTCGCCATGGGCTTCGAGGCCTTGCCAGGCATCTTCGTCCAGGCGCCCGTCGATGTGCATGGGAACATCCTCGCCACGCCTCGTGAGCAGGACGTGGCCGGTGCCTGGATGGCGGTCGTACGACGCGAGCTTCGGTTCCTCGGCCTCGATTTCGACTGCGATGCCCACCGGCTGCGGCGGTTCCAAGGCCGCCTCGTCAGCGGTTTCGGGATCGAAGTCCGCCAAGGCGGTCGGGCTGATGGGGCTGAACGGGCCCAGGAAGGCTGCGCAAACGGCCGCAACGGCTACGGCACAGGGACGGGTACGACCCGGTGGGCGACTCAAAACGGGATCCGGAGCAACGAAAGCAGGACACTATACACTTTCCGGGGTTCCACTTGGCGTTGGCTCGCCACGACGACGGGACGACGCCCGGGCGGGCCTCCCTCCGAACAGGCCGACGACAACGGCGGTGCAGACAACGGCTGGTACCGAAGAGCCGTTCTTCTCGGCGTCAAGCTGGCACGAACCGGGACTCGATGCTTAAAGTCGAGCGACTTAACGGCTTCGGGGTCGGGTGCTACGCCGCGCGGACAGTCGGAGAGGTTTCTCGCAGGCTGTGGAGCCGCTAGAATACGACCCACGTCGCTCCGATGGCCAAACTGGACAAGGCATCGGCCTACGAAGCCGGGGATTGCAGGTTCGAATCCTGCTCGGAGCGCCAGTCAACGACTCGCACGGCCCGACACGGACTCGCCGGGCCACGGAGAGGTGGCCGAGCGGCTGAAGGCGCTCCCCTGCTAAGGGAGTATGGGTCAAAAGCCCATCGAGGGTTCGAATCCCTCCCTCTCCGCCA
>JAPPND010000228.1 GCA_028818795.1 Gammaproteobacteria bacterium | reverse complement strand
GACCCTTGTGGTCGCCCGCGGGCGGGTGTCACCCTGGCGTCTGGGTCGGGACGGGACAAGCCCCTCCCCTACGCTGCTGCGGCGCGGCCTCATTGTGCGGCCTGGCCCCGTTAGCCCGTCAGCATTTCGGCGATCCGTTCGGCGATCGCAAGCGACGCGGTCAAGCCGGGCGACTCGATGCCGAGCAGACTCACAAACCCGGGTATGCCGTGGTCCGCCGGCCCTTCGATCACGAAATCCGACGCCGGCTCGCCCCGGGGCGCGAGTTTCGGGCGAATACCCGTATAGCCCGGGTTCAGTCGCGACTCATCGAGGCCCGGATAGTAACGGCGGATGGCCTCGACGAATGCACCGAACTGGCCACCGTCGAATCCGTAGTCCTCGTCATCCTGCCAGACCACATCGGGTCCGAACCTGGCCTGCCCGGCCAGGTCCAGCGTGACATGCACCCCGAGTCCCCCCGCCTCTGCGACCGGGTAGACCAGCCGCCGGAACGGCGACTTCCCGGACAGCGTGTAGTAGTGGCCCTTGGCGTAGTAGCCGACGTGGCCCGCCCCAAGCCGGGCTGCCATGGCGGGGGCCGCAAGTCCCGCGGCATTGATCACGATGTCCGCGTCGAGGTCGAAATCCCCGCAACGAACGCGGACGCCAGCAGCGGCCCGCTCGAGATCGGTCACTTTCGTCAGATAGGCGATCGCACCGCCGGCCGCCTCGATGTCCCCGAGCAGGCTCAACATGAAGGCGTGGCTGTCGATGATACCGGTGGACTCCGAAAACACGCCCGCGACGGCCTCCACCTCGGGCTCGAATGCCGCGATGTCGGCGCGGGTCAACCAGGGAAGCTTCCCTACTCCGTTGACGAGAGCCTGGCGCTGATAGGCCTTTAGCATTTCGAGTTGCCCAAGTGCCGTCGCCACGATGATCTTGCCGAGGCGCCGGTGGGGAACGTTGTAGGCCTCGCAGTGCTTGTAGAGGAGCGCTTTGCCACGTACGCACGTCTGCGCCTTGACCGATCCCGTCGGATAGTAGATGCCCGCGTGGATCACCTCGGAGTTGCGGCTCGATATCTCGGAACCGATGAGTTCGTGTCGTTCGAGGACCAACACCTCGCGACCCGCGCGCGCCAGTTCCCGGCCAACCGCAAGTCCGACCACCCCGGCGCCGATCACCACCGCTTCGCAACGTTCAGCCACGTTTGCGGATGATGAACCGGTATCGATTGCCGTCCCAGGAGGACTCCGCCATTTCGTGGCCCATGAAACGGCAGAAATTCGTGAAATCCCGGACCGTCGAAGGATCCGTCGCGACGACGGAAACGGTCTCCCCGACGGCCATGCCCCGCACCTTGTTGCGCAGGATCATGAGCGGTTCCGGACACTCGAGCCCAACCGCGTCGATTGCGTGGTCCGCCGCGTCCATCGATGTCGATTTGGTTTCCCTAGGATTTTTCAGGCGCGAGATGGTAGCGAATGGACGAGGCAGGTGCATTAAGACGGGTGATTGGAGGCGGCTAACGAGTCGCCGAGCCGCCGGGTCCTCCGCGAGACGACGTATCGGCGCCGTTCAAGAGCAGATACGAAGCTGAATGGAACCTGAATTGGCGGTATTTGGCCAGCGAAAACACCTTGACTGCGCTACGTCGCGCGCAGACACTCGATTCGAAGGAACTTCGCCCGCAGCGGTGCATCGAAGTAAGCCAGGACAGCGACGTGATCAAACAGCCCACCGCGATTGTCGGCTTCGCCATCAGTGCCGTCGTCGCGCACTCCACACTGGCACAGACGCCGCCAACGACCGTTGAACCGGGGATTGCGACCGGGTCGGACGAACTCCTGCTCGACCAATCCGAGAGTCCGGTGGACAATGCCCAGGGCCTGGTTGAGATCGGCGAGTATCCGGAAGCCATCAACATCGTTGAACTCGAGATCGAGAGGATCGAACGCCGTTCGAACCGGTACAACATCGAGCTGGCCCGACCGTTGGCCATACTCGGGGACGCGCTCGCCGGGGTCGGCGACCGCGAAGGGGCACTCGGCGCCTATGACCGTGCCGTCCACGTCACCCGCGTCAACCGCGGTCTGCACCATCCGAGCCAGGTCGACATCGTCTACCGGGAAGCCAACGTTCTCGCCTCGAACGGCAATCTCGCACGGGCCAATCGCCGGCACGAATACGCTTATGACATCCTGTTGCGCAACTACGGCGGCGGGAGCCCGTTGCTGCTACCCGGAATCTTCGCCCTAGCGGACTGGTATCTCGTCAACTACAACATCTTCTCGGCACGCGGACTCTACGAACACGCCTTGTCCGTGGCCGACGGGACCGTCGCGGCCGACGATCCGGAACGGCTGAGGGCGTTGCGTGGCGTGGCGGCAACCTATCGAAGCGAACGTTTCCCGCCCTACCAAAGGGAGAGGAAATCCAATTCGGGTCACCCGGTCAACTATCGCTACGGCACCATGCCCGCGATCAACAACTTCGCGAAGGGCGAACGTGCGCTTATCGAGGTGGTCAATGTCATCATGGCAAGCGAAGAGGCTACCAACGAAGCCGTCGCCCGCGCGGTATTGGATCTCGGCGATTGGTATCTCGTATTCGGGAAGCAGGATCGCGCGACTACGCTCTACCGGCACGTCTGGGAACTGCTGCAGCCAATGCCCGATCAGCTTGCCGAGATCTTCGACTCGCCGCAGCCGCTCTATCTTCCTTTGCCCGGCGATCCCGACAGTGACGGGACCGCAGTCGGGCGCCCCCAGATCGGTGTGGTGGAGCTGTCTTTTCGGGTCGACGAATCCGGTGCCGTGAGCAGCATAGCGACCCTCAATTCCGACCCGCAGGACCTGATGGACGTCAAGGTGCGGCGCGCCGTGCGCCGTGCCCGCTACCGCCCCGCCTTCGACGGTCAAACCACGCTCGCCACCGAGGATGTCCGGGTGAGTCACGAGTTCAGGTACTACCCGACCGACGACTTTCCTGCTGACGACGGTTCCAACAATCAGACGGGTGCCGCAAACCATCCATCCGAGAGGGCGCTGCATGCGTCCGTCGGGCCGGGGTCCGCGGCTAGGTCCTCCTAGGAGATTGCGATGAGACGCCGTTTGCCTTCGTCAACGCAGTTGAAGCCACCGATCCGGCGATCGGCAATCGGCGTGGTCGCGGCTGTCACGGGTCTGGCATTGGCGGGCTGCCAGGTTCCGCTGCCGTCCTCCCAGCCGCAGGGAATACCGAATCCGTTTCCCAGCAGTCCGAGCAGCCCGAGCAGCCGCTCGCCGCAATCGACACCGCCTAGCCCATCGCTGCCCTCGCCGTCCTCGATGCCTTCGCCCCCAACCCTGCCGTCCCCGTCGTCGTCTCCATCGCTGCCGTCGCTGCCGTCCCCGTCGTCGCCGTCGTTACCGACGCCATCGCTGCCCTCCTCGTCCTCGCCATCGTCATCGACCGACAGCTCGTCGCCGTTCCCGCCCCCCGCGTCGCAACCATCCGGCGGTGGTGACGGGGGCCTTCCCAGCGTCAGGCCGCCACCTATCGGCGGACCCGAACAGGGCGGCGGACCCGAGCAGGAAGGCGGACCCGAGCAGGAAGGCGGACCCGAGCAGGAAGGCGGACCCGAGCAGGAAGGCGACCCAGGTGGCCTGGGATCCCCGGCTGGAGGCAACGAAGGCAGTGAAGCCGGCGGTCCCGAAAGCGGCTGGGAGGTCAGCAACGAGGACGGCGACGAGTCCGCTGGCCAAGCGGGAGCCACCGGCCAGGACGAGGGTGCCGAAGCCGACGGTTCAGAGGGCGACGGCGAAGGCCAGCGCGATGCATTGGCGCGTGCCCTCGGGGAATTGGACGGCGAGATCCTCGACGAGCGCGTCGGCACCGCCGCGGCCACGAGCCCAAGCCGGCCTGGCGGGGCCGGCGATGAGGCGAAGGGCAACGCCGTTCCTGCGCCGCCCATTGCGGAACCGGACGTCCCGCAACCGCCGATACCGCTTCCGCCAGACCAGCCCGATGCCCGGGACGATGACGTGGTGGCGCGTCAACTTCGCGAGGCCGCCATGGCGGAAACCGACCCCGGATTGCGCGAGCAGCTTTGGGAAGAATACCGGCGCTACAAGTCCGGGCTGTGAGAACCGCTAGGCTCCTGATGTCGCGAAACGAATCCCGGTATGGACCGTCCGGCCGTCGAGCCGTCGAAGACCGCAGCCGGTTGATCCGCGACTGCGCTGTCCGGCGCCGCCTCGCCGCGGCGTTCACTGTTGCGGTGCTGGTGGTAGGGTGCGCCACCCACACCGTACGGGTCGTGGACATGACCCCACCCGAGCAGCTTGTCAACCTGCCCGAAGACATGCTGCTCGATGTCGGGGTAGCCGTGTTCGACGCCAACGTTCCCGTCGCCTTCGACGACCAAGTTGCGCAGAACATCCCCCCGGAAGTGCGTCGCGCCGAAGCCAACTTCATGCCCTACGTCGCCAAGAACCTGCTCCAGTCCACGGGCAACTGGGGCGCAGTTCGGGTGATACCCGACCCGACCTACGCGGTCGATGTGACGGTGACCGGAGTCATCGTGCATTCCGACGGCGAACGCATGATCCTGGACATCGACGTTCACGATGCCCGCGGCGTGCGGTGGTTTGCCACGAGCTACCAAGCCCTCGCCAGCAAGTACGCCTACGGCGATACGGTTCCTCGCGACATCGACCCGTTCCAGTCCGTCTACCGCCGGTTGGCGGATGACATGCTCGCGCACTTGAAGACTCTCTCGCCGGAGGAGGTAGCCCGCATCCGGACGATGGCTGAAATGAAATTCGCTGCCGACATGTCTCCCGACGCTTTCGCCGAATACCTCGTCCAGACGAGCCCCGGCGTATTCGAGATTCGGCGACTGCCGGCGGACAACGACCCCTCGCTCGAGCGGGTACGAAAGGTCCGCGAGCGCGAATACATCTTCATCGACACTCTCGATGAGTACTTCGACAACTTCCACGCCCAGATGTACCCGGCGTACCACGGTTGGCGAGGCGAAACCTACGACGAAGCGATCGCCTACCGCAATCAGCGCGAGAAGGTACGCCGCAAGGCGATCGCCGGGGTCGTGGGGATCACCGCCGGCCTCGTCGGCCAAACCCGAGATCGCGCCCTGACCCGGTACACCGGTGCCGTGTCGGTCATCGGGGGTGCCACGCTGGCGATCAGTGCGATTCGCGACCTCGACAAGGCCAGGTCCCACGCCAATGAGCTTCGTGAACTGGGCCTCTCCGCCGAGGCCGAGATTTCACCCCACACGATCGAGCTCGAGAACCGGACCTTCAGCCTCCAGGGCACCGTCGAAAACCAGTTCAAGGAGCTCCGCCAGATCCTCCGAACGCTCTACTACCGCGAACTGGGGCTGCCGCCGCCGGATCCCCAGGTCGCGGCAGCCGTTGCCACGGCCGAAGAGAGTCTCCAAGCGGCAGTGGGGTCATCGGCACTTCCCGAATCCCCCTAGGCGCCGGCTCCCCGCTGCCTCGCGTGCTCAACCACTGCGGTTCATTGCCAGGATGACGGCACCCGACGAGCCAGTTCATATCCAGCCCGCCAAGGCACCGTTGTCGGATCGCGGTTCACGACAGCGACGCCTGCCCGGATCGTTGGGGCCAACGCGCAACACGGCACGTCGCGCAATCGGCTTCGGCATCGCGATGCTCGTGCTCGGCGCATTGGCTACCTTCGTGTTCGTATTCCTGCCGGACCAAGTAGTGGATCCGGTCGCCCCGACCCGCCCGGCGG
Source organism: Gammaproteobacteria bacterium (assembly GCA_028818795.1). GTDB lineage: Bacteria > Pseudomonadota > Gammaproteobacteria > Pseudomonadales > Azotimanducaceae > VXYL01. The sequence continues at coordinate 37,624 of JAPPND010000228.1, read as the reverse complement.
CGGTCGTCAATGGCCGACCCTCCGCGCCCCCGGCAGATTCCGTCGCACCGTTCGAGGCGGCGGACCTGGCGCGGGCGCGCGCCGAAGCCGAGGCGAAACTCGCCGAGTTCTTCGCGCTCGAAAGCCAACTCAAAGAGCAGCTGAACGTGACTGCCTGGGGTGCCGATGACCTCCGGAGGATCAAGGACCGCGCCGGCACCGGCGACCAGTTGTTCATGGAGGGTCGCTACCAGGAGTCCCTGGACGAATACGCGGGTGCGGTCGAGGATATGGCCGCCCTCGCCGACAAGGGCCGTGCGCAGTTCCGGTCCGCCCTGGCGAACGGACAAGCCGCGCTAGCCGGACTCGACCACCCGGGTGCCGTCGAGGCCTTTGAGACAGCTCTGGCCATCAGGCCCAACGATCGCGATGCGACCGCGGGACGCGATCGGGCCTCGGTATTGCCGGAAGTCGTCGAGCGGCTGCGACAGAGCGAGCGTGCCGTTCTGCGTGGCGAATATGCCGAGGCGGATCGCTACCTTTCGCAAGTGCGTGCCCTCGATCCCGCCACGGTAGGGCTCTCTGAAAGAGCCGCCAAGGTCGCCGACGCCCGGGCCACCCAACGGCGGCGGGCGACGCTCTCCGAGGGCTTCGCCGCCTTGGAGCGGGGCGAACCAGAAACGGCGATCGCCGCATTCGACCGCGTGCTTAAAGCCAACCCCGGCGACCCCGACGGTCTGGCGGGTCGCCAGCAGGCGAACCAAGCACGTCTGCTGGCTGAGATCGACCGACTGCGCGAGGCGGCCGAACAACAGGAATCCGAAGACCAGTGGAGCACGGCACTCGCGACCTACGACGCCATTCTCGACATGGATCCCTCCCTGCGCTTCGCGAGGGACGGCAAGGCGCGAATCGCCGCTCGTGTCGCGCTGATCGAATCCATGCAGACCTTCATCGACGATCCGGGGCTTCTGTCCGACGACGACCAATTCGCCCGCGCCAAGAAAGTGCTCGCAGACGCAAAGGCGAATCCCGCCGGGGGCCCCCTCTTCGAGACCCAGCTCGACGACCTCAATGCCGTTGTCGAACGGGCGTCCACTCCCGTCCCCCTGGTCATCGACTCCGACAACGAGACGGAGATCATGATTCAGAAGATCGGCACATTCGGCCCGTTCCTGCGCCATGAACTGAAGCTCCGGCCCGGGCGCTACGTCATCATCGGCAGTCGCGACGGCTATCGCGACGTGCGCGACGAAGTCATCCTGGAAGCCGATTCCGAACCGGTGGAAATCCGGTGTACGGAACCCATCTAGCTCGATGACGTCGGAATCAACGTGACAGACCCGATTCAACCAGCCGCCGACGGCGACCGCATCGCCGCCGTTCGTTTTCGCCCAACGCCAACGGCCACGGCCAAGCGACGCGCCTGGCTTAACCCCTGGCGAGTTGGCGGGGTCGTCGTCCTGGTGGCCGTGGTCTGGTTCCTCTGGTTCATTTTCACCGCCAAGAGCGTCCGTATCGAGGCAACCCCCGCCTCGGCTGTCGTCGAAGTGGACGGTGGCTTCGCCTTTCGGCTCGGCGACATCCACCTGATGCGCGAAGGGGACTATCGTGTCCGTGCCCGCGCCGAGGGATACGTCGACTACAACCGACGGATCGACATCGGCCGCGACCGCAACCAGACGATTCCGTTCACGCTGACCCCGTTGCCCGGCAGGGTGACCTTCGCGATCGATCCGCCCGGTGCAACGGTGATCGTGTCGGGTAGCGATCTCCGCGGCACCGCACCCGCCACGCTCCGCGTACCGGCGGGCCCGCAAGCGATCCATGTCAGCCACCCACGCTACGAAGACGGCACCGTGGAATTCGAGGTAACCGGCCGGGACCAAGCCCAGACCGTAACCCTCGCTCTGCTACCCAATTGGGCGGACGTCACCCTGCCCACCACGCCGTCGGGCGCCCAGGTGCACATCGACGACCGTCTGGTCGAGGACACCACTCCCGGTCCGATCCCGGTACTGGCCGGCGAACACCGGGTCGTCGTCGCCCTGCCCGGCTACAAGCCGTGGCAGGACATCATCTTCGTCGAAGCACGACAGCCCATCACCCTGCCGCCAATCGTTCTCGACAAGGCCGACGGCACGCTAGCGATCGAGTCGTCTCCGAAGGGTGCCGGGGTGACGGTCGGCGGCGTGTACGCCGGCATCACCCCGCTCACGGTCGGCCTCGACGCGGACAAGCCACTCGCCGTCAGCGTGTTCAAGGTCGGCTATGCACCCCGAAATCTCACCATCGAACTGGCATCCGGCCAACGTCGGGCGATCAACGTGTCGCTGACCGCGCTAACCGGCGACCTATCCGTAGAGACCCGCCCAGAGGATGCCGAACTCTGGATCGACAACGAGCACCGGGGACTCGCGAGCGGGGTCTTCACCCTCCCGGCCGTGCCGCACATCGTGGAGATCAGGAAGGAGGGCCATGCGGGGTTTCGCAAGACCGTCGTGCCGCAACCGGGACTTACCCAGCAACTCAACGTGAAACTACTGACGTTGGAAGAAGCGCGCTTGGAACGACTCAAGGCCGTGCGAACCACGGGACAGGGCCATGAGCTCGTCCTATTGAGCCCCAGCAAGCTCCGGATGGGCGCCTCCCGCCGAGAGCCCGGTCGTCGCGCCAACGAGGTGATCCGAGACGTCGAACTCACCCGGCTGTTCTACCTATCCCGACACGAGGTCACCAACGGCCAGTTCCGCGTATTCGCCAAGGGCCATTCGTCGGGACAGTTCGAGAACCGTGATCTCGACCACGACACCCAGCCGGTCGTCGGCGTGTCCTGGCACGAGGCCGCGCTCTATTGCAACTGGCTGTCGGAACAAGACGACCTCCAACCGTTCTACCGGGAGGAGTTCGGCAAGATCGTCGGCTTTGACTCGACCGCTCTCGGCTACCGGCTCCCCACCGAGGCCGAGTGGGCGTGGGCCGCCCGGCATGTCGGCGGGACGAACCTATTGCTATTCGCGTGGGGGGATCAACTTCCGCCGCCCGACAGGCACGGCAACTACGCCGACCAGTCGGCAGCGCATACGGTCGGTCGGATCATCTTCGGCTACAACGACAACTACATCACCAGCGCACCGGTGGGGACGTTCCCGCCAAACGACAAGGGAGTCTACGATCTCGGCGGCAATGTCGCGGAATGGGTGCACGATTTCTACGAGATTCCCAGCGGCAGTGCCGTGGTCGATCCGCTTGGACCACGCCAGGGCGACTACCATGTGATTCGCGGCGCAAGCTGGATGCATGGAACGGTTTCCGACCTCCGGTTGTCCGGTCGGGACTACGGGATCGATGGTCGCCCGGATGTCGGCTTCAGGATCGCGAGGTTCGCGGAGTGAATACGGACATAGAGACTCGACGATCACGGATGAACGTGCTCGCCCTTGTGCTGTGTTGTCTAGCGTGCATCCTGCCCTGGGCGTCGAACGGCCCATTGGACGCCCCGATCGCGATGGCTGCCGAGAAAGACGAGACGCCAACCAAGGAGCCCGAGTCCGGCGATACCGCGAAGGACGCCCCCGCCCAATCCGAGTCGGAGAACGGCGAAGACGGCCCCCCCGGCGATGCGCCGGCCCAGTCCGACGCCGACGGGTCCGAGGAGATCTTCGTGCCCAGCGAGGATATATCCGAGGACATCGACGTACCGTTCCCGGTCGACATCTGAAGGCGTGACACTGAAATGAAGAAAACCCTGCCCTTCGACTTCATCTACCAGGTGGTTGCGCTTGTCGTCATCGTCATCCTGGTGCACCTGGTCTATGTCACGGTAATCCGCCCCAACGCCGATACGATCCTCGAGGCACAGGAGCAGCGAGCCCAGGTCGAAGAGGACTTCGTTCCCGAACGATCCCTGTACGTCGTTCTGCACAACTTCGAACAGGAGTGCTGCTTCATCCTGATGTTCTGGGCGATGGCCATCATGGGGCTCAAGACCCGGAACTGCCTCCGGGAGCGCCGCATGCTCCAGAACCCGTTCGTGGAGGTGACGGAGGGCATGAGCATCCTGCCCGAAGACACCCGCGAATACTCGCGTCCGCTTCAGGCCTTGCCCGAAGCGACCCGGAACAACCTGCTGCCCCGAGCGTTGCTTGCCGCATTGCAGCGATTCGCCTCCACGAGCAACGTCCAGGACGTCTCCAACGCGGTACGAGCCGTCTGCGACACCGAGTCCGACCGCCTCGACAGCGAACTCGCCATGGTGCGCTACATCGCCTGGGCAATCCCTTCCATCGGGTTCATCGGCACCGTCCGCGGCATCGGCGCCGCGCTGGGTCAGGCGTACCGCGCCGTCGAGGGCGATATATCCGGCGTCACGGCAAACCTCGGCGTTGCCTTCAACTCGACCTTCGTCGCACTCGTCATCAGCATCGTCGTCATGTTCCTGATGCACCAGTTGCAGCTTATCCAGGAACGCCTCGTCCTCGATACGCAACACTATTGCGACGACTACCTGATACGTCACATGCAGGTGCGTTGACATGCTCGTCCTCGACATCAACGACACCGAGATCAGGCTGACGCGCGACGGCGAGGAGCTCTACCGGCAGCCGGGCGTGGCGGACGTCGCCCCCAAGAACACGGTACTCGGCTACGAGGCACGCGCGCGTTCCCGACTTCACCCGCAGCAGTCGCACAACGAATTCTGGCAGCGCATGAACGGCGATCCCGTCACGCCTCGCGGCCGCGGCGTGGCCAATCAAGCGGACCTCGTCTATCTGCAGTTGCAGGAACTGCGTGCCGCCACGGGCGAAAAACGCCCCGCCGTGGTCGTGGTGGCGCCTTCCGCGGCAACCAACGAGCAGTTCGCCGTTCTCCTCGGAATCGCGGCCGAGGCCGGCTTCGACGTGCGCGCCATCGTCGATGCCTCCGTAGCGGCTGCCAGCCGAGAGACCTGGGACGGCTCCTGCGGAGTCGTCGATGTCTCTCTTCAACGCGCGACCCTCGCCCGGGTCGAACGTGTGGATACCGACGACGGCCCGATCATGCGCCGTGCCGCCGTCGACGAGATCCCCGCCGCGGGATTCGCGCCACTCCTCGAGGGTTGGATCGATGTCGTCGCCGACCGATTCGTGGACGGCACGCGCTTCGATCCGTTGCGGATCGCCAACACCGAACAACAGGTCTTCGATCAACTCCTTGCCGGGATCGACGCCGGCGCGGCGGAATTCGCCATCGAGGTCGACCATCACGACGTGAAACGCCGCGTCAGCGTGTCACGCCACGCCCTGGCACAGAAGTCGTCGCAACGCTACGAACTGTTTGCGCGCGCGCTGGGCAGTGCCGGAACTCTCGCCGTCAGCCATCGAGTGCTCCGCCTGCCGGGCTTTGCCGGTTTCCTCCAGCAAGCGGGCCACCAGCTTCTGCCGCTCACCCCGGACACCATCGATGTCGCAGTTCGGGATCAGGCCGAGCACATATTGCCGGGGCCGGGAGACGCCGGCGGCGCACCCGGTGCCCGCCTGGTTACCTCCTTGCCGGCCCCGGCAAGCGCGACCTCGAGCCCCACGCCGGCCAGGTGGCCCACCCATGTGCTCTGCGAGGCGCTTGCCATCCCGCTGGTCCGTGACGTCAGTGCCAACGAGCATCCGGCGTTTCGACCCGGATCGCCGACCTTCCGGATCAGGCGCGGCGAGAACGGCATCTCGGTGGTGCCGGCACCGGACTCAGCCATTTCCTTGAACGGCATCCCCATCGACTTCGAACATCCTGCCGCGGCGGGGGATACCATCGGCAGCGGCGATCTCGCGTTCCACCTGATCGCCGTCGTCGACGGAGAGACCGATGGCTAGGCAGACCGGCCGACGGTTCAACGTGTTCTCGCTGGCATTCCTCGATGTGATGTCGTGCGGGTTCGGTGCCGTCGTGCTCGTGTTTCTGATCATCAACCACCGTATCGACGACGAGGCGAGGGATGTCGACAGGGATCTGCTCTCGGAGTCCCGCCTGCTCGACTACCAGATCCTGACCGGCGAGAAGGACCTGGTGGACCTGCAGACACTCGTGGAGGATGCCAGAAAGCGGGTCGCCGACGCCAACCGGCAATTGCTCGCGAAGATCGCCGATCGCGACCGACACAGGGAGGAACTCGAAGAACTCGATGCGAAGACCGCTGCGGAACGCGAAAGCGTCGAGGATCTGACGTCCGACGTCGAGGATCGGGAACAGGACGTGAAACGCCTCCAGGAGGAGGAGCAACGGCTCGCCGGCACCAGGCTGCTCGAGGTCAAGGGCGAAGGCGACCGCCAGTATCTCACCGGCCTCTACGTCGGCGGCCGGCACATCCTGATTGCGCTCGATGCCTCGGCCAGCATGTTGGACGAGACGATCGTCCAGGTGATACGGCGTCGCAACATGTCCCGGGAACGGCAACTGAACGCGCCCAAGTGGGAGCGAGCCCGGAAGACGGTCAGGTGGTTGGCTGCCCAAACCCCCTTGGACAGCAACTTCCAGATCCTGCTCTATGGCGACGAGGCGAGATTCCTCCTCCCGGAGACGGGTTGGATTCCGGCTACCGACATGGGAATCCTAGACGAGGCCCTCGACACGCTCGACGACACGGTACCCGCCGGCGGCACCAATCTCGAGGGCTTGTTCGATGTCGTCGGCGCAATGCGTCCCCTGCCCGACAACGTCTTCCTGGTGACCGACGGCCTGCCGACCCGATCCAACAGGAAGCCGCGCTCCTCCACTGTCGACGGCCGGCAACGGGTCAGGCTGTTCACCGACGCCATCAGGCTGTGGCCAGCCGGTGTTCCCGTCAACGTGATCATGTTCCCGATGGAGGGAGACTGGCAGGCGTCCGCGGCGTATTGGATTCTCGCCGCGAACAGTGGCGGCACGTACATGTCGCCGTCGAGGGACTGGCCATGATCCGCCGACGCGGTCTCGAGGAGATCGGGCTGTCGTTCCTCGACGTCATCTGTTGTGGTTTCGGCGCGATCATCCTGCTCTTGATGATCGTCAAGACCGTCGAACCCATCCTCATCGAGGATCCCATGATCACTCGGGAAGGACTGGTACAGAAACGCGAACAGCTCAACGAGATCCTCGGCGAAACCAGAATCCTGAGACGCCAACTGACCGACGAGGAGCGCCAACTGACGCGTGAACTCACCGAACTTGCCAAAGTGGAACGCGACATCAACGACATCCTCGGGCAGTATCGCGCCACGGCGGAGGAGGCGGAGTTCCAGCAATCGACGAGGGAGCGCCTTGTCCAGGCGAAGCAGTCCCTCACCGCCGAAATGGAGCGTCTGCTGGGACTCGACTTCGTGCGCGCCACGAACACGATCGGCGGCGTCACAGTGGACAGCGAGTACATCATCTTCGTCATCGATACCTCCGGCAGCATGCAACAGTGGGCGTGGGGCGCCGTGCAGCGAAAAGTCCGGGAAGCGCTCGACATCTATCCCCGCGTCAAGGGCATCCAGGTCATGAACGACATGGGCGACTACATGTTCCCGGAGACCGCTGGACGCTGGATTGAAGACACCCCCGGCCGACGGCGCGATATGCTGCGCGTCCTCGCGGGTTGGTCCCCGAACTCGAACTCGAGCCCGGTGGAGGGCATCCAACAGGCAATCAACACCTACTACTCCCGCGACCGGAAAATCAGCATCTACGTCTTCGGCGACGATTTCTCCAAGAGGTCGATCGAGCGGGTGGTCGACACCGTCGACCAGGTAAACCGCGTGGTCGAAGACGGCAGCCGCAGGGTGCGGATTCACGCAGTGGGCTTCCCCGTGCGCGTCGGGGCCAACTCCGGCAACCGGTTTGCGGCCCTGATGCGCGAACTGACGTTCCGGAACGACGGAACCTTTGTCGGGCTGTCGACTTTCGAGTAGGCTCAACCCTTGCCGTTACGGAGCGACCCGCATATGGCCGCAGACGCCGCGTCGGCCAAGGTGGCGCAAGGATGGATACGATGCGTCCCATAGGCTTAGGGCGTACGGGTTGGGCTTGTCCCGTCCCGTGCCAGCAAAACTGCGCGTGCCGATTCGGGCGACGTCACATTCTGGCGGTAGGCTTCGCCGCGCTTCTCCTCGGTGGCTGCCAGGGCGGCGCTTCCATTGCCGTCGACGCCACCGTCCCAAGTCCTCTGGTCGACCCCATTCGGGCAGCCATGGGAGTCTATTTCGAGGATGACCTCGTCACCTACGTCCACGAAGAGGAGTTGGAAGACTACGGCCCCTACCGCATCGACATCGGCGCATCCCAGGCGCCCGTCTTCGTACGCGTGTTCAATGCGATGTTCGAGAATCTCGTTCCGATGGAGCCTGCGGATCAGGGGACGAACCTCCCCGCCGGCCCCATCCGCTTCGTCGGGACCGATGGCTCGTCCCCGGTCGTGGACGGCATCATCGCCCCGTCCATCGAAGAGGTGCAGTTTGCGATTCCCGATCAGACCGGCGGCGACTTCTACGAGGTCTGGATTCGCTACAAGCTCACTCTGTTCGACGCGGGCGGGAACAACGTAGGTGAATTGCCCTTGATCGGATATGGGAAGGCCAACGAGCGCAACTTCGGGCAGTTGGGCCAGCGGACGCCCGCGCTCCACGAAGCAACCATCTGGGCCCTGCGCGGCGCAGCGGCGGAGCTATCGTTACGATTCCAGGACCAGGAGCAAGTCCGAAAATGGCTCGCCGCCATCGGGGTTCAGCCGAGGTAAAGGAGTGCCGCAATGAAGGTCTCACACGTCACGCGCTACCGGAAACGAGGAGTGGCGGCCACGGTTTGCCTTGTTGCCGGTCTGTCATCGGTGGGATGCGTCCAGACGACCGTCCAGGAAGTGCGTCAGGCGGATACGCAAATCGGAACCGGCGAGTCCATCGTCATCCTGTCCCGGAAACACAAGACCCAGGGAGAGACGGAAGACGACTTCGTGACCTGCGTCAGCGACTCCGTCAACAGCGGCGACGGCGCTTTGCCGATCTTGAGCGAACGTGAGTTCGTGGATGCCACGTTTCCCTGGTTCGAGCCCCGTACCGCCCCGCTCAACATGGAGGATCTCGCAACGGTCATCAACCGTCCGCTCATCGCGAGGCGAATCGACGAAATCGGCGTTCGTTACCTGGTCTGGATCGAGGGCACCACGGAACGCACCGACGAGAGCGGGAGCCTCAACTGCACGTTCTTCTCCGGCGGCATACCGGCCTGCTTCGGCTTCCTATCCTGGGAGAGCGGATCCGACTACGAGGCCTCGGTGTGGGATGTCGAACGGGGCATGACCGTGGGTACGTTGAGCTCCGAGGCCGCCGGTACCAGCTTCGTCCCCGCCGTCGTGGTACCGATCCCCGTCATCGCCCGGGTCCGCGAAAAGGCATGCGCCAACATGTCGGATCAGATCAAGACGTTCATCCACCCGACCCTGGCGTCGGTGCCGGTCCCGGAGGGGTAGCGGCAAATCACTTCGAGGGTTGGACCTCGAGAATCTCGCCGGACGTCCGCGACGGTTCAACCGCGTACCACTCCTTGAGCGTCACCTGCCAAGGCTGCTTTGCGCACAGGTCGGCCAGTTCGTAGAACGTCGGACGTCCGGGGTCCGAAATGACGAAGCGCTTCACGCCGCCCTCCACGGCACGGCGCACGACGTCGAACAAGGGCTTCACCATGCTGTCCCAGAAGCAGACGTCCGAACCGATGACCAGGTGTGCCTTCCCGAGACACTCGGTGGTCAGATTGTTGAAGTTGCCCTCCATCGGCGTGACCTTGACGTCGTTCAGCGCGGCGATGACCTCGAGGAAGGGGAACACGTTGCTGTCGAGGTCGACCCCGGTGACCCGGGCCTTGAACCGCCGTGCACAGAAGACACCGCTCGGCCCCCAGCCGCAGCCGAGTTCCATTACGCGTACGCCCCGCCGGGGCGGGTTGTGGAGCAGGTAGTCCATCAGCAGAAAGCTCGCCCGCCAAGCCTTGTTGCCGTGGATCGAGGGTTCGTAGACCCGCTTGAGGCGCCGGATCAGCCGGTGCTGCGACGAAAGCAGATAGATGCCGTATGCCCGGTAGATGTGCTCCTCCGGGATACGTTCGAGTTCGGGCATGCTCAACTTCCGGCGGGCCAGACGGGGAGCGAATCTTAATCACGTCCCGACGGCGTTAGAAAGAGGCGTTTCCGCCGTAAGCCCGGCCAAGGACCGCAGTGCGTCTAGGCTTGAATCATGTAGGCGACCTGGATGTTGGCGGCTAGGTTGATCGCGGCGTGGATGGTGAACGGCACGATCAGTGAGTTGGTGCGATGCCTCGCAACGCCGAGGAGCAGCCCGAGTACGAAGATCTGGCCAATTTCGTAGGCGCCGTACTGGAAATGGATCACAGCCCACAGCGCGGCCGTGACGATGATCGTCCCGGTGACGCCAAGCCTAGAGCGCGACAGGCCCGAGAACAGGAACCCGCGAAAGAAGGCTTTTTCGAACAGCGGCGCCGCAATCACGGTCGCCAAGCCTATGAACAATGGTTGCTTCACCGTGGCGTAGACATCCATCCACCACTCGGCGACGACTTCACGACCGAGCAGGTGCGTGATGACGTCCAAGGCGGCGACGAACAAGGCCGCCACGACAACCCAGGTCAGCAACACTCGCCACCCCGGCCATCGAAGTGCGAGGTAGCCGACTATCGTCGCTCCACTGCGAATGGCCACGAGCACCAGGATGATCAACGTGCATCCAACGTTCGAGACGAGCATCGCCGTCGCTAGATAGCTGGCATCCGTCTGGAGGTCTTCGATGGCAGCGGGGTTCTCGGCCACGAACGGAACGGCTGACACGACCTGAAGCACGAAAGAAGCCAAAAGAACCGCGAGCCCCAACCCGACGGTTGCCCACAAGCCCCACGGTGTCCAGTCCAACCCGGCCTCCGGTCCAGCGGCGGCATGTTCCCGCGCAGGCGCTTCGTTCTTTGACATTCCCTACCCTCCCGGAGCTTTCCGTTACAAATCCGCAGAACGTACAATGACTCGATGACTTTCCACGATACCGCTGTCGAGACGTTTCAGTTATGTCGCCAATTCGACGACCTGCGTGCGGTGGACAACCTCGATCTTCGCGTTGAACGGGGAACCCTGTACGGGTTTCTCGGCCGAAACGGCGCGGGAAAGTCTACCACCATCAAGATGCTCACCGGCCTGCTGGCACCGTCTTCCGGGTCGATCCGGATGCTCGGCCAGAACCCCTTGGATCCCGGCCAGGCGATCGAGGTCAAGCGACGCGTCGGTGTCGTGCCCGAGGATCTCGCGTTGTACGACCTGCTGACGGGTCGCGAGAACCTGACATTCGTGGGCCGAATGTATCGCGTCGACCGCGACGTCGCGCAGGACCGGATCGACGAGTTGTTCGCCTTGCTCGAACTGGGCACCGATGCGGGGGAGGAGAAACGCCTAGTCATCGACTATTCCCATGGCATGAAGAAGAAGCTCGCCCTGGCTGCGGCGTTGATCGCGAATCCGGTGCTGCTGTTTCTCGACGAACCCTTCGAAGGTGTCGATGCGGTGACCTCCAGGGTGATCCGCGACCTGCTCAGGCGCGTTGCGGATCAGGGTGCCACCATCTTCATCACGTCCCACGTGTTGGAGATCGTGGAACGACTGTGTACCCACGTCGGAATCATCGACCGGGGCCGGCTCGTCGCCCAGGCGCCGCTCTCGGAGCTTCAGCAGGAAAGTACGCTGGAAGATACCTTCCTCGCCAAGGTGGGCTCGACGGAGGACGTACGCGCCAACCTGAGTTGGCTGGACGAAGGCGATGACGGTCCCGCCGGCTGACCGCGCACGCCGCGTGGCGCATCGCCTGTGAGGCGTTTCGACACCGCGATCATCTGGCCAATTCTCCGGCTTGCCTGGAAACTCTCCCGACGCCGTTGGGAACGTCAGAGTCCTGTGCTCGGGGGCCTTGCAGTGCTGGTCACGGTCATCGGCATCGGTTCCGCCGTGGTGGCCGCGGTCATGGCATTCGTGTTGGGCATCGCGCTCCTACCCGGGGCGGAGCCGCTCGTATTGATGCTGGTTTGGGACGGCGTCATCGCCCTCTTTCTCACTCTGTGGTTTGCGGGACTCCTGGTACAGCTTCAACTCGGTGGCGAAAGCCTCGCCCTCGACAAGCTGCTGCACATGCCCATCTCCGCGTCGAGTGCTTTCTTCGTCAACTTCCTAGGCTCGCAATTGCGCGTGTCGTTGATCATCTTCCTCGGGGTGATGCTCGGTTTGGCCGCCGCCAGCGTCGCGGTCTTGGGCCCGGCCCATCTGGTCCTGTTTCCCCTGATGCTGGGATTAGCTGCGATGGCACTGTGTGTCACCCACCAGTTCCAAAGTTGGCTTGGTCGATTGTTCGCGAACAAGCGCCGGCGTGGCACCGTGGTTGCAGTGGCCGTGCTGGTATTCGTCGTGCTCGTCAACCTGCCTGCGCTGCTGAACCGTTCTCTGCTCGGCGATGAGTCTTGGGGAATGGAGCAAATTGGACGATGGGCACTCGTCGCCAACGCGGTGTTTCCCCCCGGTTGGCTTGCCCTCGGTGCTTGGGGAGCGGCCGGAAACGGGGTCTGGATCAGTGCCCTGGCTACGGTCGGCACGTTCGGGTTAGCCGTCCTGAGCCTTCGGCGTTCCTACCGCAAGACCCTCGGCGCAATCGCGCTTGACGACCGTCCAGGGCGACGCGTTAAGGCTGCCGAGGACAAGACGAAGCCCAGGAAGGATCCTGCCGCTCCAACGGTCGGCATGGTTTTCGCCATGCCGCCGGGCCTCGGGAAGATGCTCGATCCGATCATGCGCTACATTCCGGATCATTCCCGTGCGGTAGCATGGGTCGCGCTGCGCCTGTGGATGCGGGGGCCGCAGGGCAAGATGGTCCTGTTGAGCCCCCTGCTCCTGATCATGCTCTACCTGTTGATCTTCCGAGGTGTCGCCCAGGGCGACTGGGCCACGCAATTCGCGGTTCTGGCGATGCTGGGTCTCATGATCATGATGGCGTTCAATCTCTTCTCCAACCTATTCGGTCAGGACGGCGGCGGTTTTCGGGCCATCCTTCTCGCCGGCGTGTCGCCAACCGAATTGCTGCTCGGCAAAAACCTTGCCCTCCTACCCTACGCCTTGATGATTGGCTCGTTGATCATCGCGTTGCTGCAATGGGTGCATCCGTTGCCCGCGACGCACGTGCTGGCCAACATCGCTCAGCTCTTTGTCCTTTACCTGGTCGGTTGCATGCTCGGTAACTCGTTCTCGATTCGGGCACCGTGGCCGATGTCAGCCACGTCCATGGGCATGCGCAACGCCACTGCAGCTTCGTTTCTCGCCTCCTTCCTGATCCTGCTCTTGCTCTTTGTATTCATCGCACCGCTCGCGATACCCTTGGCGCTGGAACGGGGCCTCGCGCAGGGCGGGTCGTCGATCCCCCTCTACCTGATCTTCTCCCTGGTCGAGTTGCCCGTCGTAGCATTCGTCTATCGCCGTCTTCTGAGGTCGAAGGGGCGCCTCCTCGGCACCCGGATGGAGTCCGTCCTGGTTCGCGTAACGCAACCTGTGGATTGACGGCGCCCTTGGACGGTCAAATACCCGAGTAAAATAGTCGGTTATTCGCTACAATCTCCGCTCACGACCATTGGTTGAGCATTGAGATGCCCGAGCGGACCTCCGAACTGGCCGATCTTGTCGGCCAAGAACACGCGGCGACGGGTCGCGAGTACGCCGCCGGCTTCGTCACCGAGATAGAAGCCGACACCCTCCCGCCTGGACTCGACGAGAGCATCGTGCGGGCCATCTCCACGAAGAAGGAAGAGCCGCCATGGATGACCGAGTGGCGTCTCGATGCCTACCGGCGCTGGCTCTCGATGCCCCCGCCGCGTTGGGCGCATGTTCAGTTTCCCGACATCGACTTCCAAGCGATCTCGTACTTCTCGGCCCCCAAGGGGGACGCGCCGAAGTCCTTGGACGAGGTCGACCCGGAGTTGCTTCGCACCTACGAGAAGCTCGGCATCCCGTTGCACGAACGCGCCCGCCTCGCCGGCGTCGAGGCCGCGGATGAGGAGGCGCCGCAGGTTGCCGTGGATGCGGTCTTCGACAGCGTCTCGGTGGCGACCACCTTCAAGGAGCGCCTGGCCGAGGCAGGGGTCGTGTTCTGTTCGATGTCGGAGGCCATCCGCGAACACCCCGACCTGGTGCGCAGATACCTCGGCAGCGTGGTGCCGAAACCCGACAACTTCTACTCGGCCTTGAACTCCGCGGTGTTCAGCGACGGCTCGTTCGTCTACGTTCCCAAAGGCACGCGCTGCCCCATGGAACTGTCGACGTATTTCCGCATCAACGCAGAGAACACCGGCCAGTTCGAACGTACCCTGATCATCGCCGACGAAGGTGCCTACGTCAGCTATCTCGAGGGTTGCACCGCACCCATGCGCGACGACAACCAACTGCACGCGGCGGTGGTCGAACTGGTTGCCCTCGAAGACGCCGAGATCAAGTACTCCACGGTACAGAACTGGTACCCGGGCGACGAACAGGGCAACGGCGGCATCTACAACTTCGTGACCAAGCGTGGCGCCTGTCTGGGCGACCGCTCGAAGATCAGTTGGACCCAGGTCGAGACGGGTTCGGCGATCACCTGGAAATACCCGAGCGTCGTGCTGCGGGGTGCCGATTCGGTGGGCGAGTTCTACTCGGTCGCGCTCACCCGGAATTTCCAGCAGGCCGACACCGGCACCAAGATGACGCATATCGGTCCGCGCACCAAGAGCACCATCGTCTCCAAGGGGATCAGCGCGGGGAGCAGCCAGAACAGCTACCGGGGCCGCGTACGCATGAATCCCGGCGCCAGGGGTGCGCGCAACCACACGCAATGCGACTCGCTGCTGATCGGCGACGCCTGCGGCGCCCATACCTTTCCGTACATCGAATCCAAGCTCCCGTCCTCCGTCATCGAACACGAGGCGACGACGTCGAAGGTCAGCGACGAGCAACTCTTCCTATGCCAGCAGCGCGGCATCGATCCCGAGAAGGCGGTCGCGATGATCGTCAACGGCTTCTGCCGAGACGTGTTCCGGACGCTGCCCATGGAATTCGCGGTGGAAGCGGCGAAGCTGCTCGAAGTCAGCCTCGAGGGTGCCGTCGGATGAGCCTGCTCCGGATCGAAGACCTCCACGTCGAGGTCGATGGCAAGCCGATCCTCGTCGGCATCGACCTCGCCGTCGAGGCTGGCGAGGTACACGCCGTGATGGGACCCAATGGCTCCGGCAAGAGCACCCTTGCGAACGTCTTGGCGGGCCGGCCGGGCTACGACGTCGTTCGGGGCTCCATGACCGTCGACGGCGAGGACGTCCGGACGCTGTCTCCAGAGGAACGCTCGCTGCACGGATTGTTCCTCGCCTTCCAGTATCCCATCGAGATTCCCGGCGTCAGCAACATGGAGTTCCTGAAAGCGGCGGTGGATGCCCATGCACTTGGTCGGGGGGAGGAACCGCCCACGGCCGTCGATTTCGTGAAGCGGGCACGTGTTGCGGC
This sequence comes from Gammaproteobacteria bacterium, assembly GCA_028818795.1. GTDB lineage: Bacteria > Pseudomonadota > Gammaproteobacteria > Pseudomonadales > Azotimanducaceae > VXYL01. The sequence goes on along the minus strand of JAPPND010000228.1, from coordinate 22,107 downwards.
GACGCGTCTGCAGTTCGACCCCGACTTCCTGAAGCGGGGTGTCAACGACGGTTTCTCGGGTGGCGAGAAGAAGCGCAACGAGATCCTGCAGATGCTGATTCTCGAACCGCGCCTGGCGGTGCTGGACGAAACGGACTCGGGGCTCGACATCGACGCCCTCCAGGTCGTGGCCGACGGCATCAATGCCTTTCGGGCGAACAGCAATGCCGTGGTCTTGGTGACCCACTACCAACGTCTCCTCAACTACGTGGTCCCCGACCACGTGCATGTCCTTGCGGACGGGCGCATCGTCCACTCCGGAGACCGCGGGCTCGCTCTCGAACTCGAGGAACGGGGATATGGCTGGCTCGGCGGCTGATGCAGCGGCGCTCGCCGAGAGGATCCTGGCCCAGGGACCCTCGAGCTATGCGCCGTGGCTGGACCGGGGCCCACATCTCGATCTACTCGAGCGGCGCGCCCTCCCCGAACTGCGTGCCGAGGCCTGGCGCCACACGAATGTCGCCCGGTGGTACGAGGCCGTCCTGCACGGCACGGTCACACCCGTCAGTTCACACCGCGTCGAATCTCCAGCCGAGGTCGAAGTGGTGGACTTCGCGGACCCGCGGGCGGCCGAACTTCAGCAACTGCGCGGCGAGGAAACCTACCGGTTGTCCGCACAGCCGATCACCGCCCTCAACGCCCTGCTGCTCGGGGCCGGCGCCGCGATTCGAGTCCCCGCCGGCAGCGCGGCTTCCGACCCCATACGGATCGTCGACCTCCCCGCCGCCTACCAGCGAATACTCGTCATCATCGAGCCCGATGCCCGCGTCGAATTGATCGAGGAACCCTCGACCTATACGCATCGCCTGGTGGAAGTGGTGGTCCAGCCAGGCGGCCAGCTCGTGCATCGCCGTCACCAGGCGGCATCGTCCCACCTGGAATGCAGCCTGGTGGCCGTCCGGGCAGAGTCGGGCGCCCACTACGAACTGTCCCTACTCTCCCTCGGCAGCGACCTGCGCCGCAACGACATCGTCGCGTCGCTGGCGGGGGTCGGTGCCAACGTCACCCTGCGGGGCGCGTGGCGGCTGGACGAATCCCGGCATCTCGACAACCAGGTCGCCGTCCACCACAGGGTACCGGGTGGCACCAGTCGTCAGACCTATCGGGGAGTCGCGGCCGACCGCTCCCGGGCCGTGCTCAACGGCCGGATCGAGATCGCCCCGGGTGCCCAGCAGAGCGATGCGACCCTCAACACCAAGAACCTCCTTGCAAGCGACGCGGCGGAGGTCTACGCGAAGCCGGAACTCGAAATCTACGCCAACGACGTCAAGTGCAGCCACGGCGCCACCGTCGGTGCCATCGACGATGACGCGGTGCACTATTTCCGTACCCGGGGCATCGACGAGCACACGGCCCGCACGCTGTTCGTGCGGGGCTTCCTGCGCGAGGCCATCGACGATCTCGACGCCGCGCAGATGTTGGGGTTGATCCAATGACCAAGCCTTCCTGGCGGTCCGATTTCCCTCTCCTGGCCAACCGGCCGGACCTGGTCTACCTCGACAACGCCGCCACCACCCAGAAGCCAGCCGCGGTGCTCGATGCGCTGGCCCGCTACTACCGCTGCACAAACGCCAACGTGCACCGGGGTGCCCACCGGCTCTCCGACGAGGCCACGGCGGCATTCGAGGCCGCCCGCGAGACGCTCGCCCGCCGCATCAATGCCCGTTCCTCGAGGGAGGTGCTCTGGACGAGGGGCACCACGGAGGCGATCAACCTAGTGGCTGCGGCCCACGGTCCGCTCGCCGTCGGCACCGGTGACCGAATCCTGATCACCGAAATGGAACACCATTCCAATATCGTGCCCTGGCAGCAACTCTGCCAACGCACCGGCGCCGTGTTGATGGCTGCCCGCGTCCTGCCGTCCGGCGAAATCGATCACGACGACTACGCCGCGAAACTAGAGGAGGAGCCACGGATCGTCTCGATCAGCCATGTCTCGAACGCCCTGGGTACGGTCAACGATCTGGCTTCGTTGATCCCGAGCGCCAAGGCCGTGGGTGCCACCGTGGTCGTCGATGGCGCCCAGGCGGTCGCCCACTTCCATGTCGACGTGCAGGCGCTCGGTTGCGACTTCTACGCCTTTTCCGGCCACAAGATGTACGGGCCAACCGGGATCGGCGTGCTGTACGGTCGCGAGGAACTGCTCGAAGAGATGCCCCCGTGGCAGTCCGGCGGCGAGATGATCGAACGGGTGCGCATCGAGGAGACCACCTATGCGTCCCTGCCCTTCAAGTTCGAGGCGGGAACGCCGGACATCAGCGGCGCCATCGCATTCGCCGCTGCGGTGGACTACCTCGACCGCCTGGACGGCGATGCGATCGAGTCGCACGAGGCGTCCCTGCTTGCCTACGCGAGCGCGTCGTTGAACCAGGTGGAGGGTCTGCGCATCGTGGGCACGGCGCGAGCCAAGGGCCCCGTGGTGTCTTTCCTGCTCGACGGTTCGCATCCCCACGATGTCGGCACCTTGCTCGATCAACAAGGCGTTGCGGTGCGGACCGGACACCATTGCGCGATGCCGCTCATGGATGCCCTAGGCATAGCCGGCACGGTGCGTGCTTCCTTCAGCTTGTATAATTCGCGCCAAGACGTAGACAAGCTGTGTCGGGCCGTTCGAACGGCCGCCTCGATGCTCTAAAGGGCGCTACACGTCTCGCATTGGAGAAGCAGATGAGTGCAGAGGTCTTTGATCCTGCCGACTTGACGACCATCACCATGACGCCCTCTGCCCGGGCACATGTGCGACGGCAATTGGCCCGCGAAGGTGCCGATGCCCTTCGGCTCGGGATCACCGAAAGCGGCTGCAACGGCTACATGTACGAACTCTCCTACCCGGACGGCGGTCTCCTCGACGGTCGTTCCTTTCGGTTCGACGACGTCACGGTGGTGGTCAGCGACGCAGACTGGGAACTCGTCCGGGGCACCATCATCGACTACGTCACCGAAGGCTTGAACTCGGCGCTCAAGTTCAAGAATCCCAACGCCACCGCGGAATGCGGCTGCGGCGAGAGTTTCTCGGTCACCGGCACTTGAGGCGTGAGAGGCGCCCGTAGATGGAACGCCGCGTCATCCCCACAACCCGATCCGTCGAGGCCCGCCTTGTCCCGACGGGGACACCCCTTTTGGTACCCGAAGGTGCATTCGTGACGCTGACGCAAACCCTGGGCGGGGCCTGCACCATCGTCTACAACGGCAACATGGCCAGGATCGAACCGGAGGATGTCGACGCGCTCGGGTTGGAACCCGAGATACTCGATCTGCCCCCGCCCGGAGACGGTGCCGTGTCAAGCGCCCAGGTGTGGCAGGCGCTGCGCACGGTGCACGACCCCGAAATCCCGGTGAACATCGTCGACCTGGGCTTGATCTACGACTGCACGGTCGACGACAACACGGTCGGAATCGACATGACCCTGACCTCGCCCGGCTGCGGCATGGGACCGGTGCTCGTCGCCGACGTCGAGCGCCGCGTCGGCAAGGTCCCGTTCGTCCAGGCGGTGAATGTCAACCTCGTCTTCGATCCACCGTGGGGCCGGGAGATGATGAGCGACGAGGCGCAACTCGAACTCGGGCTTTTTTGATGCCCGCCGCGGCGGCGCCTTGCCTCGACGACATCCGCTCGACCTTCGGCTTCTTCGACGCTTGGCAGGACAAGTACGCGTTCCTGATCGACATCGGCAAGTCACTCGCGCCATTGCCCGAGGCGGACCGCACCGAGGGCAACCTGGTGCGCGGCTGTCAGAGCCAAGTCTGGCTGGTGCCGCATTTCGACGGCGACAAGGTGCATCTGGCCATCGACAGCGATGCCCACATCGTGCGCGGCCTCATCGCCATCGTGCTCGCCGCCTACGACGACCGTCCGCCGCGCCAGATCCTCGACTTCGATATCGAGGGCCTGTTCGACGAGTTGGATCTCATTGGCCACCTGAGCCCCACCCGCGGGAACGGGCTCCGCGCGATGGTCGCCAGAATCCGAAACATCGCTCGGGAGCACGCCGCCTCCTGAGGGGGTGAACCCCGGGCACATGAACCTCACCCGACCCCGGCGTTGGGAGAATTCGCGAAGCGAATTCTCGGGGCGACCGCGAGGCGGTCGCGCATATACCCAATTGTCGCAATTCCGACGTGAAATCATGCGTAACGGCTGCTATAGTGGCCTGGTTGGGAGAAGGACCGGGTTCGACACGGCCTCAGGCGCAGTGACCCTCGGTTCGGTGATCGCCGAACGACGCGGTAAGAGGCTCGACGCGGCATTTTTTACTTGAGGAGGACGTTTTGAGCCGCGCTCAAAAACTGAACCAGAACAACCTTGAAATGCGAAAGACCATAGAAAAGGACCTCCAGGCGTTCCTCGCCTCGGGCAAGAAGATCCAAGTCATCCCCATGGGCGTCAGCGGCCAAGACAAGATGGGGCGTAGCAAGAACATCGTCATCTCGCGCAAGCGGCGAACCGCGATTCGCGCGACTTAACAAACACCTGCCGACGACTGCGCGCTTACCGGCGCGTCGGGGCCTGTACCTGCGCGGTGTGCCAGCGCTCGAGGTCCTGGGCGTCATCCACATCCCACATCGCGTCCAGGAGTTCGACACGCAGGTTGCTCGCGGCATGCAGGGTGGACGCAAGGACATCGGCAGTGCCCCACGGAATCCCCTCGAACAGTTCGGGTCGCGGCGAGTTCATTCCTACAAGGCAGTAGCCCCCGTCCTCCGTGGGGCCCAGTACCAAATCGGCAAAACGTAGAGCGTCGAGCGCCTCTTCGACGTAGCTCGCGGTCATGTCGGGGATGTCGGTGCCAACCAGGACATCGACACCTTTGTCGAATGCCCAGGCCATGCGTTGCCCCAGATCACCCTCGCACTGCGCGATCAAGGGAAATCGCGATTCGCGCTGGCCGATCGCGGCACTCCGTCGCTGCCACCTCGCGAACGCTTCGATGGCTCCATCGACCCAGATCTCCGGCTCGAAGGTTCCCCTCCCCGGCGCGAGTTCCCGGAGCGTCGATGCGAGGAGCGCTTCGTAGATCCTCAAGGCGGCGTCCGCGCCGACACCGGCCGCCAAGCGCGTCTTCACCCGGCCATGCGTGGGCACACGCGCAAAGATCGCGAGCCGCCTAGGGACCGTCGTGCTACTCATCCGTAGTACTCCCTGGCCAGGGAATTCGGATCCGCCCCCGCGAAGTAGCGGAACCGCAACCACCACATGACCAGGATCGTCCGCGCGATGCCATTACGCTCCCACCGACGTGAGGATGTGAGCAGGGGTTCCCGCAACACCATCGGCTTCGCCAGCCGGCGCAACCGACGGCACAGTTCAACGTCCTCGAGCAGCGGCTGCCGGGGAACGCCGCCCACGGCGTCGAGCAGTTCACGATGCACGAATATGCCCTGGTCGCCGGTCGCGATGCCCGAGGCGGCCGCCCGCCAGGACATCGTCCTTTCGATCATCCGGTAGGGCCACGATCCACCATCTAGGCGGACGCTGAAGAACCCCCAACGCGGCTTGTCCAACCGATCCAACAACGCCGCCACGACCTGCTGCGACAAACGCGTGTCCGCGTGCATGAACCAGAGCCACTCGCCATTGGCCGCAGGAACCCCGGCGGCCATTTGCATCCCGCGGCCCCGGGGTGCCGATACGACCCGACCAGCGTCCTTCGCTACGGACACGCTGTCGTCGTCGCTGCCGCCATCCACCACGACGATCTCGAGCTCCGTGTCGCGAAGATCGTCGATCAAGCGACGCAAAGGCACCGCGTCGTTGAACACGGGAATGACCACGCTGATTCCGCCCCGGGCCATCAGCGGTCCCCGTCCGTCTCGGCAAACTCCGCCACCGTGTCATAGACACGAAGGGATCGGGCCACGACGCGTTCGGCATCCTCGGCCAAGAGCAATCTGGCCGCGACCAGTGCGCGCACACACTTCCGGGCCCGACGCTCGACCACTTCCCGCGCTGCTAACTCGCCGACGAACAGACTGAACCCCACGAAGACGGCCGGCAGTTCCGGCGCGCCGTGGTCGGGATGGCGAGGATTCCACCCCGTGTGGCATCCGATGGGGAGTCGGACTTCCGGCAAACGTATACCTGCGAGTTCGTTCAATGAAGTGTCCACATCGGAGACCAGACGCGCATAGGGACGCCCTTCGATGGCGGGAAAAACGCAAACCCCCTCCCCCGCCCGCTCACCTAGGTCAAGGGCTGCGAGACCCCCAAGCCGGTCCGGATCGAGCCCCTCGAAGCCGTCGACCGCAGCGAACTTGCCGAGCACAACCCGCCGTTCGACGAGGGTGGCCTCGTGCAGGGTCGGCACCTTCGAGTCGGGCGGCGGTTTGCCATTTGCAGCCCACGCGTCGAGGTTGGCGAATGCTGCACGCACCAGAGGCGAATGGTCGACGACGTTGAAGTTGTAGCGGGCCTTCTCGCCCGTCACCGCGAAGGTATTGGTTGGCGGCAGGACTCCGTTGACGTGATGCGTACCCGCGAAGAGGTAGTTGCGCTCCGAACGGTGCGGTTTAAGATCGCGTGCGCCGTCGGGGGAGACGTGCGTGAGCGCTGCATCCCCCCGCCAGTATTCGAAGGAGGTGTTCGTGATGACCACCTTCGGGATGTGCGCCAGATTGTCGTAGAGACCCCCGGAGGAGCCACTCGCCGGATCGCGAACGGCTGTACCCGAGAACGGGAAGCGCTGGCCCGCCGCCGGGACTCCGGCGCTGGACGGTTGGGCGAAACGATGGTTGAAGTCGCCTCGCTGGCCACCGGCGATATGCACATGCACGCCGTCGAAGACCCGGTTTCCCGCCGAGTCCGAATTGAGGCCAAGGTGCAGCAAATGGCGCAGGACACGACCGGTCTGGGACGCTCCGAACGCCAATACCGTCGGACTGGCCGTCGCACAGGGACCGTCGCCGGCCCGAATGCTCTCGGCCGCATCGCGCAGAGCCAGCAAGGCGCACCCCGTGACGCGGGCGCCCCGAGCACGGTAGACGAGCGTGTAGATGCGGCCTTTCTCGAAACCCCCATCCAAGCGGATGTACTTCCCGCTCGGCTCGACGACGCCTTCGGTGTCCCGGGCGAAACGCCACCGGCACCGATCGATCTCGATCAACGGCGCATTGTCGTCGTCGCGGACGAAGAGCCGCGCCTTGGGATCGTCGAGATCAGCCGGCGGATAGGTGACCTCACCAAGCTGGCCAAAGGAAACGAACCGCCGGTTGCTTCCCGGTTGAACCCGACAGACCACGTCGCCTTCGACCGGTTCGCCACATTCGAGCACTTCCGGTGCGTCCAACCGGAGGCCCGCCGGCAAGTCCCATTGCCAGCCGATCGAGGCAAGCGCGAAGCCGCGCCGGAACAGGAAACCGTCGCCCGGCGCACACGGATCCTCCAGAAGATCCGCGGGCAGCGCGCGATTCAGGATGGAGAACGCCAGTCGCCTGCCTCGATTCGGGACATCGACCAGGAGTTTCCGTGCCGGCCTCTCCCGCGGCGCGACGATGGTGTAGTCGCCGCTGTAGCGCACGCACCCGTCCTCTTCCCGGGGCGCGTGCTCGAGGTCGACGATCCCGACGTTGCGGGGGTCCGCGGGATCGACCGAGTAGCGGACCCGTCCTTCCAGGATCTCGAAGACGCCGAAGTCGCCGAAAGACCGGCCTTCGGCGTAGATCCTGCGGGACTCGACTTGCCATGTCGTCATCGGGACGATGGTCGCTCTTGTTTCGTGGCCTTCGCAACCGCGGCCGGTCCGGCGCGACACTCGGGGGTGCCCGCCGCTAGGGGACCAACGACGGGCCCGACAGCAGTCCAAGTCCGGTCAAAACGGCCGCAAGAGCCGCCACGCCGAACGAGACGGCGAGCAGCGCATTCAATGGCCTCGTGCGCCGTGCCAACAGCCAGAACGACGTGGCGAGGAAACCGATCAGCGCCAGGTAGCGGAGCCGACCCATCCACGCGAACGCGGTGGTTTCCGCAACCCGGACCTCCAACGCGTCGGGTTCCGACATCTCGAAGACGGTCAAGGCGACGGGGGGATCGAGGATCAACGAAGCGACCCCCAGCCAGACATATGCTGCCAGGCACCAGAACGACCGGCTCATCGTGGCGACGATCTGCCTAGGGTCGAGGGATTCGCCGAGCCAGTTCAGCATCGCCCCGCAGGCCAAGCCGAACGCGGCCACGAACGCCGTCGTTACCGCCGCCACCATCACCACGGTCACGTAGGCCGTCACCCGCGCGATCACGAACACCGGATTGGGACCGGCGAACAGCCCGTCGATCCCGATGACGGCAAAGGCCGCCAGCCCGGCGAACCAAACCAAGACGGGCAGCAACGCCAGCTTGGCCAGGCGCTCCAGCCACTTCACCATCTGCCGCTCAACGACTCGGCGATTTCCACCGTCACGAACGCTTCGACGAACGCGGCCGTGGCCAGGGCGACCAGACCGAAGACCAGCACCGTCCCGAGACGCAGTGACTCGAAAGCCCTCCGATCAACTGCCGAAACCCCGAACGCGAGTCCGATACCTCGCAGGCCGACAGCCCCGGCAACGCAAAGCGCACCCAGTTCAAGTACGCCGTGCGGCAACAGAAGATAGGCGACATCCACATGGGACATGCCCGACGTCCTGGCGAAGCCGATGAGCTGGCCGACGGCGAGGCCGTTACCGAGGAGCACCACGATGGTCACCAGGCCGGCTGACAAGACCCCCAGGAGCAGAATCAGAAATACGGTCATATTCCGTCTCAGGATGAACGCAAAGAGCTCCCAGCTAGCCGGCTCCGCGCCGGGAGATCTGTGCGCGACCACGGGCGGCGTCGATTCGGCAGGCATGGCGTTGATCCATTCCGCGATGGCGATACCCGCCACCAAGCCGACCACCAGAACAAAGACGGCACCGAGGAAACTGCCGACCCAGTTGTCTTTTGCGAGTGTCGTTGCCAGCACGGAACAAGGACTCGATAGTGCCGTTCCCCGCGCGCCGTCCTCGCGGCGCCAACGCGCGGGGGTACGGGCACTACGTCATTGGACAAGAAACGTTGTCGCTGGCGCCCCGGGCAGTGCGCTCAAGGTCACGTCCACCATTTTCCGGACGACGAACCCCGTGTGGCCCCCGACGCAGACCTCGTCGACCATCCGGCCGTCCTCGTAGCTTTCGCAGAACACCACCGTGGCCCAATGGATCACGTTGGACCGGGGTTCGACGTTGCCGGTTGCGTCGGCGCCCGCGCCCGCGAACCCGCCCAGCCCCAGCACAGCCACCAATGCAAATAGTTGCTTCTTCATCGCGTACCTCCATCAAGTTGGTGAATCAGCGCCATCGACCATAGGCGACGCGACTCGGCGAGTGGGCCAGACGGGGCGCTGGCTTACGCAGATCTCCGCGATTCGCCACGACTGCCATCGCGGCGACTTGAAGGAAGAACGGCTCCGGGCCGTCCATGCAACTGGCGGCTAGAGGCCGGCAGCGATCAGATCCTGGAGGCGTACCACTCCGACGGGCCGCTCCTCGTCGAGGATGACGAGCTCGGTAATCTGGTTGGCCTGCATCTGGCGCAGGCAGTCGATGGCCTTGGTATCCGCGGATGCCGAGCCGTCGACTTCGGTAGGTGCGGTGCTTTCGCTGCCGCGACGGCTGCGTTCGAAGCACTCGGCCACCGTCAGCCGATTGACGTGTTCGCCGCGCAGCAGGAGCCGGCGGATGTCCGCATCCGTTACGACGCCTACGTACGTCCCGCCTTCGTCCACGACCGTCGTCATGCCGATGCCCTTGGAGGAAATCGTGTAGAGCAGATCGGGGAAGTGCGAGGCCGTGTCGACGACCGGCAACCCCTTCCCCTTGATCATGACATCGTCCACGGAGAGAAGCAGGCGCCGGCCCAGCCTGCCACTCGGGTGGAACCTCGCGAAATCGCGTTCCGTCAAACCCTTGGCCTGTTGCACGAGGATCGCCAGTACATCGCAAACGGCCATTGCCGTGACCGCGCTCGTGGTGGGTGCAAGATCGAACTCGTCGATCTCCGGCAACGCCGGGATCTCCAAGGCGATGTCGGCAATCGCCGCGAGCTTTGAGTCGGGTTCCGTGACCGAGACGACCTGCCCCCCTGTTACAGCCTTGAACTGCCGGGCGAAAGCGATGGTCTCTTCGTTGCTCCCGCTCTTGGAAAGCGCAAGCAACGCCGACCCTGGCCTCACGATGCCCAGATCGCCGTGCAACGCCTCCACGGGATGCACGAAAACTGCTTGCGTGCCCGTACTGGACAAGGTCGCCGCCACCTTGCTGGCCACCAGGCCACTCTTGCCGAGACCCGTGACGATCAGGATCGAGTCCAGCCCCGCGATCAGTTCGACGGCCTGGCCGAAACGCTCGTCGAGCAGGTCCTTGGCTGCCTCAAGGGCAACGCGGTAGCAGTCGAGCATGTCGCCCGCTCGTTGAATCAATGGATCCATGGTGTTCGGGAGGATACCGTCAAGCCGCGCATCAAGCGCGCGCGAAGTTGCGGCGGTCGCTCTCAAGCGGGACCACGTCGCAGGTCTCCATGTACCACGTCAGCATGCGTTCCTTTAGGCGGATGATCTCGTCGCCGTAGCGCGTATCGCCGATCCGGTTCCAAGTCTCACCTGGATCCTCCTCGAGGTCGTAGAACTCGTCCATCTCGAACGCCCTGCGTACGTACTTGTACCGGCCGTCGCGGCACATCGCGGCCTTGGTATGCGGGAGCGGCCTGGTTTCGGCGACCTGGAGACTTACACGCGGCGAATACAGTCCCAGCTTGTCGCCTCCGGATAGGCTTTCGTACTCACTGGCCTGGGCTTCGTCCTCCAGGCGACCGCCTTCCGTAAATACCGCATCGCGGTGTGCGCCATCGGGGTCGCCAAGGAGTCCCACGAGGCTCCGACCGAAGTGCCAGTAGCCGCAGTCGATCTCGGCAAGATCGTAGACCGTGGCCGGAAAGTCCACCAACTCGACCAGTTGGTCGCGAACGCCCGGCACGACCCCGACACCCGTCGGCGGCTTCACGATCAGGGGGACGCGACTCAGACAGTCCTGGAACGTGTTCTGGGTCTTCTCCACGAGGCCGTAGTCGCCGGTGAAGTCGCCGTGGTCCGAGAACAGGAACACCGCGCTGTCGTCGAACGTCCCCGCATCGCGCAACGCCTGGACCAACATCCCGAACTGGTGGTCCACCCGTGCGCACATCCCGTAGTAGGTCGCCCGAAGCTCGCGCCAGCGCTCCTCGGTCCAGCCAGTCAGACGTTGGCCATCGCGAATACCCTTCAACAGCCCGGGCTTGTCATCCCAAGTCTCGTAGATGTGGCGATCGGGGATGTCGTCGCGATTCGTGACCGAATACCAGGGCTCTTCCACGCAATACGGCGGATGCGGATACCCCAGCGGCAAAAACAAGCACAGCGGCTGATCGCCGTCGTAGCTCCGAAGGAAGTCAATGGCACCGTACACCATCGCCCAGTCACCATCGAACCAGACGCCACCCGCCGGGGCATCGAGCCGCCCCTTGAAGAAACTGAAGTAGTTGTCGCCCGCCGGATCGCCGCGCCAAGCCAGATCGCCCCCGTGGCTCCCCGGTCGCGGAGCGGCACCCCAGCGTTCGTAGTCGTCGGGCGTGGGCCGGAAATGAACGTCGCAGTGCGCTTCGAAACCGAGTTGCCCCGGCACCAGGTCGTTCTTTCCGCCCCACCAGACGTAGTAGCCGTTGTCCCGGAGTACCTTCAGCAGGTTGGTCTCCCCGAGGGTCGGGTTCAGCATGTGGTGCATGGTGCGGTGACCCCGGACGTGGGGATACCAGCCCGTCATGAACGAGCACCGGCTCGGCGTACACACGGTGGCCTGGACGAACGCTTGGCCGAAGGAGACCGCCTCGCGCGCCACGAGCCGATCGATGTTCGGTGTCTTCACCGCCGGATGGCCGACGTGTCCGAGAGCGTCTCCCCGCCACTGGTCGGGGTTGAAGATGATGATGTGGGGTCTGTTGGGCATCCCTAGTGCCGGAGTTCGGCCAATACACGCTCGTGCAAACGGGCGTCCCCCGTGGCCAGCACCTCCCCGCCCATGGCCGGATTGCCGCCATCCCAATCGGTGATGACGCCGCCGGCCCCCTCGACCACCGGGATCAGCGCTTGGACATCGTACGGTTTCAGGTTCGCTTCGATGACGAGGTCGGCAAGGCCCATGGCGAGCATCGCATAGAGGTAGCAGTCGGTACCGTAGCGCATGCCACGGGCGAGTTGGCGGATGCGGCCGAAACCCGACACCTGCCGGTCGGTGCGGAACATCTCCGGGGCGGTCGTCCCGGCAAGCGCCTCCCCCAGCGTCGAGCAAGGTCGCGTCGCCAGCGCCCGCTGCTCTCCTCCGCAGGTGAAGATCGCCCGGGTGCCGTCTCCGGCGAACGTCTCGTCCAGCACCGGCTGGCGAATCACTCCGACCACCGGCCGCTGGCCGTCGAAGAGCGCCACCAAGGTTCCCCAGTGCAGGAGTCCCATCACAAAGCCCCGGGTCCCGTCGATGGGGTCCAGCACCCAGGTCAGTCCATCTCCCGTCTCGAGACCGAACTCTTCGCCCAATATCCCGTGCGCCGGATAACGCTCTCGGATCTCGTCGCGCATGGCGCGTTCCGCTGCGCGATCGGCCTCGGTCACCGGATCGTAGTCGGTACCGGCTTTCTTGTTGTCCACTGCAAGGCGACGCCGGAACTGCGGCAGGATGCTCTCGCCCGCGAGCCTCGCCAAGCGGCAGGCGAACTCCAAGTACTCGGCGCGCGCTTGCGCGTCCACCGGTACCGGGGAATCGGATTGCATCGAGGCACTCATCACGAATAGCTGTTCAACAGACCCTTGGACAGGCTTCTCCCACCCAACTCGATGTTCCGAGCCAAGCCTTTTGATATTTGAGGGATTTTTCATAGTCCCTTCGGGAGAAGTGGATTAGGGCCAGGTTCTTGTTGCTGAATTCGCGATGCCACCGCGGTGCACGCGTCCCTAGCTCCAGAATCCTCTCGTAGACGCCAATCGCGGCCTCATAGTCCTTCTTCGCCAGGTATGCCCTAGCGAGAATCTGGTACGCGAATGCCCTTTCAAACGGCTGCAGGTGGGAAACACCCGGGACTCGGATCGCCTTTGACTTCACCTGCCTACCGTCCACGGCCGCGACGCCCTGCTGCAAACGGGCAGTACGGTTCTCCAGGTCGGTGGTATGAGGCACCAGGCTCGCCTCCGTCGAGCGCCCGACTTCACGCATGGAGTCCAAAGTCTCGCGAATCCGGTCTTCGCTGTCCTCGGCACCACGAATCAACCCCACGCCCCGGGTTATCCAGTCGAGAACCAGGCGGCTCGGCTGTCTGTTTTCCATGCGCGCGAGTCCTTCGATGATTCTTGCCGATCCGAGCAGCATTTGCGCTTCGGCTTTCGCGGAGAGTTCGCGCTGGGCCCGCCGACTATGAAACGCCTCCCGGCGCCACTCGTCGTACGGGCGTTGGACGTTCGCCGTGAAGTCGTCGTAGTAGGCGTTGACCTGATCGATGAACAAATGATCGCGGTCTCGGATCTGGCGGACCCGCGGCAACAGGGGATCTTCGTTGGCCGGCAATCGGTGCAGTTCATGACCCCCATCCGGCTTCGCCGTCACGTGCCGGGCGAACGCCTCGGGCACGACCGAGCGTGCGAAGGCGAGTTCGGCCACGGACCGAATGCGGGCGAGGTCGTCCAAGGAGAGGCCGCGCAGACTCGTTGCCATGTCCGCTGCCAGCGCGGCGTAGGCATCGGCGAAGGGATCGTCAACGTTGTCTTCGCCGTCATACGCGCCGGGTTTCGCCGTTACCCGGTATTCCTTGTCGAACCATTGGATTCCACGCGCGTCCGTTGCCTTGGCGCGAAAAGCGAGGGTCTCCCCATCCGAGTGCGTGATCGTCCCCGTCACGGTCACGTCGACGGCAACCGGTCTCGGAACGACCCGGACGGCGCCCCAGGTCTCGGTGTCCTGCAAGTACTTGCCGATGACATAAGGCAGGAAACTGCGTTCAGCCCTCCGTACCTCTGCGTTCCGGAAGGCGGACTCATCGTCGTCCCCGTCAAGCAGCGGACGGGCGTTATCGAATACGCTGATTCCGACATCGAGAAGAAGCTCCTCGGGGATCTCCCTTGGCTCGTTTCTTTCCTCCTGTCGTACCACATCCGTCGCATCAGGCATCGACGGGCTGGCACATCCCACCACGAAGCAGGCAACTGCCAGCGAACACAGGCATCGGAACCGTCTTGTCATCATCCGACGACCACCGTTTCCACGTCACCCAGCCCTCGCCTATTGCCAACGATCACGGCGTCGCCCTCGGCAAGCCCATCGGCAACGAGTCTAGCGCATCACTTGGCGTGTACAACGGCCAATATGCTATGTTCGTAGCACCGCATTCGCAGAGCCCGACGGCCCGGGCCCACGCAACGCTGTGGAGGGGAATGGGCAAACCGTGGAAGTGCTGCGCAACATTGTCGGCGTCGCGCGGCGTCGTCCAGCGCGGCTGCTGTACCTGTTGACGTCGCTGGGCGTCTCGTTCGGATTCATCGCCGCAGTCGCCACCATCGGCCATGCGAGCTGGTTCAATCTGCCGAGCGGTGTTGCCGACCGGGACTACGTCACCGTCGTCCGCCGCACCGACGCGGGGGCCGAGAGCGTGGCCCTGGTCGACTTCGACAACATCGAGCAGTTGGCCCCGGAGGTGTCGTGGTTCTACCAGATGCCGCTCTACAATGTCCGTGTCCGCGATCCCGACGGCGCCTTGCGACCGGTTTTTGCCGCCGGGGTATCCAGCGGCTACTTCGACCAGCTCGGCCTGCTCGCCCTTCGCGGGTCCCTCGTTCCCGAGCTCGAAGGCGGCCCGGCCGTGGTTCTAAGCCATCAGGTTTGGCGCGAGACGCACGATGCGGACGAGACCATCGTGGGCACGTTGCTCGACTTCGATGGCGGCCCGACCATCCCCATCATCGGGGTGGCGCCACCCGACTTCGCCGGCGTTGGCCTCCGCTGGCCAACTGGCGCGTGGATATTCGACCCGCCCCCGTTGGGCATGCGCGAGGGCGAGAGCGAAGCGGAGGCCGAAATCCGGTTGCGGCACATGCCCAGGGCCAATGTGTTCGGCGTAGTTGGGGGAACGGGTGATGCCGTCGCCCGACTGCGGAGCCTGCTGGACGACTACCGCTTCGATGCCGAGCCCGTCAGGTTCGAAAGGGAGGGTCCGACGTTGCCGCCGGGAGTGGAGTTGCCAGAAGGTGCCATCGGGACCTCCTTCGTCATGATGGACTTCGGAATCAGAAACACCGACCGCGTGGAGTTGGTCGCCGGGCTCGAGACCGACCCCGACGGCCGCAGGGAGGTGGCGCAGAAGACTACCTGGCTCGCGGGCGTGGTGGTGCTGCTGCTCATCATGGCATTCGTCGCGTTGCTCGATTTCCTGCTCGCCGAGAACGTCGCCCGCGAAGACGAGCAGCACGTCCGCATTGCGGTCGGCGCCACGCCCGCAGACGTCTTTCGGCAATCCGTTGCGGAAAACGGCGTCTGGATATTCGTAGTGGGCGTCGTTGGATGGTTCGCGTTCCGCTACGTGCTCGATGTACTGCTCGGAATCGAACCGTTTGCCAGCTACGTCGGCGAGACGTCGGAACAGGTCCGACTCGTCGGCGTCGGCGCATCGGCGTTTCTGCTCATCATCGCGTTCATGGGCTGTGTGGCCTATCTAGGCTGGTTCGTGTCGCGGGCAACGCCACGGGAATCGGCTTCCCGGGCTTGGACGCGACGGGCAACCCGCGGCGTGCTGGCCTTCGTAGGACTCTCGAGCCTCGTGTTCGTGTTCTCCCTGGTCGGTCGGTACGCGAGCGATGCGCGCATGTCCCTGGGGTTTCCGAACACCGAAGTCGCCATCGTCGGCGCGTCCACCGACTGGGGCGAGATGCCAATAGGGTGAAGATCGGCGTCGAGGCGGTCGAGTCAATGCCGGGGGTCCGCTCGGCAGCACGTGCGGACTTGATGCCGCTGGAGCATTCCATGAACCTCCGTTTCGATCTTGTCGAGATTCTCGGCCATGCCGGACTCGACGACACGCCGTTCCATCGGAATGCGGTCACACCGGGGTACTTCGCCACCCTCGGTGTGGAGTTCCTTGCCGGCAGGAACTTCGATGCCGAATCCGAGAACGAGGTCGTCGTCTCGCGATCCGCCGCCCAAGCTCTAGGTGGCCTAGACGAGGTTCTGGGCATGCCGTTCAAGTTGTCGAACCGGTTTCCCCAACAATCACCCCTTGAAGTCGTCGTCGTGGGCGTGGTCGAAGACATCGCCTACGGAGACTACGCGTCACCGGCGAGGCGGATCGTGTATTCCGCCAAGGGACGTTTTGCATCCACCTACCAACGGTGGGTCATCGATACGGAGGGGCACGTGGAGGCGGTCGACGTGTTGCGGCAGATGCCCGAGTTCGAAGGGTGGGAGATCACGGACGAAGGGTCGCCGGCTTCCACGTTTCGTGAGGAGTTCCTCGCCCGCCGCAGCGTCGAGATCATGCTCTCGGTGGCGGCCGGATTCGCACTCCTGCTCGCACTTGCCGGCATGGCCAACTCCCTGGCGCGCCACATCGCCGAGGATCGATCAGCCATCGGCATCCGTTTCTCGCTGGGCGCGACCTGGGGCGAGCTGGCGCGCGTCTATTCCGCGACCCGTGTTGGCGACCTGATCGTGGCAGCCGTACTGGTCGGCATCGCAGCCCTCGTCGCGAAGCTCGCCGCCTCCGCGTTCGCCGCGATGCTCGAACTGTGGTTGCTCTTGCCGGCCCTGGCCTGCATGGTGTTCCTGGTGGCGTTGTCAGGGCATGTGATCGTGCGCCGTCTCGCGAACCGCTATTCGGTTGGCGCACTTCTGCAGGGTTTCGAAGGCGCCCACAGCGGCGAACCCCGTGCCCGGGTGGGACATCCGCCGGGACCGGCGTAGAGGATCGATGTGGACAAGCCCGGCTACACCATGGACAAACCCCGGGAGGGCGACCCGCGGCGGCTCTACCGGCACCTAGCCTGGGGAGGCGTCGCCGCGACCGTCATCGCCGTGTTCATCGTCGCGGACCGCCTTTGGCTGAGACCAGGGGCCGGTATCGAGCGCGACGAGATCATGGCTGCGGTCGTGGAGCGTGGTACGTTGCCGATCGAGGTCCAGGGGGCGGGCGAGCTGGAACCCGTGAACGAGCGCCTGATCGCGTCCGAGATCGCCGGTGCCGTGGATCAGATCTTCGCTCGAGCCGGCGAGCAGGTGGCCGTCGGCGAGAAGATCGTGGGCCTGATGAACCCCCAGGTTCGTCAAGGCGTCGTCGCGGCAAGGCTGCAACTCGCCGAGGCCAATGCGGACCATCGCCGGCGCCTCGCCGACTTCACCGACCGCCGGTTGGTGGGCGAGGCGCAGATTCTCAACAAGCAGGCGGCCTACGAGGAGTCGCAGTTGCGGCTCGCGGCCGAGACCGAATTGCGCGAACGCCAAGCGATATCGGAGATCGACTACCGGAGCACCAAGATCCGCACCGAACGCGCAAAGACCGATCTCACGTTCGAACAGCGCCGATTCGAGGAGTTGCAGGCCGTTCTCAAGGCGGAACAGGCCTCCAGCGAAGCCCGGCTGGCGGAGCGGGAATCCGCCTTGAAGGAAGCGGAGCGCTTAGCGGAGGGGCTCGTCATCACCGCCGACATCGCGGGCACGTTGCGCGAAGTCCTGGTGGAGCCGGGCGAGCGAGTCGGCACCGGCACAACGGTCGCGAGGATCGTCGATGCCGAGTCGCTTCGCGGCGTCATCCGAGTGCCGGAGTCCTACGCGAGCCGCGTGGTGCCCGGCCAGTCGGCCGTCGCGACAGTGCTCAGAACGGAAGTGCCCGGGTTGGTCACACGGGTCGATCCGGCGGTCACCCAGAACACGGTCGCCGTCGACATCGAGTTCCAGGGTGAACTGCCGAGCGGCGCGCGACCGGATCTCTCCATCCGCGCCACGATCACGGTTGCCGAACTCGCCGACACGCTGTTCGTGCGCCGTCCCTTGAGGGTGAACGACGACAGCAATGCGTCAGTTTTCCGGCTCGCGGACGATCGTCGCAGCGCGAGGCGGACGTCGGTGCGGTTCGGCATGGGAACGCTCAAGCACATCGAGGTGCTCGATGGCCTGGACGAGGGCGACGAGATCATCCTAGGCGACCTAGGCCGATTCGAGAACGAGGAGACCATAGCCATCCGATGAACACCGAAAACCAACGCCCGCTGGTCGAACTGCGAAACCTGAACAAGGTCTTCGTCACCGAGAAGGTGGAGACCCATGCCCTGTCGGAAATCTCGTTCGCAATCGAACGAGGCGAGTACCTGCTCGTCCAAGGACCGTCCGGCTGCGGCAAATCGATACTCGGGTTGCTGGAGCAGCCAACCAGCGGCCAGTACCTGTTGGCGGGGACGGACACCCGCGACCTGGGACTGACCCGCCGTGCGCGTCTTCGAAACGAGGAACTCGGCTTCGTGTTCCAGTCGTTCAACCTGATCGGCGACCTGACCATCCTCGAGAACGTGGAACTACCGCTGCGCTACCGCAAGGGTGCCGGCAAGATCAAGGCAGCGGAACGGGCCGAGAAAGCAATGGAACTGCTCGAAATAGTCGGCATCGCGCATCGTGCCGAGCACTATCCCGCCCAGTTGTCGGGTGGACAGCAGCAGCGGGCGGCGGTGGCCCGGGCGCTGATCGCCGAACCGTCCCTGATACTCGCCGACGAACCCACGGGAAATCTCGATTCGGACTCCGAGGACGCGGTCATGGCGCTGCTGGCGGACAGCCATGCCAAGGGCACCACGTTGTGCGTCGTTTCGCACAACCCGAAGTACGCCGATGTGGCAAACCGAACCCTCGAGTTGTCGGAAGGACGCCTTACCGGGTGATGCGATAGTCGGGGCCAGCCGTCCGCCTAGGCGTCGGCACCGCTAATGAGCGAACTCACCGAGTGTCGATTCGCCAGACGCGCAACGCCGTGATAGACGACGGCTGCACAAGCGAGGGCGAGGACGGGCACGACGGCGACAACGAGCCATGGTTCGATGACGGAGGTAGCGACTGGAACCACGACCCTCGCGAGCAATGTCGCCGTTGAGACCAAGACTGCCGCCCATGCGAGATCCACGACCACCCCGCCAAGGTAGCGCCTCGTCAGTTCGATTGCCGTGGTACCCACCGAGACGTAGATGCCGATGTGGCGACTCGCCGCAGCGATGCCCCGGCCTATCGACATCGCCACGCCCACTAGCGATAGCGTCAGGGCGAACGCGCAAGCCGCACCGAGCGCCGCTTCGATGCTGTGCGCGGCCAGGAACTGCTCGCGGAAGATTTCGGCCGGCGTGCCAATACGATAGGCATCCTCGCCGAAGGGCTCGAGGATGGCCTCGTCCAGGCCACGATGACGGACTAGCCAAAGCTGCTGCCAATCTGTCTCGCCCGCCAAGGCGTAGAGTACCGGTTGCGAAACGTATCCGTCGGCCATCGATCCGTAGGCCACGTCATCTACGACACCGACAATGGTCACCACCCTGCCCGCCGTGTTTTCCTCGGCAGGCGGCGCCGCTACCAGATGCAATGCCATTCCAAGGGCATTTCCGGGTTCACCCGCGAGCAGTTCCGCTGCGCGACGCGAGACGGTGACCTCGGCGGGCGTCGTCCCGTCGAAGGGCCGGCCGGCGATGACCGCAATGCCCAGTGTCTCGAAGAAATCCGGCGTCACGCCGTTGCGCAGGAACACCG
Organism: Gammaproteobacteria bacterium; assembly: GCA_028818795.1. GTDB lineage: Bacteria > Pseudomonadota > Gammaproteobacteria > Pseudomonadales > Azotimanducaceae > VXYL01. The sequence continues at coordinate 2,277 of JAPPND010000228.1, read as the reverse complement.
TATTCTCGAGGCCCGCGACGCCTCGGACCACGACGCGGTTGCTGGGGCGGATCGACTCGGCCAGCAACGGCATCATCTCGACAAGCACGGCCGCTTCGACCTCGGGTTGCGCGATCAGCGTCCTTCGTACGGCCTCGGCGGTGACCGGCTCGTCCATGCCCAACACGCCGACCATCATCGTGTCGACGTGCAGGAACGGCAACGTGACCCTAGCCTCCGCCGTGTAGCGCACCCCGAGTGAGATTACGAGCAACAGGCTGGCCACGGCGACGACCAGAAGCGCGCGACGCGCCATGCGCGAGGAGTGCGCCGCCTTCCGTCCCTCGGCGTGGGAAATCATCCGCGAAGTGCGCGACACGAATCGGCTAACAACGCCGGCGGACAGCAAGAATGCGACGGCAAGTAGCGCCAGGCCAGCGGCAACGCCCGCCACGGACTGGCGGACGGTGAGTTCGCCGAGGTAGCCGGCGAAAGGCTCGAGACCCAACAGGACATCCCCGATGTACAGGAAGGACAGGACGCCGACGACGCCCGTCCCGGCCATCCATGCGGCATGGCGAATCAGAGTCGCCCGGAAAACGTCCCCGCGCGTCGCGCCGATCGCCAGGCGGACAGCATCCGACTCCTCGCGACGGTAGTGCGCCGCCAGGAGGAAGTCGAAGACGGCCATGAACGCCAAGGCCATTAGGAGGACCACCACGAGGACCAGCCACCCTAGGCGTTCGAGCACGCTGCGGCGGGCGTCTGGCCGATATTCAAGCCCCGGGGTGAGTTCCGCACGATCCCGCTCGGTCGCCGACCCGTACGAACCCGGACCGGGCTCGAAACGGAACCCGTTCAGAACGCTCTGGGCCGCTGCCAAGGTGACCCCCTCGTCGAGTACACCCACGGGAACCACCAAGCCGGCGACGGTATGCATGACCCCACCGTCTGCGACGGCATTCACCGGTGGTTCGAGGATCCAGATGTCGGCCGCCTCGTCGAAGATGCCTCGGAAGGCGCCATCAGCCACCCCCACGACGGCCACCGGTGCGCCGAACAGGCCCGGAACCTCTCGACCCAGTGCATCGGCTGCGGTGCCGTAGGCACTTCGGGCGAACGCATCGGTCACAACCGCCGCGTGGCCACCATCCGTCACAAGCATGCCGGCCGCAGCCCGGACACCCAGGAGTTCGAGGAAGTTGCCCGAGACCCGCCGCAAGTGCGCCATCCGTGCGGTTCCATCGGCAGCGCGCACCTCGACCGGTCTGCGAAAGTAGTCCGCAAAACCCCAGGCGATCCCGGTAGACGAATCGACGAGCCGTTCGTAGTTTTCGGAGGCAACGAGTTGGAAGGCGCCGGTATCCGCAGCACGCCGGCCGAGCGTAACGTAGTCGCGGGCCTCGACGCCCTCAGGCGACCTGAAGCCGCTCGCCCAGGCAATCGCGGCGACCACGCTGATGAAGCCGAACGACAGGCCGATGGACGCCAGGAAACATGCGACCCTTACAGCACTGCCCGCCCGGTCACGCTTCATGGTCGCGGCCGTCCCTCGGAGAGGTGCTCCTCTGCCTACCCATCCGTCCCGATGCCGCTGCGGGCATGCACGGAAAACCACGCGTCGATGTGAGCTGCGCTGCGTTGCCGGGTTTCGGCAAGTAACCGAGCCAAATCCTCGACTCCTACCGCGCCGCAGGCTTGCGCCAGCGTGGACTGATCCTCAGGCGACAAGAGCGTGGGATCCTGGTCGACGCCCGCCATGCGCATGAAGCCGTCGAAGTTTTGCCACAGCCTTGTCGCGTCCGCCAGGTCCGCTGCAACCGTCGCATCGATCAAACCTTGCTCCGCCCCAGCCTCCAGAGTCGGCAGTAGCCCGTCGGCAACGATGGCGGAACCCTGTGCCGTCGGGGCGACCACGAGCTGCAGATGCCCAACGAACAGCTCGATGTCGACAAGCCCGCCGCGTGCATCCAGCACTTCCCATTGCCCTTCGCGTCGTTTGGGGCGCAACGCCGCGAGCGCCTCGCTGAGCGCGTCGAGTTGCCGCTCTCGGCCGAGGACTGCCTGACGGACCGCCGCGAAGTCGTCTCCGAGACCGCCGTCCGCGAACACCACGCGGGCATGCACCAGCAACCCCAGATCGGCAGCGGACGGCCGATCCGCGTAGTACTCCTCGAACGCACGAAGGGAATAGGCCGAACGAGGGTGACCCTCGGCGTACCACGGCGGATGCGGCTTGTAGAGCATCTCGGCAGGCGACAGTTCGCCGAACACGCGCACAAAGCGCTGCAGCAACGA
>JAPPND010000040.1 GCA_028818795.1 Gammaproteobacteria bacterium | reverse complement strand
GCCTGGTGCGAAACAACGGCCTCATGCGCCTTGTCGTTGGATGTACGCTCGATCAACCCGAAATCGAAGCCATCAGGAACGGCGAGGGAATCCGCAAGCAGGTCGAACAGCGGCTGGTCGAACTTCCCCTGGCACCGCCGGATTCCGAAACCAGCGACGCGCTCGAACTGCTCGCATGGATGATCGGACGCGGTCATTTGGCGGTGAAGGTCGCGGTGCCGTGCGATGCGCAAGGCGTCCCGATTCACGACACGGCGATCTTCCACGAAAAGTCCGGCGTCATCGAGGACCGCACCGGCGAGCGGATCGCGTGGACGGGTAGCCTCAACGAAACCGCAGCCGGGTGGCGAACCAACTGGGAGACCATCAATGTCTTCACAAGCTGGAGCGATGCCGGGCGGGTCGCGGCGGAGGAGCGCAACTTTGCCAGCCTATGGGCCGGTCGCTACGACCGGGTAGCCGTGTTGGATGTGCCCGAAGCTGTCAGGCGCGACCTGATGCGATTCCTGCCCAGCGACGACAAGCTGCCGAACAGACTGCAAGAAGCCGAGGTGGAAGTCGAGTCGCAAGGTCCGCAAGCGATGCCATCAAGGAAACAAAAAAGGGCAACCGAGGCCGATCCGCGTACCAAAGTCTGGGAGTTCATTCGCAATGCGCCTAGCATGGAGAACGGCGGTTCTCGGGTTGGCGAGGCCACGTCACCGGTCGTACCGTGGCCGCATCAGATACGCGCTTTCGACCGCCTCTACGGCAACTGGCCACCGCGACTGCTGATCGCCGATGAAGTAGGGCTCGGCAAGACGATCCAAGCCGGAATGCTGTTGCGCCAAGCACGGTTGGCTAGGCGGGCCAAGCGCGTTCTCGTCCTCGCGCCGAAGGCCGTGCTTCGGCAGTGGCAGATTGAACTGCGCGAAAAATTCAACCTGAACTGGCCGATCTACGACCAAGGCAAGTTGACGTGGTATCCCTCGCCTGGAATGCGCGACGAGCACGAGCGCCCGGTCGAGCGAGTTGAATGGCACCGCGAAAACGCCGTGATCGTATCGAGTCAGCTGATGCGGCGACGGGACCGGGCCGTCGAGTTGCTAGCCGCCGAACCGTGGGATCTTGTCGTACTCGACGAGGCGCACCACGCCCGGCGGCGAGCTGCGGGTACCCGGGATGAGGACCGACCCAACGCACTGCTCGACCTGATGCGGGAACTGAAGGAGCGTACCGACGGGCTGGTGTTGCTGACGGCGACGCCGATGCAGATCCATCCGGTGGAGGTCTGGGATCTGCTGAATCTGCTCGGCCTTCCCCCCGAGTGGACCGCACCTGCGTTTCTGGGCTTCTTCGAGGACGCGGAGCATCCGAATCCGTCCACGAGCGCGATGGAACGACTGGCGAGGCTATTCCGCGCTGTGGAGCGGGACCATGGACTGGTCCGCGACGGGAACGCTGAGCGCCTCGCCAGCCTATCGCGTCTTAAGACCCGGAAGGTGTTGCGGGCGCTACGGGAACAGCACGCCGAGATTCCCCGCCGCCGGCTGGAAACGCAGGAACGCCTCGCTGCGGTGGCAATCATGCGGGCGCATACGCCCTTGCGGCATCTCGTGTCGCGGCACACGCGGGATCTGCTGCGCCGCTACCATCAAGCGGGCATGCTCGGGACGCCCATCGCGGAGCGCCAGGTGGAGGACCGCTTCATCGAGATGACCGCCGCAGAGCACGCACTGTACGAAGCCGTCGACGACTACATCAGCACGACCTACAGCCGGGCGGCTGCAGACGTGCGCAACGCAGTAGGCTTCGTGATGACCGTCTACCGCCGACGGATCGCCAGCAGCTTCCACGCGTTGGGAACGACGCTAAGCAAGCGGCTGCAGGTGATCGGAGCTGGTGACGCAGATCTGCTTGCGACCGTCGACGAGGATCTACCCGACGACGAGACGGTGGAGGTCCCGGATGCCGACGAAGTCGCGGAGCTCCAACGCGATGCGCTTCTTGCGGAGGAACGACTGGACATCGCTACGCTGTTGACCGCCGTCGAATCGCTGCCGCCGGACACCAAGCAGCGCACCTTGGTCGATGAGCTGGATTCACTGGGAGACGACGGGTACAAGCAGGTGATGGTCTTCACCCAGTACGCCGATACGATGGACTTTCTGCGCGAGCGGCTATCCGAACTCGGAAAGTGGCGACTCATGTGCTACTCCGGACGCGGTGGCGAGATCAACGACGGCGGTACTTGGCGCACCATCCCGCGCGACGAAGCCAAAAGGCGATTCCGCGAAGGCGAGGCTGATGTACTGCTCTGCACCGACGCCGCCGCCGAGGGCCTCAACTTTCAGTTCTGTGGCGCGCTGGTGAACTACGACATGCCTTGGAACCCAATGCGCGTCGAACAGCGAATCGGACGGATAGATCGCCTAGGTCAAGCGCACTCGCGCATTCGGATCGTCAACCTGCACTGCGAGGGCACCGTGGAGACGGACGTTTATCGCGCCCTTCGGGGGCGGATCAAGCTCTTCGAGTCCGTGGTCGGCAAGTTGCAGCCGATTCTGGCACGACTGCCGGGAACCATCGGCGACGTGGTGCTTCATCGCAGTGGTGCGGATGTCAGCCAGTCCATCCTTGCGGAGGTCGACATGGCCGAGGCAAGTGCGTTCGACATCGACACCGCGCTGGATGACGAGGTTTCGATTCCTATGCGGCAGCCTTCGCCATTGACGATGGGTTACTTGGACAAGGTAATAGCTACGCCGGAACTAATGCCACCTGGAGTCCAGGTGCGCGAGCTTGGGCGTCGGGAGTACGCATTGCATGAGCCGGGAGCGAGGGACGCGTTGCGCGTAACCACGGACCCGGTGTACTACGAAGAGAACGCAGACAGTTTAGAGTTCTGGTCGCCCGGAGGAGTGGCGTTCGACGACACCTACGGGCAATGAAACCCACGTAGTACGATGTCCAGTAGCAACAGCGTCGAAAACCCGTCGAAAGCCCAGATCAAACTGGACGACCACCTGCGAGCAAGGAGATTCGACCCAAGACTCTGTTCTGCCGTCCGCATCAAGACTGTTTCGGCTTTGCCGGACGCTGCCGATGCCACCGGCGCAGCCAAATCCGAACTAGCGCGTGTGTGTACCGGTGCCCGCGCAGCCCCTGCCGCGTGGGCCGCCCTCTACCGGGACGCTATGGCGGCCATTTCCAACCGTGAACGCAGAACGCTCTCGGATCTCCTTACTATCCTGCGCACCTCCAGCATCGAAGTCGCGAAAGGCACGCATGATTCTCCAGCCGAGCTCGCCCAGTCGCTCTTGGAATGGACCAAGTCCAACACAGAACACTTCTCTGTCTTGGCGATGCCGCCACTACCGATTGAAGTGGTCGGGCAAATTTGGACAGTATCCTAAGTGAGTTCCCACGGACGGGAGAACGGCTATGGGACGCCGGAGATGCACGGCGGATTTCAAGCGCAAGGTGGTGGTCGAGGCGATGCGGGGAGACGCCACGGTGCGGGAGGTCGCGGCGCGGCACGGCATCAACCCGAACCAGCTGAGCCGGTGGAAGACGGAGGCGTACGACGGCCTGCTTGAGGTGTTCGGCGACGGCGCGGGCGGATCGGCGGCGCAGGACACGGAGAAGCTGATCGAGCGGCTCTACGCGCAGATCGGCGAGCTGGTGGTGGAACGCGACTTTTTTTCGAGGGGTTCCGGGGTCTCGGACGGCCGGAGAAGGTCCGGCTGATCCGCGAGGACGGCAGCCTGCCGCTGTCGCGCAAGTGCGCGCTGGCGGGGGTGAGCCGGTCATCGCTTTACTACGAGCCGAGGCCGGTGGACGCGTGCACGCTGGCGCTGCAGCTGGCGGTGGACAAGCTCTACATGGAGTTCCCGTACTACGGCACGCGCCGGGTGATGCTGCATCTTCGGCGCCAAGGCCACGCGGTGGGGCGGGACAAGGCGCGGAGCCTGATGGCGGCGGTGGGCTGGCGGACGATCCACCCAGGCCCGCGCACGACGAAGCCGCGGCCGGGCCACCGGATCTACCCGTACCTGCTGCGCGACCTGGACGTGATCCGGCCCGGCGAGGTGTGGTGCGCGGACATCACCTACATCCCGGTGCGGGGCGGGTTCTTCTACCTGGTGGCGGTGATGGACTGGGCGAGCCGCTTCGTGCTGGCCTGGGAGCTCGACAACACGATGGAGGTGGGCTTCTGCGTGAGCGCCATGGAGGAGGCGCTGCGGCGCCACGGCGCGCCGCTGATCTCGAACACCGACCCGCATTGATGACAGGATCAACCCGATCCCGGACTCGCCGCCTTAGTTAGTTCCTGTCCGGGAACTGGGTTGCGGAGATTCGGGAGCGCGCAATTGCGCGAC
>JAPPND010000085.1 GCA_028818795.1 Gammaproteobacteria bacterium | reverse complement strand
GCCGGAAACGCCAACGACCCGGTCAACGACATGATGTCGCTGACCGTACCGCCGATGGCAGGCGAGCACACCACCCACCTTGCCGCCGCGCTTCTTGCCGAAACCGCCGCCGAGCCACCGGACATTGCTGATCTCGCCGCCCGGATCGTCGACCAAGTCGGTGGGTTCCCCTACTACGTGCACCATGTGGTTGACCAGCTAGACCAACTTCGCCGCCCACCTACCCTAGATGACGTATCGACGGCCGTCGGAAACCTCATCAATGACCCGCACGATCCGGCGAACCTGAAGTACTACGTCAACCGATTGTCGCAGTACTACACCGATTCCCAACGCTCGCTCGCATTGCTCGTGCTCGACATGATCGCGCGGCAACCGGGCGCAGTCCCTGTCCCCAGCCTCCTCAATCTGTGCAAACACCAGAGACAGTCACTGGATGGCGAAGAGTTTCACGACGTCTTGGCCCTGCTAGCCGAAGACCACTACATCGAGCCAGCCAATTCATCCGGTCCCGCCAGCTACGACTTCCGCTGGCAGCTAGTCAAACGATGGTGGGGGAGAACACGGCCATGAGAAGAGGTTTCCTGACCAGCTCCCGCTACAGTCCCAGCAACATGGACCGGGAGTCCCTCGAAACCCTGTTCGTGGGTCGCCGCGATGTGATGGACGATGTTCTGACCCGCGCAAAGTTGTCGATCAACGAGTCGCAGAAGCACTACCTTCTTCTCGTAGGCCCTAGGGGGTCGGGCAAGACACACTTTCTCGCGCTCGCCTATCACCGTCTGATGGAGCACATTGAAGCGGTCGGTGCCACTGACCGCGTCGCTGTCGCCCTCCTCAAGGAGGAGGAGTGGGGCGTCGCCTCGTACCTCGACCTCGTCATGCGCATTCTGCGCGCCTTGGTCGACGAGTTCCCCGAACTCGAAGCCCGTATCGCTGACGTCTACGCCAGCTTCGCCAAGGATCCGACCGAGGCACAGGCGCTCGCCGCCCGCCTGCTTCGCGAACACACGCGGGGCAAGACCCTAATGCTCCTTTGCGAGAACCTCGTGGACGTGTTCAACGGTCTAGGCGACGAAGGGCAGAAGCGTTGGCGAGCGGCCATACAGGAGGACGGCAACTGGGCCATCGTCGCGACCACGCCGCAACTCTTCGCCGGAGTGACGTTGCAGGAGCAACCGTTCTTCGGATTCTTCACCATCCGCAGGCTCGACCCAATACGACTCGAAACGGGGATAGAGCTTCTAGCCAAGAAGGCGATCCACGAAGGCAAAGCGGACCTGGCCCAGTTCTTGCGCACACCGATAGGACGCGCGCGCGTTCGGGCAATCCACCACCTGACGACCGGCAATCCCCGGGCTTACGTCGTGCTGTTCGACTTCCTCGACAAGGAGTCGCTTGACGACCTGGTCGAACCGTTCATGCGCATGGTCGACGATCTCACACCGTACTTCCAAGACCGGATGCGCCAACTCGCCCCGGCTCAGCGCAAGATCCTCGCCTTCCTTTGCCGCGTGGGAAGGCCGGTCACCGTAAAGGACATAGCGACACCGTGCCTGATGTCCCAACAGACCGCAGCGAAACAGATCGCCGAACTCGACAACGCCGGGTTCGTCGCTCGAACGCGCTTCGGCCGGAACACGTTTTGCGAGGTGTCCGAACCGCTGATGCGGATCTGCATCGAGGTCAAGGACAACAACGCGGGACAGTTCCGCCTGCTCGTCGAGTTTCTGCGCCATTGGTTCACCACTCTGGAACTCCGGCAACGGATCGCAGAACTCGCACCAGACAACCTCGGGCTCTGGGTCCAGCGCGCCGAACTTGCCATCGAACGCGATGCATTCGAGGCAGCGCGAGAGCACGCCGCCAGGCTCGAAGAATTGCCTGACGGATCGCTTGTCAGTCGTCTATTCGCCGCGCAGGCCGTGGCCGCATCAAGACCGCTCACGGTAGCCTTGGACGCACTCGGTTCCGTCGATGCGGCGACTTACAAGCGCGGCGAGCAGCTCCACAGGAGGACTATCGTCGCGCTCCTCACCGTATCGTTGCGGAAGTTCGGCCCCCGGCACCTGCCCGACGGTTTGACCAAGCTCCGCGATCTGTTGGGCTGCCTGCTCGAAGAAGGCGTACTCGGGGCAATCCTCACCGACTTCCTAATTGAGAGCGTCGAAGGGTTGGCGGGCGCACTGCAGGACTGGGAGGTTGCCATGGACTGCATTGCCTCGTCCCTAGAGGATCTCGGCGACTGCCGAATCCCCATCGAGATGCTCCGAACGGCGGTCCAATACACGAAGACAGGCAATGAGAAACACCTTCTGCGCCTTCCCCTTGAACAGCGCGAACTGCTTCGTGACGTGCTACCAACCGTCGCAACGCCTAGCGACGACGTCGATGGTCGCCCTAGACCTGCCCCACCTCTTTAGTTCCAATCCGAGCGCCCAACTGTGATGGCCTCGCATTCGCCGCCATGCGCCGTTGCTCCTCGTGCAAAAACGCCGGTCAGCTTCGCAACGTCCGGCCCGCGCGGCAATGGCCAACAGCTCGTTGTGGCCGGCATTGGACGCCCGACACCTAACGACCGGCCAGCGTTGGAACTATGGGCCCACGCGGAACACGGGCAGTCCGCGCCGCTTGCCGATCACGGTTGCCGTCTAGTCCCCCGTTGCGGTCAAAAATGCGCGCATCTATCCTTGACCGCGACTGCTCCCGCCTGACACGATGACCCCGTGACCGGTCGCCAGTTCATCGCGAGGGTCCGCCGCTGGGCGAGAATGCGCGAACTCGAGGTCGGCTTCGTCGCGTCGGAAGGGGCGGGCTCCCACGGCACGCTGTACGTCGGCGATCACAAGACGACTGTCAAGGACCGCAGGAAGGAGATCGGCAAGGGGCTGCTTGCCAAGATGCTGGCCGACCTGGACATCGACAGGGACGACTTCTAGGCGCCGCCCCAAGCGACGTCTCGGAACCAAGGAGACACGAAACGATGACCGACACCTACGACTATCCCGCCGAGATCGAGCGCGACGAGGACGGCCGTCACGTCGTCACGTTCCCCGACTTCGGCTGGGGCGCGACGGAGGGCGCCACGCGCGACGAAGCGCTGTCCGAAGCCCGCGACCTGCTGCGCGAACTCATCACCGCGACGATGCGCGAGGGCAGCGATCTGCCGCGACCGTCGCGTCCCACCAAACGCCGGCCCTTGGTCGTGCCCCCGCTTCCCATCGCGTTGAAAGCCGCACTATACGAGGCGTTCCGCGCAGCCGGCCTGTCGCAGCGCGGCCTCGCCCGCGACCTCGAGGTGGCCGAGAGCGAGGTGCGCCGCATGCTCGACCCCGACCACGCCACCAAGGCGGCCACCATAGACCGTGCGCTTCGCCGCCTGGGCAAACGCGTCAGCGTCTCGGTCGGCAAGGCCGCTTGAATCGCCGACTCGGTCGCAACGCCACCGCTTCGCTCGCACTCCGGTCCCGGCCCCGAAAACGAAGCCAAGCATTACGACCACCGCGCCGACGAACCCGGGAGCGATCCCTCTGTCCGGGTGGACCCCTGTCGTGGCTGATGGAACATGCCCGCTCGGGCGAAAGCGGCACCCGGCACGCGCATCTTCAGTCCCTGCGGAACCGCCACGGCCGGCAGCCCGCAAGCGTTCAACTCTACTGAGCTGGTTCGCGGGCTTGAACCTCGACATCCGCCACGGCGGCAAGCGCGCGTTCTGCGCGCCGGCCGACGACTACATCCGCATGCCCCCCGGTCGCCTCGTTCCGCTCGCCGGAGGCGTACTACGCCGTACTCGCCCACGAGTGCGTGCATCACAGCCGATTGTTGGCTTCCGCCCGCAAAAGGCTTACGGTTGACCCGTGAGTTACGAGTTCGAGTGGGATGCGAACAAGGCGGAAGACAACTTGCGCAAGCACCAGGTCACCTTTAACGAGGCGTCCACGGTCTTCGCCGACCCGCTGGCCATGCTGATGCCCGATCCCGACCACTCCGTCGGCGAGGAACGCCATATCGTTCTCGGCGCATCCGCGGCGGGGCGGCTGCTCGTGGTGAGCCACGCCGAGCGACCGCCCCGCACCCGACTCATCAGCGCCCGCCCGGCGACCCGCAACGAAAGGCAACAATATGAGCAAGGCACCTAGCACACCCTCGGAGGACCGGGACACCATGCGCCCGGAGTACGACTTCTCCGGCGCCGTCCGCGGCGTCACCGCGAGGCGCTACGCCGAAGGCGCCAACGTCGTTGTCGTCGCGCCGGACCTCCTCGACGTGTTCCCCGACGAGAAGTCGGTCGACGAGGCGCTACGCGCGCTCGCGCCCATGCTCCGGCGCGTCGGTTCCTCTTGACCGCCGGGCGGTCGCCGGCCTCGACCTCCCGCTGAGGCGCACCCGCCGGGTACCTAAACTGGATCGCCGTTGTCGACGCGGTCGGGACGCCACAAGGGCGTCCCCTACGATCGCAACGTTCGGCCTGCCAACGCCCCCGTGTGTTCGCCGTGCTCCATGAACACTTCGCCGTTGACGATCACCTGCTCGTAGCCGCGTCCGCGCTGCACGAACCGACCGGCACCGGCGGGGAAGTCGTGCTTGTACTCCGGGAGTTCCATCGCCAGGTTGTCGAAGTCGATGACGTTGATGTCGGCATAGGCGCCTTCACGCAGTACGCCCCGGTCCTCGATGCCGAAGATTGCGGCGGTGTCGCTGGTCCAGCCGCGGATGGCCTCCTCCAGGGTCATGACGCTGCGGGTCTTGACCCAGTACGACAGAAGCCACGTAGGGGAACTGGCGTCCATGATCTGCCCGACGTGGGCGCCGGAATCGCCGAGGCCCATGGCGACGGTGGGGTTGGTGATCATCTCCTCGATGGCGTCCATGGACTGGTTGAGGCCCGGTTGCCAGATCTGCACGCGGCCCCGGTGATTGCGGTTCAGTTCGACGAATGCCCCGACCTCGGTCTGGCCGGTGCGTTCGGCGTAGGCGGCCAATGTCCGGGAGCGGTCGTGGACGTAGTCGAGGTCGTCGTCGGTCAGGATGTAGCCGTTCTCGACGTCCATCACCGGTGGCGCTTCGAGTTCGAGCAGGCGGGCGCGGAACGACTCGTCCTCGAGGGCAGCCAGGCGTCGGTCGAACGGAAGCGCGGAAAGTTCGCGCCAGGCCGGGGTGCCGTGGAACGGCGTGCGGTGGTCGAGGCCGAACAGGCCGCCGATGCCCCGGGAACTGGTCTGGGGGCGTAGTTGGGCGCCCTTGGCGTTTTCCTCCTCCGCGAAGCCGATGACGCGGCGATAGAGATCCGGGCGCCGATAGCTCTGGGCGAGGCCGAAAGTGACGCGGACGTTGTTCTCCCGGGACAGTTGGCCCACCCAGCCGATCTCGGCGCGGGTCTTCGGCAGGTGTTCTTCGCGGTCCCGTTCGCCGATCCGGAGCGCGCCTTCGAAGACGCCCTTGCCGCGGCGGCCGAGCACGCGGCCGATGGCCAATAGCTCGCTGGGGTCGGCGTGCGTGCCCGGGACGTAGCGGCCGTCCGGCACCTTGTGCAGGAATGTCCGGGAGGTCGAAAAGCCCAACGCGCCGGCACCGATGGCTTCGTCGACCAGTTCGCACATCCTGGCCACGTCGTCGTCGGTCGCCGGATCTTCGTCGAGGCTGCGCGCGCCCATGGCGTGGATGCGCACCGCGCAGTGGCCGACCATGCCGCCGACGTTGACGCCCTTGTCCATGCGGTCGATGGATTCGAGGTACTCGCCGTAGGTCTCCCAGTCCCACGGCAGGCCGGCGTTGATCGACTCCTTCGGGATGTCCTCGACGGACTCCATCATCTCCGCGAGGTAGCCCCGGTCCTCGGGCTTGCAGGGCGCGAAGGTGACGCCGCAGTTGCCGATGACCACGGAGGTGACGCCGTGGTAGCAGGACGACGAGGCGATGGGATCCCAGGCGATCTGCGCGTCCAAGTGCGTGTGGATGTCCACGAATCCGGGTGTCACGACCTTACCGACGGCGTCGATCTCCCGCCTGCCTTTGCCGTTCACCTCCCCCACGGCGACGGTGCGGTCACCCTGCACGGCGACGTCGCCGTGGCGGCGTGGGGCGCCGGTGCCGTCCACCAACGTGCCGTTGCGGATGACCAGGTCGTATGCCATGTCGAGATCCCTGTTTAGTCGTTGAGGAAGTAGACGCCGATCCGGTACTCGCAACTCTGGCGCTCGCTCGCCTGCTCTGGCGGGTCGGGTTCGTCGAAGGCCGAGTGGAAGCAGGTTCGAAGCATCGGCGGCTCGTCCTTCCAACATTGGAAGTTCTTGAAGGCGAGGACTTCGCCCGTGGTCATTGCCGGATAGTAGTACCAGCGCTGTTCGGGGTTGTAGCGCATCCCGAGCTGGTTCGACGGCCGGCCGGTCGGGGTGAAGTTGAGCAGCCCGGTTGAGAGAACATCGTCCGGTTCGACCGAGTACGGGTCGCATATGGTCAGCGGCATGTGGCGGAGCGGTTCGTTCATGTAGACGGTCCGCCAGAAGTTGATGACGAGGAAGCCCGCCACCTCGTCCCGGTCGTACTGCTTGCGCCAGGCGCGGGCACCCTCGTCCGTGCCATAGGCGGCGATGTTCTCTTCGTAGTCGTCGGCGCTCAAGCCGTAGTCCTGGTGGACGACGGTGCCGTAGAAGGGGTTGGGCGTCTCGGGACCCCGGCGAAGCAGGTATGGCACTTGGGGGATCTCAAGGCGGTAGCCCGACAACAGCCGCTCGCGGATGATCGTCGCGATTTCCGGGTAGTAGATGCGGGCGATGTCCGAGTCATGCGGGGCACCCGCCGGGTCAACGTCCCAGTTCTCAACGTCCGAGGTGTGATCGAGGAGGACGAAGCTGTGTTCGGCGAAGAATCCCGCCTCGGTGAACGATGCGTTGGTCTGTGCCCGCCGTTGCAGTTCGCGCCCGTTGCGGATCTTCACCTTTGGCGCTTCGGGGAGCACACCCGGGGTGGGCGTCAACCCTTTGGCGTCCATCAAAACGCGGTCCTCGGGTTTGAATCCCGGATCGAACAGGCTGTTCAGCCGTGCGCCGACGTGGGCAACGTCGGTCATGCGGTCTCTCCCGGTGGCGCAACCCAAGGACTATACGCGAAACGCCACACGTACCACCGACAGAAAGGCAGGGAGGGTGCAGGGAGGGTGCACGACAAATCCTTGGCGAACGGCGCGGGCGACCGCGCGCCCTACGGGCGCGATAGGGTCGCCCCCACGGGACGTTTCCGCGACAATGCGCCGCAGCCTCGGAGAGCGCCATGGACAACGCGAGAGCGGGCAGTCTGGGATTCACCTACGATCCGGTCACGTTCCGGGCTGATCAAGCGCGTGATGTCCGGCGGGCTTGCTTTCGCGTCCGCAAGGTACTAGAGGGCATCGTCCACGATACCGTTGCCCTGGAGGGGAACCCGTTCACGCTTCCCGAGGTCAAGACGCTGCTCGATGGCGTCACGGTGGGCGGGCACCGGCTGGAGGACGAACGGCAGGTTCTGAACCAAGCCGCAAGCTGGAAGGAGCTACTTGGTCGTGTGCAACAAGGAACGTTCGAATTCAATCGCAAGACGTACTGCGATCTCCATGCCTTGGTGGCCCGCGAGGAAGCCGTCGAATGGGGTGTTTTTCGGACCGGTTCCGTAACGATTGCCGGAACCGATTTCCAGCCCCCTCGCTGGGAGTCGCTGGAGTCGACCTTCGAAGAAGGCCTGGAGACACTGCAGAGGACCGACGGTCTCCACGAACGCGCCATCGCGATGTTCCTGTTCGGTTCGTTGAACCAGTTCTTCTACGACGGCAACAAGCGTACGTCCCGGCTGATGATGAACGGAGTCCTGCTCGGTGCCGGCGAAGACGCGATTTCGGTCCCGGCGCGTCGTCGGCTCGAGTTCAACGAGGCGATGATCCGCTTCTACGACAGTCGCGACGGTACCGAGATGATGCGATTCATGGCCAGTTGTTCGCTGGATGTGGGGCTGCGGGTTGACGCATAAGAACGCGCCGAGGAACGCTAGCAACCAGCGCCATAGGGGTTCGGCGGCGTGGACACGGGTGCGCGGCCTTCGAGGATCGCGTTGATGTCCATGTAGTTCGCCTCGTCGGCGAACCGACAGGTCAGCGACGGGATGTGGCTTCCGGCCTTGGGCGCGAAATCGCAGGTGACGCGGTGTCGTCGGGAGGCGTACTTGGCACGGTAGTCGTTGACGATGCGTTGGTAGTAGGGGCGCTGCGGGTCGGGAACCTGACGCCAGACCTCGAGGAAACGGTTGCGGATCTCGGGGTGGGTGGTGCCCATGGCGGCGACGGAGAGCCAGCCAATGGATGCCTCGGCATCGCGCGCCGTACCGAGGCCCTGCTGGTAGAGAAAGCTGACCCGGGCCTGGGCGTACTTGAAGCCGCGCTTCGCGGCGGCGAGCAGGAAGGGGAACGACTCCGCGTAGTCGCCTCGACGATAAAGGCAACTGCCCCTGCCCCGGGCGTCGTAGGTGCTCTGCATGTACTCGAAGTCGAGGGGTTTGAAGGGATCCTCCGGTTCGCCGATCACGATCACTTCCTCGGGTTCCAACGAATCGTCCTGCACGACTTGGACGGGGTCGTCAGTGCGTGGGACGGGCCGGTCTTCCGCGGCGCTTGCCGACAGTGCCCAAGCAAGAGCAACGGCGAGAGGAACGGGGACTGTCGGTCTGAGCATCGTCACTTAGCCACGATCAGCTCGCGGCTGACTTCGCCGCTTAGTTTCCGCTGGAGCGGAATACTAACGCGAAGGGCGTACGACGAATCCTTGGTGACGGCGCCGTAGGGGACGGCTTGTCCCGTCCCGCGTTCGCAGTTGCCCGCAACGCCCGCGAGCCGGGCGACCACAAGGGTCGCCCCTACGCGGACGGTGGGTTTACACTGCACGCTTTTCCTCCGAGCGCTAAAGGATCCCAAATGTCCGAACACCCCGCCGAGTTGCTCGAGCAACTCGCCACCATCGATACGCCCACCGTCTGCAACGCGCTGGAGGTCGTCGCATCGCACCGGCGCGGCTTCGGCTATACCGTCGAACCGCTGGTCTGCACACGCCCCGAACTCGGAGTCATGGTCGGCTATGCCCGCACCGCCACGATTCGTGCGCGGCATCCGGCCGATCGTCGGAATACGCCCGGCGACTACTACAACTACATCGACAACGGCGGGCCGAAGCCGGCGATCTCGGTGATCCAGGATCTCGACGGCGATTCCCGCGGCTACGGCTCGTTCTGGGGCGAGGTGAACAGCAACATCCACAAAGGGCTGGGGTGCCTCGGCGTCATCACCGACGGCAGTGTCCGGGACCTGCCCGACGTGGCGGACGGGTTCCAGATGCTGGCTGATCGGGTGGGCCCGTCCCACGCCTTTGTGCACGTGGTTTCCTTCGGCGCCCAGATCAACGTCTGCGGCATGACCGTCATGGACGGCGACCTCGTACACGCCGACCAGCACGGCGCGGTGGTGATTCCCCACGACGTCGCCGACAAGGTTATGGATGCGGCCGCGGGTATCGCCCGGCGTGAAGGCGTCATCATCAACGCGGCGAAGCAGCCGGGCTTCAACATCGAGAAGCTGCGCGAGGCGCAGGGCAAGTCCGCCGAGATCCACTGACTTGACGCCTAGCGAGGCGCACCTCGGACCGATAAGTAGAAGGCCCTGCGACGGCATTCGAAAGTTGAGTCGAGTGACAATGCTGCCCGACGGAAAAGAAGACTAGCCATGGCAAGTGTTCTGCCTCCGTTCTCGCTCGCCGACATGGCGGGCGAGGACCGGGCGTTTCCAACCGGTTCGCCGGCCTTCGTCTGTTTCGTCAAGGAGGATTGTCCAACCTGCAACCTGGTCATGCCGCTTCTGCAGGCGGCCCACGATGCCGGCGAGGTGCCGGTTCTCGCGGCGGGACAGACCGAGGAGGGCAACCGCACGTTGATCGACCGGCATGGGCTTTCGATGCCACTCCTGGACGACTCGACGCTCAAGGTGTCGTTCGCATACGACGTCGAGACCGTGCCCCTCGTGCTGGCCGCGAACGCGGATGGCGAAGAGGTCGACCGGCTGGTCGGCTTCGACCGGGCGGAATGGCGGGCATTCTTCGAGAGCCATTTGCCAAACGCGGACGTGGACTGGGAGTCGCTTCCCAAGTGGCGTCCCGGTTGCGGTTCGCTAACCCAGGATCCCGTGATCGCCGAGCGCCTGCGGGCGGCGTCAGAGAACAGTCCGCTACGTGCCCGCAAGATCGAGATCGCACCGGCAGACGACGTCCACGAGTTCCTGTTCGACCAAGGCTTCACGGACGGCCTGCCCGTGGTACCCCCGACACCCGAGCGGGTTTTGAGGATGCTCGGCGGCACCCGGCGCGACAGCCAGGAGGTGGTCGCGGAGATTCCTCCGAACTACGCGCCCGCCACGGTCGAGAAGATCGCCATCAACGCCGTGCTGGCCGGCTGCAAACCGGAGTACCTGCCGGTGGTCATCGCCACCATCGAGGCGATCTGCAACAAGACCTTCAACATTCACGGCGTGAACGCCACCACCATGGGCGCGTCGCCGGTGATGATCGTCAACGGCCCCATTCGCGAGCGGGTCGGGATGAACATGGGCCTCGGTGTGCTTGGGCAAGGTAGCCGGGCAAACGCCGCCATCGGGCGCGCTGTTCGCTTGGCAGTACGCAACATCGGCGGCGCCAAGCCGGGGGGAACCGAGCGCTCCACATTGGGCAATCCCATGAAGTTCACGATGTGCTTCCCCGAATGGGAGGAGCGAAGTCCCTGGGAACCGCTGCACGTAGAACGAGGCTTCGCGCCCGAGGACTCCGTGGTCACGGTGTTCGCGATGACCAGCGGACCGGCCCTGTGCGTCGATCAATCGTCGCGCACGGCAAAGCAGCTAGCGGGTAGTTTCGGCCTGTCCATGGAAGCCGCCCACCATGTTCGCGCCCACAACGCGGGCGATGCGTTGCTGGTGATCTCGCCGGAGCATGTGGACACCTTGCAGCGCGACGGCTTCACCAAGGACGACATCCGCGAACAAATCCAGAAAGTGACTGCCCGCCCGCTCGCCGACTTAGCGTCCACCGAGGACGCCGGCGGCGGATTGTCCCCGGAACGCCTAGCGGCGATGCCTGAAGAGCGCCGCAACCGACCGACGCCGAAGTTCGCCTCCAAGGGCAACATCCACATCGTCGTGGCGGGCGCCGAGGCCGGGAAGTTCTCCGGGGTCTTCCATGGCTGGGCCGGCGGCGAGATCGGCTCGATGCCGGTATCAGCGAAAATCGAAGATTGAATTTCGGACTCACACGCGAGAGATTAGGCGGAAGGAAAGAAGGAGGAACCATGACCACCATCCTTGACCCCACCGACGAGCGGGTGCCGGTGGCGCGTACGGTGACGCCGCGCCCGGGTGCGATCCGCGGCAACGTCGCCCTGCTGGACATCTCGAAACCGCGCGGGAACATCCTGCTCGACCGGCTCGAGACGCAGCTTGCCGAGCGCTTGCCGGATGTAACCGTCAACCGCTATGCGAAGCCGACGTTCACCAAGCCGGCGCCGGATGCGCTGCGGCGGGATATCCGCGACACGAACGATTTCGTGATCGAGGCGCTAGCCGACTGAGGCTCCTGTACCACGTGCAGTTTGCATGACACGGTATGGTTCGAGATCCAGGGAGTTCCCTCGGTCAGCATCGCTTCCTCGGAGTTCGTCGACGCGGCCACGGCCCAAGCCGAGGCCCTAGGCATGAACGACGCGCGCCGCGTGTTCGTCGCGCATCCCATCCAGGACGCCACGGACGACGAGATGCGCGCCAAGGCGGACGAGTGCGTTGATGCAGTAGTGGCGGCGCTGACCTCGTAGGGGCCGGGCTTGTCCCGGCCCGCGCCGTTCGAACGAAGCCATGGAACAACCCGCATGGGCGACGACAACCGTCGACCCTAGGGAACTTCGCTAACCGTCAAGATGGGAAGCGGCCATGCAGCTCGCCTCGCTCGGCGGGCGGCGTCCAGTGTAGGTCGTATCCCCGGCGCAGACGTTTCAACGCTCGGCTGCGGCCCTATCGAATCGAAGATCGGCCTTCAGCATGTCTTGGAGTTGCTTCGCGACGAGTTGGCTGAGCGAGGTGCCCCGTTTGGCCGCCAAAACCTTGGCCTGGCGAGCGATCTCCTCATCGATGCGGATGGTGATCTTGGTCATCATGGCTCGCTCCGAGAGACCGGTGCGTCAGTAGACGGCGCCGCTGGCGCGCAGTTCCTCGATCTCGTTCGGCGCAAAGCCGAACTCCGCGAGCACGCGGTCGCTGTCGGCTCCAGGGTCCGGCGCAGCGTGGTCGAAGCACTCCGGGTGCGGAAAGCGCGAAAGGTTTATCGGTGAACGAATAAGGTTGACCTCGCCGAGTTCGGTGTGCACGGCACGCTTTGCCATACCCAAGTGTTTAGCTTGGGGGTTCTCGAACCCTCCTTGGATGTCGCCGATGGGGCCGCAAGGGACGCCTGCCGCGTTCAGTTTCCCGACGACTTCCTCCACCGGCAGGTGTGCAATCGCCTTCTCGATCTCCGCGTTCAACTCGACCTTCTCGGCGCGACGTTTGCGCACCGAGTCGTAGCGCTCGTCGGCAAGCAGCGAATCAGCCCCGACGGCATCGCAGAAGCTCTTCCACATCCGATCCGACGGCGCGGCGATGTTGACGTGGCCGTCCTTGCACCGGAACGCGCCCATGGGCGTCGCGATGGGGTGGTCGTTGCCCTGTTGGCCGGGAACGTCGCCCAGCATCGTGTAACGGGCGCCCTGGAAGTCGAGCTTGTTCAACATGGCTTCCAGAAGCGACGTGTGAACCCACTGCCCTTCCCCGGTCTTCTCCCGATGCAATAGCGCCAGCAGGATGCCCTGGCCCAGGAACATGCCGGCGGCGGTGTCGCTGATTGCGATACCGACCCGCATAGGCCCGCGGCCCGGTTCGCCGGTGATGGACATCAAGCCGCTCATGCCTTGAACGATCTGGTCGACCCCGGGCCGCTTGCTGTACGGACCGTCCTGGCCGAAACCGGAGATGCTCGCGTAGACGATCGACTCGTTCACCATTCTGACCGACTCGTAGTCGACCTTGAGCCGATGCTTCACCTCGGCGCGGAAGTTCTCGACGATGACGTCCGCCTTCGCCGCCAGGGTCATGAACAACGCGTGGCCTTCCGGATCCTTCAGGTTGATGCAGAGGCTCCGCTTGTTGCGGTGCAGGTTCTGCTCGTCAGGTCCCCGCCGGGCACCGGTCATGGCACCGCCCACCGCCGGTGGCGCTTCGATCTTGATCACGTCGGCACCCCAATCCGCGAGAAGCCGCACGGCGGTCGGGCCGGCGCGGGCGATGGTGAGATCCAGGACGGTGTACCCGGCAAGGGGGCCGTTCATGGCAGGCTCCGAGGAATCGAAAGCGCTAGCCTACCCTCTCGATCACCAGCGCCGAAAGACCAGGTCGCTACCAGCGCTTCCTACGACGATTCCACCGGTAGAGCAGGACGGCAAAGGCGTTGTACGCGAGACGCGCGGATTGCCGGACCACCGGGAGCCGAACCAAGCGGGCGGCCCAGTGGCGTCGAGGGGTTGCCGCCATCAACTCGGTGATCGCATCGGCACCCACGTGAAGCCCGCCTTGGGCGTCGACGACGTGCAGCCGCTCGCGGACGAATTCCAGATCCGCGCCGATCTCGGCTGCTGCCTGGTTGTCTGCGTGTACGTCGATCCACTCCACCGACGCAGGGCAGGCGTCGAGCTTGACGCGCTGGCACCGGATTCCGGCGTCGCAGACCGGGCAGGCGCTGTTGTAGTAGACCTTGGTGACCATCGGTATCGACAATCAGGACAGCGCCTTGGCGAGAGCGGCATCGATCTCGGGAAATCGGAACTCGAATCCGTTGTCGAGCACCTTGGCCGGAACGGCCCGTTGGCTCGCCAGCATGAGTTCCCGCGCCATGTCGCCGAGCACACCCACTAGCAGGACTCGAGGCAGTGCGAACCATGCAGGCCGACGCAGGGCCCGGGCCAGGGCGCAGGTGAATACGGAATTGGTGACCGCGTGGGGCGCAACGGCGTTCACGGAACCACGAATTGCCTCCTGGGTGGAGGCGAAGGCGATCAGCCGTACGAGGTCGTCCCGTTCGATCCAGGACATCCACTGCCTGCCCGAGCCGAGCCTTGCACCGAACCCCAGGTCAAAGGGCGTCAGCAGCTGTGCCAGGAGCCCGTCCTCGCGTCCGAGGACGAGACCGATCCGCAGCATGACGACCCGGACTCCGTCTTGTTCGGCTTCGGCCGACGCGATTTCGGCTGCCTCGCAACTGCGATGCGCGAAGCAGTCCTCGAAGTCGGCGCCCTCGTCGAGCACGGCTTCTCCACGGTCGCCGTACCAGCCCACCGCCGACGCGCCGATCAAGACCTTCGGCTTCGCTTCGAGGCGGCGGATGAGTTGGATCAACCGCCTGGCCAGTTCGGGTCGGGAACGCTCGATCCGCTGACGTCTAACCGGGGTCCAGGGTCCCGCCGCCACGGGTTCCCCCGCCAAGTGAACGACCACGTCGAACCCTTGTGTGGCATCAATCTGATCGAGACTCGTCACCACACGAAATGGCGCGCTGAGAAGCTGCGCCCGTTTGACGTCACGGGTGAGGACCGTGACCTCGTGCCCATCGCCCGCCAGTGCCTCGGTCAATCGTCGGCCCACGAACCCGGTGCCACCGGTCACGAGCCAGCGTTGGCGGTCCGGCAAGTCCAGGGACAGTGACCTCGTTCGGAATCCGTCCACCCGTCGGGCTGCGGCGAAATCTCGGATCGCCATAGCCAGCAACCCGGCGGCGGCCACCGTGGCCAGCCACGACCAGACGCCGCGAACGACAAACTCGACGGAGGCCGGCTCCCTCAGCCATTGCCAGACGATGGGTGCCAACAGCGCCAGCAGTACGCCGAAATTGATCGCCAACAGGCCGTGGAGGACCCGTTCCGACGCCGGCAACGGTCGAGAGGAGTGCTCGACGATCCAGTCGGCGAAGGTGATGGTGGCTTCGGCCAGCAGAAGTCCCGCCAGGATCAGGGCGGTCCAACCGAGCGGTACCACCCAGGCGAGCGTCAGGAAGATCACCGCGTAGACGAGGTTGCGCGCGCCGTGCAGGCGGAGTTCCGGGGCAGCGCCGGACCGCCAGGGCAGGCGCGCGATCAGTTCGTGGTGCACGACGACATCGGCGAAACCGAGCACCACCTGGAGGGAGACAACCAACCAAACTTCCAGCGGAATCATGACGGGTCCTCGAATACCGCTTCCTGGCGAAGCACCTCGCCGAAACGGGGGTGGCTCAGGGTGAGGCAGAACCGGAAGCGGGGTGCCGCGAGTTCGGTACTGCGGACCACCAATCTGCCGGGCGTCAGCCAGCTCGGCAGCGGAATCCGCACGTTCCCGAGCGCCCAGGAGTAGCCCGCGCTCTCGAATAGGAGCGAGGCGTTTTGCGCACGCACCCGCAACGCCATGCAGAGCCCGAAGCCGAGATACTCTTCGAGTCCCGTGGGACCATCGAACCGCTTCACCGAGCGAATCGCCTGGGCCCGGCCACCGTTCCGGCGATAGACCCGTGTCCATGACGAACTTCCCCGACCGGCCGCCATGACCACGACGGTGGCGGGGCCGATGGTGTCGTCGAACGGCAGCGGGCTGCCAACAAGGCGTGCAAGCTGGCGAAACAGGCGACCTAGCAGCGTGCATTCGGATACGACGACGCGCCCGTGGTAGCAGACCATCTCGCGCTCGACGCCGAAACGCGCCCGTGTCCGCATAGGCAACTGGCCCCAGGACGGACCCAACAGCGACGCGTAGCTCGGCGAAGACATGGGCACGGAAGGCGCAGCAACGGGGATGAGACTCGCGCAGGACATGTCGATCACCCCTTCGACCGGCCGAGGATGCGGATCACCCTGGCCCCCATTCGAATCAACGCGAGCAGGGTGGAATTGGACAGCGCGAGCATCTCGTCGTACCAGGTGTCCAACGACTCGACGAAGGACGCCATGTCGGCGAGCCGCTGACGCGCGACTTCACTGACCGCGGGATCGTCCTGGGCTGCTGACGCACACGCTTGGAGCGCGACCAAGGCAGGATCGATCTCGCGGGCCTTGCGGCCCTCGGCGATGCGTCTGGCGATTTCCCAGGGATCCGTCTCCGCCTCGTAGTGGTCTCGCCGGTCACCACGTACCGGCACCCGTCGGACGAGCTTCCACGCCAGGAGTTCCTTCAGCGAGTTGCTGACGTTGGAGCGGGCAATGCCCAGCTCGGCGGCGATCGCTTCGGCGGTCATGGGACGATCCGCCAAGTACAGCAACGCATGCATCTGGGCAATCGATCGATTGACGCCCCAGTGATTGCCGAGATCGCCCCAGTGAAGAATGAAACTCTCGACGACGGCCGGAAGCGTTGTTTCTTGTATTTCTGTCATGACAGAAATAATAGACTAATCAGAATTCCCGTCAAGCGTTCGTTTGACCGATGCGGTGGAGGGATGTGGAAGGGTCTGCAACTGCCAAACTGACAGCCCCGTGGACGGGTCCTGCCGTGAGGAGTCAGAAACGTTATGCTCTCGGAGCAAGTCAGACTATGTCCGTGAAGGCACTGACTCGCACGCAGCGAGGAACCCGAAGGAAGCCGTCCGGAGCCCGACGATGAAGCGTAAATACTTGGTTACCGCCATCTGGGACGAAGAAGCTCAGGTCTTCTATTCGAAGAGCGACATTCACGGCCTGCACATCGAGGCCGAGACACTCGATGAGTTCGAGTCCCTGATCGTCGATCTGGCACCCGATTTGATCATCGAGAACCACCTGAGTTCAGAGGAAGTCAACACGACCCCGCTCAGGGACTTGATCCCATCTATCGTGTTGCGTGAACCGGCATCCATCGAGGGGGCGGCGTGACGTGCCGGACAACTACTATCGCATCGTCGCCGACGAGCTTGCCCGTTTGGGCTTCAAGCGAACACCAGGCGGCAAGGGCTCGCACGAGAAGTGGCGATCAACAGCTTCGGGCAGACGGCTGATCGTGCCCCGGAATCTCAAGAGCCGCCACACTGCGAACGGCATACTTGGCGACGCGGGCAGCGACAAGAGGGTCTGAACGGTCGCCTCGGGCAACCGCTCCTGTCATTGGCGAACTCTCGCAACGGTGGTGCGCATTCGCCCGTTCGCACCGTACACCGTTTCGTTCCCCTCCCGGGGATGCCGCGGTACGTTCTGGGCCATTACCAACGAAAGCAGCGCGAAGCCCGCGCCGATGAGGAACACTAGGGCGCGGGACTCCAGCCACACGAGACCAAGCAGCGCCGGGATCACCACGGCGGCGATGTGGTTGATCGTGAATGAGACGCCCGCCGTGGAGGCGATGTCCGCCGGGTCGGCGATCTTCTGGAAGTACGTCTTGATGGCGATGGCCAGCGCGAAGAACATGTGGTCGAGGATGTAGAGCCCGGCGGCCATGTAGGCGTTCTCGACGAAGGCGTAGGCGGTAAACACCAGGATCAGGCCGCAGTACTCGAGGGTCAGCGCGTGGCGTTCGCCGATGCGGCCGATCCAGGCGCCGATCCGCTCCGCGAAGAGCCAGTTGAAGAGGTGGTTGGCGAGCATCAGCGCGACGATGTTGTCCGCCGAATAGCCGAACTTCTCGACCATCAGGAAGCCGGCGAAGACGACGAAGATCTGCCGTCGCGCCCCGGACAGAAACGTCAGGCCGTAGTACAGCCAGTAGCGGCCACGAAGCACGATTTCCTTGCGTTGGGGCGTCGCGCCTTCGAAGTGGGGGTAGCCCATGAGGAGGATGGCGATCAGGAACGCACCCCCGCCCGCCGCCAGGTAGATCCAGCGGTACTCCAACTCGAACACCTTGAGCGCAACGAACATCGCCCCGAAGGCGACGAGGGAGGTCGCCGAGCCGACGCCGATGAGGCGGCCGAGGATGCGCGGTGCCTCGGCCTTCGAGAGCCACTGCAGGGAAAGCGACTGGCGGATGGTCTCGAAGTAATGGAAGCCGATGGACATCAGGACGGCCGTGAAATAGAGGCCGTACTCGCTCGGAAAGAAACCGGTCAACGCGACGCCGAGGCCGAAAACCGCCACGGAGACCACGGCGAAGGTCTGTTCGCGCAGCACGAGGATCACGAACACGGCGGTGAAGGCGAGGAAGCCGGGGATCTCCCGGAGGCTTTGGAGGATGCCGATCTCCCGCCCGGTGAAAGCGGCTTCCTCGATGGCGAAGTTGTCGAGCAGAGCGCGCCAGGCGGCGAAGCCTAGGGGCATCGCGATGCTCGCGAGCACCAGGAAGGCGACGGGCGTGCGCCAACGTTCGGGGATCACAGCGATGTCAGCCGTCGTAGAAGCCGGGTGGATGCAGCCCCAGCAGACGTCGTTCGCGTTTCGAACGGATCCGCTCCAACGCGGCGAGATCGACGTGGTTGACGGTAGCGGTGCGTTTGATGCGCTGGGCGATGTCCCGTCTCGCGTAGTGCACCTGCAGGAAGAACCGGCCCTTGTCGCCCTTGCAGGCCGGTAGCCGGCGGTGCCAGACGTCGGAAGCGAACAAGGCGACATCCCCGGCTGCCGCCGTCAGCGGGAGGGCACCGCGTCCCTGGCAGGTGAGCGTCTCGTCCATGCGCCGGTCGAAGGGCGGCGGCTGTCCCGACGTGTGGCTGCCGGGAATGACCGCCGTGGGGCCGCATTCAATGGGACAGTCCTCCAAGAAAATGTGCGCCCCGATGGCGAACACGGGATAGGGAACGTCGGCGGGCCACGGTGTACCCGTGGGGCGTGGAATATGTGGTCCCGCATCGATGTGCCAGCCGCCGCCACCGTGACGGTGTTCGGTGCCCGCCGGGTTGCGCCAGCAGGTATTGGCGATGATGTGGCAGTCCTCCCCCAGGAGCGGTTCGATCACGTCGAGGATTTCCCGACGACCGACGAGTTTCTGGGCGCGCGGGCTCTTGTTGAACATTTCGTAGCGGAAGTCCTCGTCCTGGATGCCGGCCCGGCCATCCCGGGGCCGGTTGGCGTAGATGCGGGCGATCTCGTTTCGGATCGGCCCAAGTTGACGCGGCGAAAGCACGCCCCGCAGCACCGCGTAGCCTTCCCGCTCCAGATGCCGGCTGGCTTCTGGAGCTTCGTCTTCGCGCGGGAAAAGGTAGCCGCCGACGCGCCTAAGCATGAGCATCCTCAGTGGAGCGTGCCTCGTTAGTGCGTCGGCTATCCTCGGTGTCGGACACCGACACAACACATGGTGCGATCACTACTTGCTTCATCTGCGGTGGGAGACGACGATTCTGCCACATCGGTTTGTCGCCACTTGGAGGACGATGTCGTGACGGTGTTTTGACTCGCCGTCTGTCAACCGCGATGTACCAATACCGATTCACTTGGGACGCTAGCAAGGTCGCCATCAATCGAAACAAGCATGGCGTCACGTTCGAACTCGCTGCAACGGTATTCCTCGATCCGCTCGCCAAGACCGTCTACGACCCGGAACATAGCGGCACGGAGGACCGGTGGGTGACGATAGGTCGAGCCGAGAACGGTGACCTTCTCGTTGCGGTGCATACTCACACCGAGGCGAACGAGAATACTGCCGATGTTAGAATCATCTCAGCCCGCGAGGCAACGCGAACCGAGCGGAGGCAATACGAAGAGTAGCATGCAAGCCGAGTACGACTTCTCACAGGGTGAGCGTGGCCGATTCTACCGAGAAAACGCCGAGCTTCAGTTGCCGGTGTTCCTAGAGGATTCGGTCAGGGACTACCTGCAAGCGCGCGCGAAAGAGAAAGGCATTGGCCTCAACGATTTGGTCAACGCACTCCTCAAACAGGATATCGCCCTCATCGAGGCCGCGAAGTAGCGGTCACTCCTCGGGACAATCCGCACCTGCAGGAGCCCCCTGGATTGTGACTCACATGATTTTCTGCAACACCGCGTGGATGAGGCACTATCGCGGCGTTACTAAGCAAGACCAGCCGATAGCAGGCGGCGGTGGCAGCAAGAAAAACGGGGAGGTCCACAACTTCCGACCGTTCCATGGTCGCCTATATGGCTATGTACCCGTGCGTGGCACGATCAGAATCGACGGCCATTTCGGGGCTGCAAGAGACGCAGAATCCGTAAGCGGCGTCGACGTGGTTTGGACAGCCACCCGCCCTCCGCCCGATAGGGGCAGAGTTGTGGTCGGTTGGTACCGCAATGCGACCGTGTTCAGAGAACGCCAGACCTACAAGCGCGGTCCGTACCACGTCACGACTGCGGAATCCGACGGCCACCTGCTGCGAATCGAACAGCGGACGTTGGAGATCGAGAGCGGCAGCACCGGGCGTGAGGGTCGATTTGGTCACGTACCGATCTGGTATGCCGAGAAGGCCTACGGATTTGAGATCAGGCAGCGAGTCTCCGAGTTGATTGACCAGGCCGCGAACCAAGTTTTCGACCCAAACGAGCTTGACGTCAGGATTGCGGCTATTGGTCGGCTCGAAGGTCCGCCACACGGCATCGAAAGCCCGTGGCGCGAGCAGCGGGAAGTCACCGTGGTCGCTCGGGATCCGCGGGTGGCCCGTTGGGCGAAGCAACAGGCGGACGGAATCTGCGACCTTTGTGGTAGCCCAGCACCGTTTAAGAGACCCGACGGTTTACCCTATCTTGAAGTCCACCACATCAAAACCTTGGCCGACGGGGGCAAGGACATCCCCGCCAACACCGTCGCACTGTGCCCAAACTGTCATCGCGAGGCCCATCTTGGCTCCCGAGCCAAAGCGATACGACGCAGATTGAGCGGCAAACGTTGAATTGCCCGTCCCGGCTGGGTCGCGGCACCGGCCAAGGAATCCCGACGTGTCCGTCCAAGGTCAACCGCACGGGCGTCGCATAGCATCAACGTGACGGCAGGAGTCACGCCCTCGCTCAATCGCCCACGAGTTCTCGCCGTCGCCGGCCACCGTGGTCCGCCGCATCACCCTCGGCTGTTCGAAGGGCCAGGGATGTCCACGGTGCAGCACGCAGCGGTTGTCCCAAGCGACGATGTCGCCGGCGCGCCATTGATGGCGGAAGATCCGTGGCGGCTGGCACGCGTCCTCCGTGAGTTTGGCCAACAGCGCCCTGCCCGGCTCGTAGTCCATACCGATGATGTGGGAGGCGTGACGTCCGACGTAGAGACTCTTCCGGCCCGTCGCCGGGTGCGTGCGGACGAGCGGATGCGGCACCGGCGGCAGTGCCTCCCGCTCCTTCTCGGTGAGTAGCGCGATGCCGCCGACCTTGCCTTGGGAGTAGGAGTAGGAGTGCACCGCCACCAATCCTTCGAGGCGTGTCTGGGTCAACTCATCCAGCGAGTCCCACGCGGCCCGCATGTCCGCCCACTCCGTGTCGCCGCCGGAGTCCGGGACCTCCAACGCTCGCAACAGCGACGCCTTGGCGGCGACCTTCTTGAAGGAGGAGTCCGTATGCCAGAACCGGTTGCCCTTGAGGAAAAGGCCGAGAGCGTCGTCGCGTTCGGCGATACTGCCATCCTTGGCGACGTTGGACAGCAGCGAGATCTCCTGGCGTTCCGTGCGCTTCGAGAGCGTCCGTTCCAGCGGCCCGAAGCGGCGGCTGAAGGCGATGTGCTCGTCCTCGTTCAGGTCCGCCTTCGGAAAGACGAGCACGGCGTATTGGTGGAAGGCATCCTCGATGCCCCGCCACTCGTCGTCGGAGAGCGCACCCAAGCTGACTTCGGTAACCGTCGCTCCCAGGGTTACGTCGCTTGGCGCGATTCTCACCGGCACTCGGCGTCCCGCTTGAGGCTGGTGTAGGCGCGATCCACGAGGCCGAGGGAGTTCATTTCCGGGCCGTAGGTCTCGTCGAATTCTGCGGTCGGCCGCGACGCCACGATCTCGAGCAGGCTCTTCCCCTCCGCCATCATCGCCGAGACCCGGTCGCGAACGGTCTTCAGCATGTGGATGTACGCCTTGAGCGCTGCGCTGTCCGTCACGGGTCCGTGGCCGGGAATAACGATCCCGTCGTCGCCGATCTCGGCCAGAACGGCCTCGCAGAACGTGATCATGCCGTTGATGCCGCCACCGCTGTCGGCGTCGATGAACGGGTAGCCGGCGTTGTTGAACACGTCCCCGAAGTGCACCGCGTTGTGGTTTCGGAAGATCACGGCGGTATCCCCGGCGGTATGTGCAGGGCCGGCGTGGATCAGGTCGATCACGTCGCCGTTGAAGTGGAAACGCATCCGGTCGTCGTAGGTGATGGCGGGACGCGCATCGGCCGGGTAGGCCTGCTGCTGATAGGTCGTGACGCGGGGCAGGTAGATCGGGTTCGACTTGGCCATCATCTGTGCCGAGTGCTCATGGGCAACGATCCAGGTTCCTGCCGGACCCACCGCCAGGTTGCCCTCGGCGTGGTCGAAGTGCCAGTGGGTATTGATCGCGAAGTCGATACCGTCGCCACCGATCTCCTTGATCGCCGCTTCCACCTTGGGGATCATCTCCGGGAACATGTCGTCGACGATCAGAACCCCCTGCTCGCCCACGGATACGGCGATGTTCCCGCCCACGCCGAACAGCACGTAGAGGCCGTCGCCGACCTTCTCGGTGATGATCTCGGTGGCCTCGAAGTCCCACCCGAAACGCTGCAGCAGTTCGCTGAGCGACAGTTCCTCCAACTCCTGGGCACCCGCCGAAATGCAGGCGAAGGCCGCCAAGGCCATTAGCTTTTTCATGTCCCCTCCGTTTCCTGCGTGGTTCCGATCAATCCGGCAGCCCGAGAATCCGTTTCGCGATGATGTTCAACTGGATCTCGGACGTGCCGCCCTCGATGGAATTGGCGAGCGAGCGCAGCCACTCCCGGGTCGCGGAGAGTTCCCTCCCGTCGAAGCCGTCGCCCTCCCAGCCGAGCATCTGGCTGCCCATCATGTCGAGCATGAGGTCGTAGCGGGCCTTGTTCTGCTCGGTGCCGTAGAGCTTGAACATGGACGACAGGAAGGTCGGCGCGCCGCCAGATCGCAACTCTTCCCCGTTGCGACGAACCGTCAGGCCGAACGCCCTGTCGGTGATGCGGTGCGCGATCAGCCGCTTGCGAAACTCCGGATCGGCGACCTGCCCGCCCTCCAGGCCGACGTAGCGCCTGGCGAGGTCGGCCATCGGGTTGCCGCCACCGCCTCCACCGCCGCCGCCAATGGACGTGCGTTCGTACTGCAGTAGTCGCTTGCCGACCGTCCAGCCCTTGCCGCGTTCACCCACCAGGTTCCGCTTCGGCACACGGACGTTGTCGAGGAAGGTCTGGCAGAACGGCGACGCGCCGCTGATGAGCCGGATGGGCTTGACGCTGACGCCCGGCGTTTCCATGTCGAAGAGGATGAACGAGATGCCTTCGTGCTTCGGCGCATCGGGCTCGGTTCGCACCAGGCAGAACATCCAGTCCGCGAAGTTGGCGCTGGAGGTCCAGATCTTCGAGCCGTTGACGATGAAGTCGTCGCCGTCGTCGACGGCCTTGGTCGAGAGGCTCGCGAGGTCCGAGCCGGAGCCGGGTTCGCTGTAGCCCTGGCACCACCAGATGTCGCCGCGGACGATCTTCGGCAAGTGCTCCTGCTTCTGCTCCTCGGAGCCGAACTCCAGGAGCGCCGGACCGATCATGGAGAGCCCCATGCCGGTGTGGGCGGGACGCGCGCGGATACGGCGCATCTCTTCGCCCAAGACTCCCGCCTCGTCCTTGGTTAGCCCGCCGCCGCCATATTCCTTGGGCCAAGTCGGCGCCGTCCAGCCCTTCTCGGCCATGCGGTCCAGCCAGAGCTTGACCTCCGGGTTCGGGTACGTCGCCCGGCGACCGCCACCGGTGCCTTCCCCGGGTCCCGCCGGCTGGCGGATCGTCGGCGGACAGTTGTCTTCCAGCCAGTCCCGGACTTCCTCTCGAAAACTCATGCCTCGTGCTTCTCCTCTGCTGGTTCGACTTCCCGGCCCCGGACCACAACCTTGACGGGCTGTTGCAGGGTCTGCAAGTCCGCCAGTGGATCTCCGCGCATGAATAGTAGATCGGCGGACAGGCCTGCGCACAACGTACCGGTGATCTCGGCGAGATCGAGCGCCGCCGCGCACTCGCTCGTGGCGCACTTCAGGACTTCGATCGGCTCGAGTTCCGCTAGCCGCGCAAACACCGGTAGTGCTACGGCGAGATCCTGGTGACGAACATTGGGGATCCCGGCATCGGTCGAGGCGACCAGCCGGCACCCCGCCGCCTTCATTCCGCGCATGTTCTCCCGCACGCGAACGGCGAACTCCTCCGGGAAGCGGGCCCAACCCGTGTTGATGGTCGGGGACACCCACACGCCCCGGCGGGCGATCTCGGCGACGACCGCTGGATCGTACGGTTCGCGCTTGCCCTCGGCACCGATCCACGAACAGTGCTCGATGCTTCGCACGCCCGCATTGGCCGCATGGCGGATGCCCGGCGTGCCGTGGCAGTGTGCCGCAACGTCGTAACCGAACTCGTTCGCTGCGGCGACGATGGCCGTCGTCGTCGCCTGGTCGAACTGGGCATCCTTGGGTTGGCTGTCGGGCGTCTGCATTCCCCCGGTGGCCATCAGCTTGATGAGATCGACACCGCGGGCGTGCTGGCGCTCGATGACCGTTTTCGCCCCCTCAAGGTCTGCCGACTCGCCGCCCCAGAAGTGGCAGTGGCCCTTGACGGACGTAACGGGCTGACCGGCGCAAAGCAGGCGCGGGCCGAGGATCTCGCCGGCGTTGATGCGATCCCGAAGTTCAAGCTCCAGCCAGTTGCCGCCGCCGAGATCCCGGGCGGTGGTGATGCCGTGTCGAACCATGGCCTCGGCACGGCGTTCCATCTTCTTGCGGATGACCCGTGGCTTCTGCGCCAACTGGTCCTTCAGCGATGCGATGGCCGGATCGAGGACCATGTGGACGTGGGCATCGATGAGCCCGGGGATCGCGGTCAGGCCGGCACAGTTCTCGCCGTGCCAGCCGTTTCCCAACCCGACGATGACGTCGCCTTCGACAGCAATGGAATCGAATGGCGCGTAGTCGCCCGCAGTGCCGTCCCAGATGCGCAGACGGGAATAGACCGTCATCTGCCCAACCGCCAACCGCGCCACATGTCTTCGCCCACGGGCGCATCCTCGGCGAAGCGCTTGGCGTCCTTGAACCACTCGAACTGCCCGATGCGCTTGTGCTCCTCGGCTGAGAGGACTTCCCCATCCAACGTGAAATCGGCGAACACGGCCCAGCGGATGGAGTCGCCGAGATGAACGCCTGACGAATGGACCATGCGGCCGTGCCAGAAGATGACGTCGCCCTTGTCACCCGCGAACTCGACGGGTTCGATTTCGGCGACAACCCGTCTCACGGCGTCGCGGAAGTCGGGAAGCGGCGACCAGTTCGCCTCGAAACGATGCGCCCGGAACATGATCTTGTGGCTGCCCGGATAGACCGTGAAGCCGCCGCCTCGGGGCGGGACATCGTCGAGATACGCACAGGCGTTGAGCTGTTGGCAGACCTGGTCGGTATGCGGACCCAGCGGTCGGGTCAGCCTCCCCGGGTCGTCCGGATCGACTTCCCCTGCGTTGGGGAACACTGCATAGACGCCCCGCGTCCGTTCGCTCGGTCTGAGATCATCGCCGAGAATCGCCTGGGCGACCGCGCGGACCCGGGGGTGGTTTGGAACCAGGTCCATCAGGAAGTCCGCATCGCCGAGATCGTGCAGCTTGACCGTGTGGCCGCCGTAGACGATGCGCTGCCGGCCCTGGTAGGGCCCGGAGTCATCCGGCCGCGGCATCGGTGCCCACTCGGGACTCGCCCATGTCGACGCGTCGTCGGGGGTCGGCGCCGTCGTCCCCTCCGCCATCGGTACCTGGTCTCCGAAATACGCCCACGTCTTGCCAAGCGCTTCCTCAACGGCCGTTTTGTCGATCAAGCGTTTCTTCACGAGGAATCCGTTGTCCACGAAGAAGCGAATCTCTTCGCTGGACACCGGCTCGCCGGGACGGGCCAAGTCCGGCGCCTCGAAGACAACGCTCGGCTTCTTCTCGATGGGTGACCGCTCTACGCCAGTCCTTGCCACCGTCAGTTCCATGGTGCCCCGACATCCCCTTCGCCATCCGGTTCCCGATTGTAGTGGATCGACACGCAAACTCGCGGCCTCCGGCGCCGAGGTATGCACCTGTCGGGCACCAAGAACCGGCGCACCTGCATGGTACGATCACGGCATTACGGGGAGGGACCATGCACGCGGCGTCGGCGGGTCGAATCGCGATCGCGCTCCTAGCCGGGGTCGGCGCGGCCTCGTCGTCCGCCGAATCGGTCACCGTCGTGTCCTGGGGCGGCTCCTACGCCAGGGCCTGCGAGGAGGCCTATCTCAAACCGTTCGCCGCCGAGACGGGCATCGAGGTCCTGCTGGAGGACTACAACGGAGGTCTCTCGGAGGTGCGCTCCCAGGTGGAGGCCGGCAGCGTTCACTGGGACATTGTCGACATCCAGTTTCCGGACCTGATCCGGGGTTGCGACGAAGGACTCTTCGAGACCCTCGATACCGCTCTGCTGGCACCTGGCGCCGACGGTTCGGCACCCGAAGACGACTTCTATCCGGACCTGATCAGCCGGTGCGGCATCGCCATGCTGTTCTTCTCCACTGTTGTCGCCTACAACCACGAACGGACGACGGGCGAAGTGCCGCGGTCGATCCAGGATTTCTTCGACCTCGAGGGCTTCCCCGGGCGGCGTGGCATGCGGCGCACGCCGCTGGCGAATCTCGAGTTCGCCCTGATGGCGGACGGCGTTCCGGCTTCGGAGATCTACGCCGTCCTCGACACCGCGAAAGGCGTCGAACGCGCATTCCGCAAACTCGACACCATCAAGGACCAGGTGGTGTGGTGGGACGCGGGCGCGCAACCGCCCCAGATGCTCGCCGACGGCGAAGTGGTGATGTCCACGGCCTACAACGGCCGGATCTTCAATGCCCAGGTGCTTGAGAACCAGCCGTTCACGATCGTCTGGCACGGGCAGGTGCTCGAAATCAGCAACCTCGCGATCGTCGCCGGGTCCGGCAATCTCGACGCGGCACGACAACTCGTCGCGTACGCCTCGCGGCCCCGTTCGATGGCGGCCGTCAGCCGCTATATCGCCTACAGTCCCTCGCGCCGCTCCGCACAGGGGCTGGTCTCGACCCACCTCGCCACCGGTGTCGACATGGGGCCGCACATGCCCAACTCGCCCGAGAACACGAAGCTCTCCCTGCGCAGCGACTGGCAATGGTGGGCCGACAACGGCGACGAGATGAACGAACGGTTCGGCGCCTGGCTGTTGCGATGACGCGTCGCCGGTCGAAAGCGCCCGGTCGCGAGCACGCGCTCGGGCCGCAATCCGCGGCGATCATCGCGGCCATCCACGAGACGGACGGGCTCCGTTCTCGTCGCGAGTCGTCACACTAACTGGTTTTGCCACTCTAGGAGACAACGATGCCCGCCAACCTGCCTGCCGACTACGAAGAGCGCGTCTACGCCGGCGTGCTCGGCAAGATCATCGGCGTCTACCTCGGCCGTCCGTTCGAGGGCTGGCCCAACGAGCGCATCGAGGAACGGCTCGGCGAGATCGACTACTACGTCCACGACAAGCTCAATCAGCGCCTGATCGTCACCGACGACGACATCAGCGGCACCTTCACCTTCATCCGCGCGATGGAGGACTACGACTGCGACCCGGACCTGACCCCGAAGCAGATCGGCCAGTCGTGGCTCAACTACCTGATCGAGAACCGCACCATCCTGTGGTGGGGAGGCTTGGGCAATTCCACCGAACACACGGCGTTCATGCGCCTGGTGTCCGGCATCGATGCGCCGGCGAGCGGGTCCATCGAGATGAACGGCAAGGTCGTCGCGGAACAAATCGGCGCGCAGATCTTCATCGACGGCTGGGCCATGGTGTCGCCGGGGGATCCCGAGCAGGCGGCCGACTTCGCGCGTCGCGCGGCAAGCGTCTCCCATGACGGCGAGGCCATCTACGGAGCCCAGGTGCTGGCGGCCATGGAAGCGGCGGCCTTCGTGGAGTCGGACACCAACAAGCTGATCGACATCGGCGTCGCGCAGATCCCAAAGAACAGCGTGCTCTACCGGATGATCGGCGACATCCGCGACTGGCATGCCCGGCACGGCGACGACTGGCGGAAGACCTTCGCGGAGATCAAGGCCAACTACGGCTACGATAAGTACGGCGGCAACTGCCACATGGTGCCGAACCACGGCTTGATCGTGCATGGCCTACTGCACGGCAACGACGACTTTCAGCGCGCTCTGATGGTCGTCAACACCTCGGGCTGGGACACCGACTGCAACTCGGGCAACCTCGGTTGCCTGTTGGGTATTCAGCACGGCCTCCAAGGCATCGATGCAGGCCCAGACTGGCGCGGACCCTTCGCCGACATCTGCTACATGCCGAGCGCCGACAGCGGCAGCGGCGTCACCGATGCGGTGACCCAAGCCAGCCGAATCGCCTCGATCGGTCGACGCCTTGGCGGGTCGGCGTTCGAACCGCCGAAGGACGGCGCCCGCTACCACTTCGCCTATCCCGGGTCCGTGCAGGGCTTCACCGGCCACCAATGCGTCGTCAACAACCGCGAGGCGCCGAGCGGCGAGCGCTGCCTCGCCATCCATTTCGATCCACTGGCGTCGGGCACCACGGCGCGCGCCACCACGAGCACCTTCGTGGATTCGCTGGAGACCGCCCGTCACTTCGAGGGCCGCGGCTACGGCCTGATGACGAGCCCGACGCTGTCGCCCGGCCAGACCGTCACGGCGAACGTGGAACTTGCCAAGAATGTCGACGACGCGGCGGAGGTCTCGATCTGCATACGCGTGTTCGATGCCGACGACAAGCTCATGACGCTACGCGATGTGCCGACCACCCTGGACCCGGGTGGCCGCGCCGAACTGACCTGGACCATTCCCGACCTCGGTGGCTACCCCATCGCGGCCGTGGGCGTTCAACTCGTTACCGCGCCGTCGGGCGGCACGCTGTACCTCGACCGCCTGCATTGGACCGGCGCCCCGGAGGTCAAGCTTTCGCAGATTCCGGGCAGCATGTGGAACCGCGCCTGGGTCAACGGCGTCGATCAGTACCTGCCGAAGTGGGGCGAATCGTTTCGGCTTGTCCACAACCGGGGGACCGGCCTGCTCCTGCATGGTGCGCGGGATTGGCGGGACTACCGGGCGAGCGCCGATGTGACGCCGCACCTGATACGCCGTGCCGGAATCGCGGCGCGGGTCCAGGGCATGCGTCGCTACTACGCGCTGGTGCTGAACGCGGAGGGTTCGGTCCAGATCGTTCGTGAACTGGACGGCACGACCGTACTAGCCGAGGCACCGTTCGACGTGGAGTTCTACCGCACCTACGAGTTGGAGATCACGGTTGAGGGAACCAGGATCACCGCGTCGGTCGACGGCGAGACGTTGCTGGAGACCCAGGACGACGCCCTCGCCACCGGCGGCATCGCCCTCCTGATCGACGAAGGACGAACCGCCACGCAAGCCGTTTCCGTCGGCAGTATCTCGTAGGAACGGGCCGAGGAGTCTACGCCGGGCAACGGCACGAAGTGCCTTTGCAGGGTGCGGAGTCCCTTGACGGCGGGGGCTTAAAGCCTGATGGCCGGACGTACCCTTGCGCGGCGAGCGGTCTCGCGGCGTTGTCCCGTCCCATTGCGGAGCCGACCGGAACTCCAAGACGGGTGACCGCGCGCCAGGCGCGTTAGCGCACCCTAAGAGTTAGATCCTTGCGAGAAACGACGCACTCGTATCGCATTCGATGATCATTGCACCGACTTCTGCGAGTCTGTCGGTGTCGTTCACATCGCATATGCGCTGCGCCAACCGGTCGCCCGTTGCATCGCCGAACTTACGGGCCGCTAGCTGCCGAAGCAACGAGCGCTCGTGTGCAAGAACAAGCTTCATCCCTTCCTGCCGTCCTTCCTGCCGACCTTCCTGCCGACCCTCCTGCCGACCTTCCTGCCGACCCTCCTGCCGACCCTCCTGCCGACCTTCGTGACGACCTTTCTGCCGGCTCATCTTCACGCGCCGGCGCCATTGCGCCGCTTCCCGTTCCATGCGCTCCGCCAAGACGGTCATCGATTGATCCTCCGTTCTGTCCTGCGTCAATTGTTCGACCAGCGCCGATGCTCGGCTGCGCAGGAACAGCCGCGGCATGCACGTTGCCAACCATTCGCCGTACACGGCGCACACCGCCTCGGCCTGGTCGCCAGCCTCATCCGACAGCCATCGACCGAGGATGCGGAGCACGTTAAGCACTTCGGCGACCGTCGAACTCGCGGTCAGCTCGACCAAC
Source organism: Gammaproteobacteria bacterium (assembly GCA_028818795.1). GTDB lineage: Bacteria > Pseudomonadota > Gammaproteobacteria > Pseudomonadales > Azotimanducaceae > VXYL01. The sequence goes on along the minus strand of JAPPND010000085.1, from coordinate 13,401 downwards.
GTGGCGACGAAATTCCGCTCGGGAAGATGTTCCCGGACGGCTGTTCGGGCGTCAAGCGCGACATAGGGTTGCGACAACAGCGAGAGCACTTCGCCATTCGCGGACACCGCCACATGATCGGCCGCGCCGGGCGCCGTCCATGCACGCCCACCCGAGTAGATGACGACACAGAAAACGCGTAGCCGACCATCTGGATCAAGTTGCCGGTTGCGCCGGAGCTTCTCGTAAGCCATGCCAACGATCCGCAGGACCCGTCGGGCCATGCTCCTGTCCACGGTCGATTGGAACTCCAACATGACGATCAGCGAACGATCCGATCCGTCCCGGTAGTCGACCCGCCAAACCGAATCGCTACGCCGACGCCTGCCATCCTGAACCCACTCGCCGGCAACGTCGCGCAACGTGGCGAAGTCAAGCAGTTCGGCAATCGCGCCCGCGAAACCACGCAATAGATGCTCCACCATGATCGACAGGGCGAAGAACTGTTTCCAGGCAGCGTCGTACGCCACTTGTTTGCGCCGAGCGCGGCGATTCGACACGAAGGCTCCCGGTCAAGGGGTTGCGCCGAATCTATGCCCTGCGGTCCGCCGCCGGAAGGCGACCCTTGCCCCAAACACTGTGGGAATTCACCGCGAGTCCGCGTACGACATCGACCCCGGATTCCTTAGCCGCATGCCGCGTCGATCAGTGCATCTCGTAGCCGCCAGCGACGTTTAGCGCGATGCCGGTGACGTTGGGCGCCGAAGCGAGGTAGACGGCCGCCTGGCCCATGTCCTCCACGGTTTGCGGGCGACCCAGGGGCATGATGTCCGATGTGCGCTTCTGGAAAGCCGGGTCGCCCTGGTTGGCCATCAGGTGGTCGTGCCACATGGCGGTGCCCACCATGCCGGGGCACAGCGCATTGACGCGGATGCCGTCCGGGGCCAGTTCCTGGGCGAAGGACTGGGTGATGCCGATCACCGCCCACTTCGAGCCGCAATAGGCGGCAAGACGGGCTGAACCGCGCTTGCCGGCGATAGACGCCGTATTGACGATCGCCGCGTCGCCGGATGCTCGGAGACTCGCCACAGCGGCACGGGTCATCAGGAATACGCCCTTGACGTTGACCGCAAAGATCCCGTCCCATTGGGCTTCCCCGAATTCCTCGATGGGGCCGCTGTCTATGACGCCGGCATTGTTGAGCAGGACATCCACGCCGCCGAAGGTGTCGACGGTCGATCGAACCGCCTGTTCGCAGGACGCCGTGTCGGTGACGTCGACCGGCGTGCACCGCACCTCGCCGATCGCGGACAGCTCGTCGACCGTGCTCGTCATCTCGGTGTCCGAACCGAGCGGGTAGCGCCAATCGCCGCCCGCCGGCAGGTCCGCGATCATGACCCGGTGGCCCGCTTCGAGGAAGCTCTTTGCCATGCCTTTGCCAATGCCCCGAGCACCGCCGGTAACGAGTACGGTTCGAGTGGCCATTCCCCCTCCCTCAACAGTCAGTGTGCGCCCAGGTTGTTGTAGACTCGCCGCGAACGCGGTCGAGGCCGAGCAATGGACGCGAATTGGCTAAAGAGTATGCGGTTCGGGGCCGCCCTGCGAGCCCTGCGCGAGTTGATAGACAATCCGGAGGACACGCCCCGGGTCTTCGAAATCGTCCGGGCCCTGGGCCGGCCCGCGCTAAAGCGGAGCTTGCGCCGGTTTCGAACCACGGAAGTCGGACGGCGGGTGCTGCGTGATCGCGTCGACCTGATCGACACCTTGCGCGACCGGGAGTCTCTCGCCGCCCTGCCCGCCGGCACCCTCGGTCGCACCTACTACGACTTCATCTACGGCGAGTCGCTGTCCGCCGACGGACTCGTCGCCGCGAGCATGGAACATGGCGTTCAGGCGTACAACTTCAAGGATCCCGACCTCAAGCGGTTCGGCGAACGCATGCGCGACCAGCACGACCTGTGGCACACCGTCACGCAGTACGGACGCGACCCGTTCGGGGAACTTTGCCTGCTGGCTTTTTCCTACGCCCAGACGAAGAATCGCGGCATCGGTCTAATCGTCGTCGTGGGGGCGTTTCGCGCCGTGCGGCATCTGGGCCCGCGGGCGCTCAAGGCGGTGTGGCATGCCTATCGGGCGGGGCGGCACGCCAGTTGGCTGCCTGCCGAGGATTGGGCACGCAACCTGAGCTTGCCTGTCGACGAAGTCCGCCGGCAGTTGGCGATCAAGCCGCCAACGGAGTACCGGGAGGTGTTGGCGACGGCACAGGCCGCCGCCGCGTAGGCGATCCTGACGCGCCTAACGCGCCCGCAAGGGCGTGCGGTCGCCCATCGGGATTTCCCAAGGCATTGATCCGGGGGTACGAGAATGCGGCAGCATTCTCAATCGCGCCCGCAGGGCGCGCCGGGACGGGACAACGCCGCCAGACGGCTCGCAAGTTCGCCGTCCGGCCCCAGCCCCCACCGCCCCAGGACTCCGCGTCCATCAAAGGCGCTGGCGCGCCGTTTCTGTGACGCAGACTCCTAGGCCCGTCCCCTACGGGTTGAACGGCCTAAGACTCGGGGATATATTGCTCGCTACCGTAGCTTGGCATCGCTGCTGGGAGAGGCAGCTAGCGAACGGTTGTGCACGGATTGCAGATGCTGTTTCGGCCCGCTAACCACCCCCGAGCCACAAGCTACGGCTTAAAGCGGGGGAGCCTGCGTATTTCCTCCGTCCATATCAACGGATAACGGGGAACGCCATGCCCATCAAACCATTTGATCGTGTTGCCACGGCATTGGCCGCGGCAGTCGTCGTATCGCCTTGCCTTGCGGCAGACGAAGCAACCGATGAAGACGAACAGTACATCGAAGAAGTCATCGTGACGGCCGAGAAACGCGAGGAGAACCTGCTCGACGTACCGGTCACCATGACGGCCTTCAGTGCCCAGATGATCGAAGAACTCGGCATGACCAACCAGGATGACCTGGAGCAACTGGTTCCCGGGCTCCAGTTCCAGGACGAGGGCCAGCTCACCGGTCAGGGGACGACGATACGCGGCATCGGCACGAGGCTCGCCGGCGAAACACACCCGGATCTGGCGGTCGCCACCTATGTGGACGGTGTCTACACGCTCGGCGTCTACGGCGATGCGCCCAACATGTTCGACCTGGAGCGGGTTGAAGTCGCACGCGGCCCCCAGGGCACACTCAATGGCCGGAACTCGATTGCCGGTTCGATCAGCTACTACTCCACGAGACCGACCGATGAGTGGGATCTCCTTGTACATACGGAGTACACCGATCAGTTTACCCAGCGCTACGGCTTGGCCTTCGGGGGCCCGATCACCGAGAACATCCTCTTCCGGCTCGGCGGCAGCTACTACGAGGGTGATGGCGCACAGAAGAACATCGGCTTCGGCGACGATTACGATGCACCGGACCAGAAGTTCATCGCGCCACAGCTGCGTTTCAGAACCGATCGGATGGACTTGAATCTGCGCTACACCAGGCTGAATGACGACGGCGTTCCCCGAACGCAGGTGCTTCTGACCAACTACGACACATCCAGGGAAACAGATTTCCTCGGGAATACGAACCCGCACTACCTGTGGAACGGCCGGGTGCCGTCCATCTCCGCAGACTGTCCACCGAGAACGCCAGGCTGGGAGTGTGGTGACATCAAGAACCAAGTCAATGTGAACCGCTCCGCCGTTGGCGCCAGTACCGCCGAAAGGCAGTCCATCGCTTTCAGTTTCGACATTAGCGACAACTACACGCTGCGCTACAACTTCGGCGACACCGACAACCTTTCCCAGGTGCAGAGAGACCGCGACATGACCAACCGGGTGGCAAGTATCGATGACCCCCTCATCGCCTCCGACGCACCGGTACCCCTAAGGGACGAGTCGAATCAAGTTCTGTACGGCTACACAGAGACTTCTCACGAGCTACACCTAGTGTCGAATCTGGACGGCAAGTTCAACTATATCCTCGGTGCCTATACCTACGAGAATGCCATGGAATGGGTAGTATCCTCCTTCGTCTTCACCAATGCGTGGGCAAATGTGTCCGCCGAAGACGCTGCGGCGGCCAGTCGTTTCGGTACTTGTGCGAATGCGCTTTCCTTTCTAGTCGCTATCTTTGGAGCAGCCTCGACGCCGGAAGAGGCGGAGGCAATGGGCGTACCCGGCAACTACTGGCGATGTCCGGAAGGTGACGACCACAACCAATGGTTGAGTTTCGAGTCGAGAGGCAGCTCAGAGACCGACGCCTTTTTCATCAACGGCGACTATCAGATCAACAATCAGTGGCTCGTCTCGGGCGGTCTTCGCTATACCGAAGATCTGAAGACTCAGGACTTCAACGGTGGCTGGGCCAAATTCGGTTTCGGGTTCGTTGGGGGCGTACCGCTTGAAATCCTCTTCGACGACTCAGACCCCAATCCGCGAGTCTGGGACAAGACCATTGGCCACGTTTCCTTGGAATACGCCCCAGATGAGGATCGTCTGATCTACGGGCGAATTTCGACCGGCTACCGGGCAGGCAGTTTCAACCCCAAGTCCGATGCGGTCCCGACGTTCGTCGAGGAAGAGACGTTGATCAACTATGAGCTCGGCATGAAAGGGATGTTCATGGATGGACGCCTTCGCTTGACCTCCGGCGTTTTCTACAACGATTTCGACAACTATCAGATTACCGGCTCGATCGAGCCCCAGGACTCGAGAGATCGTGTCACCGACGGGCTGTTCAGCCAGTTCTCCACATCGCCCATCATCGAGTTCACGAACAACATCCGGGATACGAAGATATGGGGTGCTGAGGTTGACATCATCTACTTCGTGAACGAGCACGTTCGTCTCAGCGGTTTCTATGCCTATCTCGACTCCGAAATCGGCCCCCATTTGGAGGTCGTTCGGGGACACCCCAATCCGCAAACGGGTACATGGAATCACATCGACTTCAACACCGGCGAGCCAACCACGAGTGAATATGTTCTTCCTACGGACATGACCGGCAACCAGTTGCCGATGCAGCCGAACCACAAGTTCGCCGTATCCGCCAGCTACGAGACGCCGCTGTCGGGTGCAATTGGCGGTCACATGCAGATACTCGGGATCTACAGCTGGGTTGACGAACGCGCATCGGACCTCAGCAATTTCGACGTCTCGACGTTGCCCGCATACGGGCGATTGGATGTTCGCGGGATCTGGACGTCTCCAGATGAAACCTTAACCGGCACGTTGTTCGTACAAAACGTCTTCGATGAAATTGGGGTGATCGAGTATCTGCATCAATCAACCATTGGCGGTGCGCCGGCGTCGGGCACTCTGACTGAACCGCGTACGATCGGCCTTGAGATTCGCTGGAGACCGAACTTCTAGCCGCATAGGTCGGAGACGCCTTGCGGATTCCGCTGGCACGGCACGCGCTCGCCATGGGACGCGCGGCGATCGCGCTAGCCCTCGTCGTCCTGCTTGCACCACGTGGGGTTGATTCGCACGAAACGGCACCGGGCGTCGCGGCGGGCGCGTTGGCCACGTCCGTTGGCGAGATGCAGACCTCAGTAACTTCGGCATCTCGACGATGCCATCATACGGACGATTCGATGTTCGCCGTACCTGGACCTCTCCAGATGAAACCATTGCCGCGACGCTGTTCGTGCAAAACGTCTTCGATGAAATCGGTGTGATTGAGTACCTGCATCTATCCACCCACTGGACACCGAGACAAGGCACCCTGACCGATCCGCGTTTGGTGGGTCTGGAAGTTCGCTGGAGACCCAGCTTGTAGCCAAAGGGATTAAAGCTCTGTCCAGGAGCGCACCCCCCAAAGGGGTGCGCTCGCTTTTTGGGGCGAAGGAGGTTGGAGGAAAACAGATGAGACCAGATGCTACCTTTCAGATCGATCTTGCAGAAGAGCAGATCGCCTCTTACCGCGACAACGGGTTTCTCAGCATTGAACGCATCACCACCGACGAGGAAGTCGAGTGGCTCAGGGAGATCTACGACCAGCTCTTTGTTGAGCGGGCGGGTGAGGAAAAGGGTATGTACTATGACCTCGCCGCGCCACGGGGACACTCCGGGCGTGAAGTGCTCCCGCAGGTGCTTGGCCCAGACCTGCGGATTCCGGAACTCCGCGAGAGTAACCACTACCGCAACGCGCTAAAGCTCGGTACCCAGCTACTTGGAGTTGACGAGAAGGTCACCGCGGGCGGACACATGATCTTCAAGCCGGCGCAATACGGTGCCGAAACCCCCTGGCACCAAGATGAAGCCTACTGGAGTCCGGATGTATACCTTAATAGCGTTAGCGTCTGGATGCCTTTGGATGCGGCAACGGTCGAGAGCGGCTGCATGCAGTTCATTCCGGGCTCGCACAAGGAGGACCTGCGTTGGCATCGCCACATAGACAACGATCCACTGATTCACGGACTGGTGACGGATGACGTCGATCCGTCGAAGGGCGTTGCGTGTCCACTTGCACCCGGAGGCGCAACCTTTCACCACTCCCGAACCTTGCATCATACCGCCCCAAACACGACGGACAATCCGCGTCGGGCGTACATTATTGTGTGCTCCGGGCCGACAAAGAAGCGCGACAAACCTGCGCCCCGCCCCTGGACGGACGAGGAGCGGGAGGCAATCGCTGCAGCCGGAATTGACGTGAGGGTCTTCTGACGGGACCACCGGACCGGCATTCACTGGCTGATCCGGGGCTATCGCATGGAAAAACCCCTCGCTGGCGGCAAAAAGTCCACCCTGTTGCTGTTCGCCCTGTCGATAAACCCTCATGCGCAAGTCGTTGCCGATCCGCCGCCGCTCGAGTTCCGCTACGGCGTCTCGCAGATACCAAACTACGAACTGAAGTACCCGGCCGACTTCCCCCACTTCGGCTATCTCAACGCGGATGCCCCGAAGGGCGGCACGCTGGTACTGCCCTGGCTCAACCCCTTGAACACCGCGTCGCCGATGTACCAGCCGCCAGGATTCTACCGGTCCTACGATCACCTGATCGAGCGCGCAGGCGACGAACCCGCGGGCTATTACGGCAGTCTCGCCGAGTCGATCGCCTTGAGCGCCGACCGCCGGCGAATCGTTTTCCGGCTGCGCCCGCAGGCACGCTGGCACGACGGCAGGCCGATTACCGCAACTGACGTCAAGTTTTCGTTTGAGACCTTTCGCGCTGACAAGATGGCCCACGGGTGGGCAGGGGCGCTGGGCTGGATTACTGACGTCAATATCGTGAATCCACACACCGTCGAGATTCGTGCCGACTCGGACGTTGCCAAACAACTCTTCATCCTCGGCTACACGCCCATCGTGCCTGCACATTACTGGCGCGACCGGGACGTGCGTGAACCGCTAACGACGCCGCCGCCCCAGAGCGGCCCTTACCGGCTGACACGCGTGTCTCAAGGCCGCTACCTCACATACGAGCGGGTGCCGGACTATTGGGGAAGGGATCTTCCGGTGAATCGAGGAAAATTCAACTTCGATACCATTCGCTACGAACGTTACCTGGACGCGACGGTCGCCCGCGAAGCCCTTCGCGCGGGACTGCTTGACGTGTGGACCGAGACCGACTCGCGGCACTGGCTCAAATCCTACGACGTTCCAGCCCGCGACCAAGGCTGGCTAGTGCTGGGCACATTGGCGTCCGGCAATCAGAGCGGCTCCCGGTATCGCCTGGCGCTGAATACGCGGCGCCAACCGTTCGACGATCTTCGCGTACGCGAGGCGCTGTTCAGTGCATTGGACTTCGAGTGGCAAATCCGGGCGTTGCACGGGGGCGAATTGACCCGGGCCGCGAGCTTCTTCGCCGACTCCATGTTCGCTTCCTCGGGATTGCCGGGAGAAGCGGAGAAAACGCTTCTCGAACCGCATCGGGCGCATTTGCCCGCCAAGGTATTCACCCACCCCTTTAGCTTCCCTAGCACTGATGGCGTGGGCGTTGATCGTGACGGATTGTCAAGGGCGAGCGCCCTCCTCGCGCAAGCGGGCTATCGGGTCGTAGACGGCGTGATGGTCAACGATGCGGGTGAACCCTTCGTGATCGAGTTTCTGTCCTTCCTGCGGGACGACCAGCGTATTCTCCTGCCCTACGTGCATTCGCTGTCGATATTGGGGATCGAGGCGAATATCCGCATGATCGAACGTACCGGCTACTACAATCGGCGGCGCAACGCTGACTACGACGCTGTCCTGGTGGGCGGCGGCATCGAGGTACCGCCCTCCTGGGAACTACGACCCTCTTTCCATTCCTCATCGACCCTTTACCTCAACGCCTCCGGCCTCAACGACCCGGCGGTCGATGCCATGGTCGAGGCCGCGCTCAGTGCGACACACCTCGATGAGTTTGTGAGCGCCTGCCGCGCGCTCGATCGCGTTCTGCTATGGAATTACTACCAGTTCCCGCTGGATGCCCTCGGGGACACCCGCATCGTCTACTGGAACAAATTCGGCAGGCCTGACCTGCCCGAGGAGATGTATGTAGCGCCGTTCCCGGACGGCTGGTGGTTCGACAAGGAGACGGCAGCGCGAATGGGGTCTCCAAAGGTAACTATCCCTTGATCGACGGTGGCTTCGTTGGTGTACTGAGCGACATCTGATTTGGGGACACAATTGCGTGGAGGACAAGAACGTCCTGCCTCCCGAAACGCCGAGGGATGTCCGGCTGGGGCTAACCAGGGCTCAAGATGTGGCGTTCCCATTGCGCTGGGGCATCATCGGCGCCGGTGAGATCTCCCGCCAATGGGTCTTGTCATCCCGTCATTGCGAGGGGGCGACCATGGCCGCGGTGGCCGCTCGGTCTGGAGACAGAGCCCGAGCTTTCGCCGCCCAGCATGGGGTGGAAGAGGCCTACGGTGGCTATGCCCAAATGCTGGCTCGCGCCGATGTGGACATCATCTACATCGGCACTATCGACCGACTGCACAAGGAGCACTGTTTGATGGCCATCGATGCCGGCAAGCACGTGTTGTGTGAAAAAGCGATGGCGAACAACGTGACAGATGCCCGGGAAATGTATGCTGCCGCCAACAAGAACAACGTGATGCTGCAGGACGGTGTGTGGACGCGCTTCTTCCCCGCCGTTGAGCATGCACGAAGCCTGATCGAAGACGGTGAGATCGGCGAGGTCATGACCGTTCAGGCCGACTTCGATACCTTCTACACAACGCAAGCCGCAACGTTGGCATTTAGCGATCAGAAGCCAGCAAGCGTACAGGTGGCGGGCCGGCACTTCGGACCCGGTGGCGCCATGCTGGAATTCGAGGGCAACCGCTTCGCCGTCCTGACGTTTATCGCCTTTCCCAGTGAGTTCCCGGAAGTGACCGAGTTCATCGGAACCAAAGGCCGTATCACGTTGGAACAGCCGGCGCACTGCCCTACCCGCTTGACGCTACGGGTACCGCCGCGTACGCCATCCCGCTACTCGGATGCGAATCAACCTTCACCCGAACAGCGGTTTGAATACCCTTTGCGCGATACCATCAATGTACCCGACGCCTACCCGAACCAGCAGGGATTCATCTATCAGACCGAAGCCATCCATCGCTGTCTGGCAGCCGGCCTGCGGGAGTGCCCGCAAATGGACCAGCAGGCCTCGCTGCACAATCTGGAAGTACTGGCATCTATTCGTGCACTCAAGGAAGGTCGTTCGCATCCGGTGCCTTCCAAATCCGAGTCAGCGGCCAGCAATTATTGAACCCACGCGCACCCGCAAGCCCGGGCGCGCTCGGGATTCAATAGCGGCGAAAGCGTGTTGAAGTCGGTCATGGAGGGCATGACCAGATCGACGTTACCGATATCGGGATAACGCGAACCGGTGTAGCTCAAGGTCGAGAGCAATAGCCGGCATCGCGGATCCCGTGGTCGACGCATTGATCGCCAAAGCTTTACAGGTCACGACCCAAGAGGAAATGGCGACCGTGTGCCGTGCCTTGGATAGGGTGCTATTCTGGGGGTTCTACCAGATTCCCCTCGACGCGATTGCGCCCTTTCGCCTTGTCTACTGGGACAAATTCGGTCGGCCGGAACGGGAGGACATGGCGGTCTACAAGTCTCCGTTCCCCGACGGGTGGTGGTACGACAACACCAAAGCGGCGCGGATCGAGATCAGCCAATAGGTTTCGCGACACCCTCGCCTACGCCACGCCAGTCACCGCCAACACGGCATCCCCGAACGCCGCCACCGCCGCCGTCAGGTCGGAGACGCGGTCGCGTCCGAAGCGTTCCGTGAAACAGAACGACAGCCGCAGCTGGTCATAGCCGGCCTTGGGATTTCGCTCCCGGGCATCCCGCGGATAAAAGTCATACATCGGGATGACGACGACGCCGTGCTCGGCAACCAAGCGGGCGACGAACTCGTCGTCAGTGACGACATCCAGATCCAGGAACGTGAACACGCTGAAGAATCCCGCCTCCGGGACGGTCCAGCGGAACCGGTCCGGATGGTCGCCGAGTTTGGCCTCGAGGCCGTCGAGCAGGATCGCGCGGTTCTCCCGATAGACGGCGAGTTTGCCTTCCGCCACCGGCCACAGCGACTCGCGCCGCTCAAAGGACTCGTCGACCAGAAGCGACTCGAAGGACCGGAGCGCCAAGGGGTTCTGAAACAGGATGTCGGCGCTCGCCTCGGTGAGCAGCAGGTCGGTCAGCGCAGCACGCTCGCCGCCCTCGATTTGTGCGACCGCCTCGGTGTAGATGAAACCGATGCGCGGTCCGGGCAGACCGATCTTCGATCCGGTAAACAGGTGAACCGTGCGCGTCGGATCCATCGCGAAGAACGGCTGCGGCCGTTCGGCGGCATCCGAGTAGCTGATGTAGACGTACGGCGCGTCCTCGACGATCAGGATCCCCTCTTCCGCCGCGATTTCAAGAACCTTCCGTCGCCGCTCGGCACTGAACGAAAACCCGGCCGGATTGTGGCCATCGGGAACCGTGTAGTAGAACGGTACGAAGAACCCATCCGCCCGCGCCCGCCGGATCGCATCCCGAAAGCCGGTGGGATCCGGACCCTCGGCATCCAAGTCGACGCTGTGGATCCGACCCTGCCGACACAGCCCGGCACGGGCCAGGAACCCCGCATAGGTGGGCGCATCGGTGATGTAGGCAACCGGTTTTCCCGGTCGCTCGAACAACGAGCAGACCAGGCTGATCCCGCCCGTCGCGCCCACCGTTGGGATCAGCCGCCCGGGGTCGATGTCCACCCCCCAGTCGTTGCCGTACACGGCGGCAAACGCCTCCCGGGGACCGACCGGACCCAAGGTGTCGGTATAGGCGTAGCCCTCGCGCAGGAATTCCGGCAACGCGGCCGGGTCGTTCAAGCCCTCGAGCCCGCGCAGGTGATCGAAGTAAGCCTGCTCGTGGGCGATGAAACCCCGGGGATCCGTGACCTCGGGATTCGGATAGCCGGCGCCGAGATGGTGGATGGTCAGTCCATTCGCCTCGGCGACGGCACGTAGTTCCGGAAGCGAGGCGGCCATCTTTCGGGTCACCGAGACCGGTTGCTGGGCCAGCGCCGGGGCATGGAGTGCGTGATCGTTATTCATGGTGGGGTCTACGGCAGCGACGAACGTGTTGACCGCGTTTGCCCGTTTGATCCTCTCCCGAGCGCGGCGGAGCATACCACCGACCCCCGCCCGTGCTTGACAGTGCCGTGGCTCCCTGAACACACTTCATGGAACCCGTAGGGACGACCCTTAATGGTCGCCAGTGGCGAAGGTCCCGGTTGCCCAGGCACCGGGACGGGACAAGCCCGTCCCCTACGGTCTGGCAGTAACGGTACAGGGCAATGGGAACGTTCAGCATAGGATGCCTCCTGCAGAATCAGCAAGACCGAACCCGGTCGGTTAGCGTCGCAGAGGTCATGGTCGATACGGGCAGCGAGCTCACGTGGATCAGCGCCGAGACACTTGAGAGCATCGGCGTGGCACTGGAGAAGCGGAATCAGCGGTTCGTCATGGTAAACGGCCAGCAGATTAGCCGTTCGATCGGTTTCGCCATCATCCGTGTCCGGAAGAGCCTCACGACGGACGAGGTGGTCTTCGCCGAAGGTAACGATATGCAGTTGCTGGGCGTGCGCACCTTGGAAGGTCTCAACTTGCGGGTCGACTCACACCACAAAAAACTCGTGGCCGCCGGTCCCCTCGTCGCGGCAGGCAATCGCCGACACCGCTGGTCTCCTTGAACGCGGCCAAGGGCTCCCGCTCGGGGCAAGTTTCGATGCCGTATCGACGCCATCACTCGTCGGGCTGGGGCTCCGCCGCTACGCGAAAATTGTTCCGCACGCTGCTACTTGCCCTCGCCGTGCTCGGCTCGGCAACCGGGTTCGGTGCCGAAGTCGAAGGTCCCAAGCTCAAATGGGATGTATCGCTCTGGGGCAAGCCCCGACCCGGCACCGCCCTCGTCGACGCCCTGGCCGCCCGCATCGAGAAGGCGACCGACGGCAACTGGCGACTGATGTTGCATTACGGCGAGGCGGTGTCCAAGGCCCGGGAGAACCTCGACGGGATCGCCATCGACGCCTTCCAGGCGGCGATGGTGGCCAACTTCTACCACCCCCAGAAGAACCCCGCGCTGATGGTGCTCACCATGCCGTTCCTGCCCATGGAGACTTGGGAGGACAACCGGCGGGTCCGCGAAGCGGTCTACGCGCACCCCGCCGTCAAGAGGGAACTCGCCCGCTGGAATGCTCTTACCTACACCTCCACGTTCCTGCCCCAGTACGAGATTCTGGGCCGCGGCAAACCGCCCTTGGACCTCGACGGCTGGCGGGGACTGACCGTTCGCGCGGGCGGCGGGATCGGCCAGGCCCTGAAGCTGCTCGGCGCAACGCCGACCAGCTCCACCGCCACCGAGGTCTACACCGGCGTCCAGCAGGGCACCATGGACGCCGCCTCATTCCCGTTCACCTACGCCCACGTTGCCTACCGCATCCACGAGGTCACCGATTGGTTCACCGGCAATCTCTCCCCCGGCACGGCGGATTGTCCACTGGTGTTCTCGATCACGGCCTTTGATGCGTTGCCAGCGCAATACAAGAAGCTGCTCGAGGACGTTAAGGAGGACGTCATCGCCGCGCAGATCCAAGCCTACGTGGACTTCGACGCCGAAAACCTGCCCTTGCTGAAAGAGAGTCTCCAGGAGATCCGCTACTCGGAGGCTCAGCTAGCGCAGTTCCGGGCCCAGGCGGGCGAACCCGTCATCGAAGCCTGGATCGAGGACAACCAGGATCGGTTCGATGCCCGCGGGCTCGTCGAGAGCATCTATGCGGCCGTGGGTCAGAGCTATCCCCCGAAACCGCAATAGGCGTCGGCGCCGCGTGGGCGCCCTTGGCGGGCGACCGCGCGCCCTGACCCGCGCGATAGGTTCGGGCGGCGAGGGTCGGGCGGGCGACCACATATATGGTCCGCCCCGCGTTTGCAACGGTGTGAGGCTGTGGC
>JAPPND010000124.1 GCA_028818795.1 Gammaproteobacteria bacterium | reverse complement strand
AGCGATTGCGGACGATGGCCAGGAACCACGCCTTGAAGGTCCCCCGGGACGGATCAAAGGAACGAACCCTGAGAACCGTTGCCACGGCGTCCTGCAGGACGTCGGCGGCGTAGTCGGTGTTGCCGAGCAGGTTCAAGGCCAACGCATGACCGCTGGGACCGACCTGTTCAAGCTGCATCATCAACTGGGCACGTCTCACCGCCGTCTCCTACAAGCTATACGGCACGTCCCGCGTAGTATTCCCTTTGCCTGGCAGTTCCCTTCCGATGGGCAGCTTGCACCGAGTGCCCAAGATGCTGTATGTATGTCCATATCGCAGGGAGGCGGGTGGGAGAAGCGAGGAGCGTTCTCACTTGCCGCAGTCCTTGTCCATGCCCAGCGTTCGGCTCGATCCTCGTCGGTCGCCACCGGCAGGGTACTACGCGGCCAATCTGCTGACCGTGATCGAGACGGTACTTGACCGCTACGGCGACATCCTGACTGACGAGGAGCGGGATTTTGGCTTGCGCGTAAGGGCGTTGGCACCGGACGCCCAGCGACTCTTGGCGCGGTTGCTCGGTCGGGCTTCAGCACGGGATGGGGCGATCCGGGAAGACAGCCTGGGCTACGCCGAGGTGGCGGACATTCCCGGAGCCCTCGCCGAACTGGCGGCCCGGGGCCTCGTCGAACGTTGTCCGGCGATGCCCGCCGAGACCGTGGTGGGATTGCTGACCCGCCCGGAGATGCACCGGGTGTTCTGGGACGTGGACGGAGTCCGCAGGGGCACGAAGGCGGATCACCTCGAGCGTATTCTCGCTGCGAATCCGCCGGTCTTCTGCCGGTGGCGGGTGCGCCGCTTCGTTGGCTGGCTGCGGTTTACGGAATCCGCGTTCCTGGACCTCTACCGGTTGCTGTTCTTCGGCGACCGGCACCAAGATCTGACGACCTTCGTGCTCCGCGACCTGGGTGTGCATCGCTACGAGCCGGTGAACCTGTCCCGGGAGACGCGCCAGTTCCCGGATCGGGAAACCTTGCGGCGGTTCCTTGACCTTGCCGTGGCGGACGACGATGTCAGAACGCTGTTCCCGATGCGTGCCGTTCACGAACCACTCGACAAGGCCGGGCGCGCGACGGTGATCGCTGATCTCGTGCAGCGACTATGGGGGCCACTCGACAACCGGATGCTGGAGCGGCGCCGGAGCCGTGCGCTCAACCGCCTGGGCCGAAGCCTGGAGCGGGAAGGGGACTTCGACGCAGCACTTGCCTGCTATGCGCGGTCGACGATGGCGCCGGCCCGGGAACGGCGGATGCGCATCCTGCATCGGCTCGGAGACGGCGATGGCGTGGAGCAGCTGCGTGCCGAAGTGCTCGAGTCTCCCTGGGCGGCGCTGGAGGCCGACTTCGCAAGGCGTTTCGCACGACCGTTCCGGCGCCGGGCCGCGCCCGTTGAGGATCTGGAGCTGACGGGGTCCGCTGCGGGAATCGAGGCGCAGGCTTTGGCATACCTCGTCTCCGACGGCGGCGTCGGCTGGCACCTGGAGAACCACCTTCCCATGGGCGTGTTCGCGCTCGCGTACTGGTCTTGGTTGTTTGCGCCGCTCCCGGGCGCGTTCGTGAATGCCTTCCAGACCGGCCCCGCCGATCTCTACTGGCCCGACTTCTTCAAGTCCCGGGAGGCGATCTGCGAAGATCCCTTGGACGGGCCGCTCAAGCCGCGACTCGAGGCTACGGCCCGCGCCAAGGCGGGCATCGCAAACCGACTGTTCAGTTGGCATCGGTATACGTCTGAAGTCGCGGAGACCGTCACGGCCAACATCCCGGAGGCGGATCTTCGGGCGTTGGTGGAAATCGTCCGGGAGGATCTCGCCGGCAAACGCTCCGGATTTCCCGACCTGACCGTGATCTACGGTCCGGGGCGCTACGAATTCGTGGAGGTGAAGGGGCCGGGCGATCAGCTGCAGATCCACCAACGCCTGTGGATCGAAGCGCTCGAACGGCGAGGCCTTCCGGTGCGGGTGCTGCGCTACCGGCGTGCTGCTCCATGCGGATAAGCGTCAAGGAATTGGCGGAGTTCGTCCACCGCCGGGGCGACATCCGCTATCACGAACAGTCGGCGACGCTCGCCGCGGAAGGCATTGCGCGGCAGAAGTCCTATCAGGCCGATTGCGACGAGGGCTACCTTCGCGAGCACCGCGTGAGTGCCTCCTTCGGGGAGCTAGCGATCAGCGGTCGCATCGACGGTTGGGATCCGGCCGCCCGTTTGGCCGAGGAGATCAAGACGACGCGGAACGACCCCACCGAACTGCATGCCCACGCCGGCGACGTCCACGAGGCGCAACTGAGGCTCTATGGGGCGATGCTGGTGCTGGCGGACGCGGCGTTGATCGAGGTGCGCCTGCGGCTCGTCTACCTCCACCCGATGCGTCCCGACGAGACCGTGTTCGAGGAGACGGCGGGGCGCGACGATTTGATCGGCTACTTCGAGGCGACCTGCGCAATCTACGCCGTATGGATCGCCAACGTGCGTGCCCGGCTCGGGGACCGCAATCGGCAGCTTGCCGGACTCGGATTTCCGTACGGCGAGTTCCGAACCGACCAGCGGCGCATCGCCAAGCACCTCTACCGGGGGTTCCGCGACGGGGCCGATTGGCTCGTGGAGGCACCCACCGGATCGGGCAAAACCATGGCCAGCCTCTTTGCTGCGCTCAAGGCCATGGGCGAGAGCAAGCTCGACCGCCTGGTGTTCCTGACCTCCCGCACGACCGGTCAACGAGCCATCGAGGAAGCGCTTGTGGATGCGGTTCGCCTTGTCGATTCGGAATCGGCCCTGACAGCGGTGACCGTCACGGCCAAGGACCGGATCTGCTTCGGCGACGGGACGCCCTGCGACCGCACGGAATGCCGCTTTGCGCGGGGCTACTACGGGCGGATGCCGGCGGCCCGGCGTCAACTTCTCGGTCGCCGCCTGATTCGACGCGGCGAGGTCGAAGTCATCGCCCGAGAACACGAAGTGTGCCCGTTCGAACTGTCCCTGGATGTCGCGGCGTGGGCCGATGTCGTGGTGTGCGACTACAACTACGTCTTCGACCCCATCGTGAGGCTTACCCGTTTGGAAAACCCGCTGTTCGCGAAGGTTGGCTTGATCGTGGACGAAGCCCACCAGCTAGGGGACCGCGTTCGCGACATGCTCGGATCGAGTCTCGCGCGACGTGGTATGAAGGAGGCGTTGGCGGAGTCCGGGGTGCCCGAACCGCTCGTCCGGGGCGTCCGCTCCGTCGACCGGGAGCTTGCCGCCATCGGCCGCGAAGCAGCCGACGACGAGTGCGAGATTCCCCGACCGGATGCGCTTCTGCGCGCCATCGAGCGGCTGCGGGGCGCCGCGCTGGAGGTGGATGCCGACAGGGAGCGGTTCCCGGCGACCGCGGCGGCGAGTTTCGAGGCGTTTCAATTCGGCTATCTCGCGCAAGACGCGGACGATGGCACCCACCGCTACATTTGCCGCGGTGCCGGTCGAGACCTGATCGTCGAGTTGGTCTGTACGGTACCCGGCAACCACATCCGGGAGTGCATGTCGGGGTTCAACGGCAGCGCCCGGGTTTCCGGCTCGCTGACACCGGCGTCCGTTTTCCAGCAGATTCACGGGGTCTCGGATTCGGGCGATGTGTTGATCTCCGACGGATGCTTCCCGCGGGAGCGTTTCGGCGTATTCGTGGTGACCGACATCTCCACCTACTATCGGGATCGAGACCGGACGCTCGGGCGCGTGGCGAACCTGATCCAGGGCGTCTGTACGCAAACCACCGGCAACTATCTCGTGGCGTTGCCGTCGTTCGAGTACGCCCAAACCGCGTCAAGCGCCGTCCAGGGAATCGATATCCGGTGCCAGCAGCCGGGAATGACCCTGGATGACCGCGAGGACTTCATCCGCTGGATTTCCGAGCCACAGGCAGGTCGCGTTGGCTTCGTGGTGATGGGTGGCGTGTTCGGGGAATCCGTGGACTTTCGAGACGGTGCCTTGGACGGCATCGTCGTCGTCGGCGCCGGACTGCCGCCGCGGTCGCTGCGGCGGGATCTCATCGCGCACGACGAAGTGGCTGCCGGACGGGCCGTCGATGGAGACGAAATCGCGTATCGACAGCCGGCGATGACGCGGGTGGTCCAAGCCGCGGGGCGAGTCGTGCGATCCGCTTCCGAGCGGGGTGTCGCGGTATTGGTTGACCCCCGCTTCTCGAATGCCGCCTATCGCGCATTCCTTCCGTCGCGATGGATGACTCGGAATCTCCGGTCCAACCAGGTCGCCGATGCCCTCGGCGAGTTCTGGTTCGGCGACCGGGAGACAAGAGCGAACGCACGGGAGGCGGCGTGCTGATCTCCCTGAGCGCTGTCCAGCGCGACACTGTGGTATGGTCGCGCGGTTACAGGGGGACTTCGCATGCAATTGATCCG
>JAPPND010000170.1 GCA_028818795.1 Gammaproteobacteria bacterium | reverse complement strand
CGGTGCCGCTGGAGATGCTGACCGACTTCGGCGAACGGGACCCCGAGACGGGAACACCCGCCCGGGTCCGCGTCCAGTACGGCGACGGCACGGTCGAGGTGCGGGAGATCGCCATCGGCGAGACCAGCCACACCTACGCCGAGGTGCTCTCGGGCCTGGCCGGGGGCGACCGCGTCGTGGCGCCGGACTAGCGATCCGTGCCGGACCTCGCTTGCGGCAACGCCACGGAACCCGTTCCGCAACGGGACCGCGGGTTTCCCGGCCCAAGCCGTACTCGGACGGCGGTGAATCGGTCGCCGCAGCGAATCCGATGGATGCCGTGGCTCGCCGGGTCCGCGCTGTGCGCATGGCTTGCCGGATGCGCGGGAACGCCGCTGCCGGAACTCCCGGCGGACGACGTTCCGGAAGCATGGCGCGGGACCGATGCCGGCGACGCCTGGCCGGCGGCGGACTGGTGGCACGGGTTCGCGAGCGACGAGCTGGCGGTTGTCCTCGACCGGGTCAAGGCCAGCAACCTCGAACTCGCCAACACCGAACGCAGCCTGCGCGCCGCCGAACTGGCGTTGACCGACGCGGGGCTCGACCGCTACCCGTCGCCCTCGCTCGACGCCGGGGCGAGCGGCAGCTACGCGGGTTCCCGGCCCCGCGACGGCGACTTCCGGGACGGCGGCAGCGACGCCGTCGATCTGACCCTGGGCGTGGACTATGCGGACCTGCTCGACCGGCGGCCGCGCTTCGCCGCGGCGACGGCCCGCTACGGGTCGAGCCTGGCGCAGGCGGCGGACACGCGGCTGCGCATCCTGGCGGCGGCTGCGGCGAGCTACTTCCGGATCCTGCTGATCCGCGACCGCGCGGCGGCGGCGCGGCTGAACCTGGACAACGCCGAAGCGATCGGGCGGATCGTCAATGCCCGGGTGGACGCCGGCACGGCGCTCGCCAGCGAGGGCCTGCGCCAGCGCATCGTGGTGCGGCGCCAGGCGAACGCGCTGCGCACCTTCGAACTCGACCTCCTGAAGGCCCGGGCGTCGCTCGCGCTCATGGTGGGCGATTCGGTGTGGGACTTCGACGTCGAAGGCAAGACGCTGGCAGATCTCGCCGTTCCCCCGGTGGCGCCGGGACTGACGTCGGAACTGCTGCTGCGGCGTCCGGACATCGTCCAGGCGGAGGCGGCGTTGCGCGAAGCCCGGGCGGACGTGGACCTGGCGCGGCTGGCGTTCCTGCCGCGCATCTCGCTCACCGGCAGCGGTGTACTCCGCAGCACGCTGGCCAACCTGGCGGCGGACGGTGCCGTCGGAGTCGGCGCGGCTTCGGGGATCGCGCTGGGGCTGTTCGACCTCGGCCGACGGCAACGCGGCCTCGAGGCGTCGCGGCTGCGCCTGGAGTCGCTCTTGGCCGACTACCGGCGCACGGTGGTCGGGGCGTTCAACGACGTCGAGGTGGCGCTGGCGGACATCGACCTGCTCGGCGCCTTGAGCGAGGTTCTGGCCGAGGACGTTACGCTCGCGCAGGAGTCGCGGCGCATCACCGAGGCCCGCTACCGCGAAGGCGTGCAGGAGTTCGAGGCGCTGCTCGGCGCCCAGGACGCGCTCTACGCCGCCCGCAACGCGGTGCTCGACAACAAGCTCGCCACGCTGCTCGCCGCGGTCGACCTCTACACGGCCCTCGGCGGGGGCTGGCGCCGCGCGGACTAGGCCGTGGCCGGGCCATCGGTCGTTCGCGCCCGGACGAGCTGGCCGCCTACGCCAAGAGTCGTTCGTTGTGGTTCCGTGAGCCAGCTGCTGTGGACCGGTGTGGGTACGCGAGCCGGTTCGTGGTCGGGTCCCTCGACTGTCCCGGCGAGTGTGTCGTCGTGGTTCCCCGGCCTTCGGTTGCGCGGTGACCACGGGACTCGCCGTAGGCATCGTGCCCGGCCGCCGCGCGGCGTCTCGACCCGGTGGCGGTGTTGGCAAGGTAGTTTGCGGTCTCATACCGATGCGAACGGCCCGGTCGATGACCTGCTCTCGACGGCCACCTCCACCTATCCTTCTGGGTAGTTGCCCCACGATACTCTTGTGGCTAGTGTCGATCCGCATCCATCTAGATCACAGTGAGGTTGATTATGCTTCGACGTTCAAGGCTTTGGATCATCTCTGCGGCGGTCGCCGCCGTCGGATTGGCGGGGGCCGATCCATTCAACGTGTACAAGGGCCATTCCTGCCGGACCTTCTATGCGGAAATCCCGGATTGGGCGGGAGTTGCGGCACTTGGGAACGCCGGCGTCATCTGAAGCTACATCGACAAAGCGGATTCGCGCCTGGAGTGCAGGATTTACATTACGATGCCAACCCTACCCTAAATCGGGAAACGGACGCCAAATGGGCCAACGCACATTGAGCGGCTTGATTGCTCTCCTCCTCTCGGCGGCTGCGGGGCACTCCCCGGTCGCCGACGAGCCGCAGCGGGGAATCTGGATCCACGGTCGCGGTGTGGCATTGATTCCAGAGGATGCGTCTGACATCGCGAAGAACGTCACCAATGTGGCCGTTACCGTCATGAGCTACACGGCAAACATGCCCGTGCGACGAGGCGACACCGAACATGGGGCTACGATCATCGCAATAGAGCCAAGGGCCGGATTGGATCCGCGGGGTGAACTATCCGCGAGGGCTCGCTGGCCATTGGAGCGCGGCTCGTTCATTTCCGCCGCGGACGATGCGACCGCTGCCAAAGTGGCGGTAATCGGCGGCCCTGTCCGGGACGCGTTGTTCGGCGCAAATGTCCCGGCGGTGGGCCGCGACTTGGAAATCGGCGGGCATCGCTTCATGGTCAAGGGCGTGCTTGGACCGCATCCACCGTTCGAAGGCGTGAAGCTACCGGATCCCGAGCGTGCCGCAACCGCGCTGGCAACCCGGATCTACATCCCGTTCAGTTCCGCATCCGACCTGTTCGAAAGCAGGGCTTGGCGCGAAACGTCGGGAATACGCACTAAAGACATGTCAGTAGAGTCGCCGAGCGACCGCCGTCCGCCGATACCACTTGATCAAGAGCTCGCCGTCGCAGGGAGCCTTTGCCCGGCTCGCCCTGCCGTGTCGCAGTTCGGCGGCAGCCTGGCAAAAATGCGGGTGCTAGTGAACGATCAGAATCGCATAGAAGAGACGGCCGAGGAGATCCGCAGTCGCGTCGAGGCCCGTTGCGGCAACAGCGTCCGCATGGAGATCTCGACGATTCCCGGCGGCTGACTAAGTGTCCGCGCCGCGCGATCCGCCGCTAAATTCATCTCGAAGGGGTCACTCGTCTATACGAGGGCGACGGTGGCGACCCGATATGCGCCGTGGACGACCTGTCTCTTCAGGTCCGTGCCGGCGAGTTGGTCTGCCTAGTCGGCCCCTCGGGTTGTGGAAAATCGACGTTGATCAACATTCTCGGCTGTCTTGATCGACCGACCGCCGGCAGGTACCGGTTTGCTGGAGTCGACGTGGCCGGTCTCGACAACGACCGGCGCGCAGCAATCCGCCGCGAGGAAATCGGCCTAGTATCTCAGGCCGGTAACCTGCTGGAGCGGCGCAGCGCCCGGGAGAACGTTGCGTTGCCGGCGACCTACACAGCTATGGATGCGGTGCATCGCCGGCAACGCGCCGACAACCTGCTCCGTTCCCTTGGCTTGGCGGCGCGGCGGGAGCACAAGCCCACCGAACTGTCCGGCGGCGAACGGCAGCGCATTGCCTTGGCGCGGGCGCTGATGAACGAGCCCCGCGTAGTACTCGCCGACGAGCCTACAGGCGCACTAGACACGAACCAGCAGGCGGTCCTGCTCAAGTTGTTCGCGGACCTGGCCCAGCGAGGTCACGCAGTCCTGATCGCCTCCCACGACGCGACGCGTCGAGATGCGCAACGGACGCATCAAGTCCGATACTGGAGCGGCCGGTACCGAGCAGTCGCGAATCCAACAGCGCGCCGAACGACTCGGCGCGGTGAAATTGTGGACGGCCTTGCGCGGGCCGCCCGTGCGGCGGTTGGCAGCCTGCTCACCACGCCACTGTGTTCGACCCTCAGCGTGCTGAGCGTTGGCCTCGGTGTAGGATGCATGACGTCGGTGCTCGGGGTGGCGGAAGGCGCTTACGAAGCCACCAGGCAGTTCATCGGCCGCCTGGGCGCGGACCGCATCAGCATATCCGGCCTGTCGGTTGTATTGACTTCGAGGGACGCCGACGCGATCAGCCACGAGGTTCCGCACATCCGCGCGACCGTCCCAGCGCTGTTCGGTAGTTACGACATCCAGTACCAGGATCGCCGGGTTGATGCCGAGGTGAGCGCGGAACGAGGTGTCGAAGTTCCGGAGTTCATGTACGAACCGTATCCCGTTGAACGCGGCATCCTGCTGTCGCAACGCGACCAGGATCGAGGCGATCCCGTGATCGTGATCGGCCCCAAACTCCGCCAGGGGTTGTTCGCACCGGACAGGGATCCCATCGGCGAGACCGCGCTCGTGGGAGGCGCTCGCGCCGGTCAATCTCATTCTCGAAGGCGTCACGGGATCCCATCGGCGAGACCGCGCTCGTGGGAGGCGTGCCGTTTCAGGTCAAGGCGGTGCTGGCACCGCCTCCCATCCGACATGGGCCAGCCTACGCCTCCTCCCCAGTGCGAGAAGTACGGTCGGCGTGGGTGCCTTTCCGGGCCGCTGCCGATGTGTTGTTTCCCCAGGATGCCCGGGTATCGATCGATGCATACGTGGACGACGCATCACACGCCGAGGCCGCCGCGCGTGACATTCGGGATCTGCTCTTCCGGCGCCATGGGCAAGATGGCGTCAGCCTCCTAGTCCATGCCCAGATGCTCGGCTTAAGCCGGAACCTGCAGCGACAAGAATACCTAGTGCTCGGCGGGATCGGCGCGGTCGCGTTGATCGTATCCGGCCTCGGCGTGATGGCGAGCATGCTGGCGGCGATCGGGGCGCGCTCGTCAGAGATCGGCCTGCGCGCCGCCGTGGGTGCCCGGCGCCGCGACATCATCGGGCAGTTCCTCATCGAGGCTGCGGTCGTCGGAATCGTCGGTGCTATGGGCGGCATGGCGATGGCGTGGGTGGCGGGTCCTGCGGTTGGGAAGTTGTTCGACGTGCATTCGCCCCCTGGTTCTTGCCCGTAGTTTCTGGGGTAGCGGTGTTGGTCGGCGTCACAGCGGCGGTCGTGCCGGCGATCCGGGCGGCCGGGATGGACCCCGTTCGCGCGATGGGGGCGGACTGAAGTCGGACTTAGCTGCCTGGAAAACGGGGGGCACGCCCGTCCCAGCGACCCGTTGTTCCGTGAGTGCGCCCGCGACCCGGCCCGGGATCAAACCTCCAAAACCGTACGGCGCACACCAAAGGGGCATAACCCTCGCCCATACTATAGTGGCCAACGCCGAAATCGCGATTGTCTTGGCGCGGGGGGAGAATAGGTATGACAAAAGGGGCAAAGACGAGGAGGGGGAGCCCGCGCTGGTCGTCGGCGGCGGTTCCGGTGTCGCCCCGAGTGCGCGCGTGTGTTCACCGGGTACGACACACGGGGCAATCGCGGCGCGCAAGCCGGACAAACCCGTGCTCATCGACTTGGCAGCGCGCTTCGGCCTGACGGACTACGCCAGCGACGCCGCCCACACGGTAGCGGTCACCCGTGTGTTCGAGTCGTTTTTGCGGCAGAACTCGGTCGCCCAACACTCGTGGAGGTGGCGTTGGCGGGCACGGTCCTGCTCGGTCGGGTGCGCTGCTCGGTGCCCAGGACGCGCTTTTGGTCGGGCGCAACGCGGTTCTCGACAACAAAGTCGCGTTTCTCGCCGCAGTCGGCGGCGGCTAGCACCTACCGGTTCTTCGACGTGGCCCGTCCCGAACCGCCGCTGATCGAACTCGCCGGCGTAGGCCGCCTGTACCGCCGCGCGGGTCCACGGGGCCGGGGTGTCACGACTAGGGCGCTGTCCGACGTGACGCTCCGCATCGAACCTGGCGAATTCGTCGCCGTCATGGGTCCCTCCGGGTCCGGCAAGTCGACGCTCATGAATATCCTCGGCTGCCTGGACCGGTCGACCGCCGGGACGTACCGGTTCCGAGGCGGGGACGTCGGCCGGTTGCGCGCAGACGAGCTGGCCGCGCTGCGCCGGGAGTCGTTCGGGTTCGTGTTCCAGTCCTACAACCTGATCGGCTCGGCCCGCCGGGCGGCGGGGCTCGACCCGGTCGCGGCGTTGGCGCGATGACGAACGGCTTCCCGTGCGGAAACCTAACGGGCTAGGGACCGGGAGACCCGCGTGGCGATGCCGGCTCGAGGTGGATGGCCTGCCCGTGCCGTCCGACGAGCAGTTCGCGAATTTCCGCGATGGTCTGGCCGATGAGTTCGGAGTCCTTGACGAACACTCGAAGGAGTGTTGGCCGCGTTTCTCTAAAAAGACTCTCGACGCCCGTTCGAAGCGGAACGTACACGCGGATTGCCGATCGGATGTACGCGTCGTCGGGAAGGTCGGCGTCCACGAAAGGCGGATGGGGGCCGAGCACGCCCTTCACCGTGAACGATTCGTCGCCGATGAGGATGTCCTTGCCGATCGCGGTTGCCTCCGTACCGAACAGCCGATCGCGAACCGGGCCGCCGATCACTGCGACGCGTTTCGCATCGACGCCGTCGGCTTCGGTGATGAACCTGCCGGTTTCGAGCGGCCATGCCGCGTTGGCGGACAACGCCGCCGTCGGTTCGCCCTCCTGGGCGATGACCGAGGCTTCGAGGTCCGCCCCGCCGTGGCGGATCGTCATGCGTTCCCGATAGGTTGCCGTCGCGCGGCGCACACTGCGCACACGTTCGACATCCCGAATGTCTTCGTGGCTGAAGCCGGCAGCACCCATGACCAGTATCTCCCGGGAGTCCGGGTCGTTGGTAGCGGCGGACGCCGTGAACATGCCGAGAGCGGCGCATGCGGCCACCGTGGTTGGGAGCAGTCGATTCGGCGAGGGACGGTGTGGCCGATTCCGGACAGCGCACCGCCGACGTTCGCGCCAGAAACCATCGTGTTCTTGTCGCGGGCCGGACGACATTCGAAACGGGGAACGCACGAGAAACGCGTCTTGGTTTGACGGCATCTTCCAGCTCAAGTCACACAAATCTCCATTGTAGCGGCTTCCCGCCCTCAAAGTGTCCCAGGTGAGAGTGAATCAGGTGCGTTTTGCGAATAGGCATCATGCACCACAATCATCGACCGGCGGTTGGCGGCAACCAGGTCCGGTGCTAGGTTGCGGGCATCTTGGTTCGGATTTTGAGGAGAATCAACCAATGAAACCGATGATCCTTTTACGCAACGCGGCTGCCGTGGCCGCCGTCTTCTTCGCCCTCGGCCAGGCCCAGTTCGCCACGGCCTAAGGCGGCGGATTCAAGGTGTACGAGGACAATGCCTGCGCTGACTACTACGGCACTGTCGGTAGCTTCGCTGGTGTCGAATCCCTGCACGACGACGGCATCATCCACAGCTTCAAGTACCCTGGCAGCTCGACTTGCTGGGTGGCGTCCTAGGGCCGGCTCGTGGAGCCTGGATGCGGGATCGAGCCCTCGATCCCGCATCTTACGCCGAACGGGTTGACAACTAAGCACGATACCCGGATGAGTCTGAACAAGCACCGCGACTGAGGCGTCGCGTTTTGCGTGAATCAATATGTTGCGGATGCCTCGACCCATTCTACCCGACAGACCCATAATCAGACCGCCCGGCTGCGCTGGATCAGCGCTGTCGCCAAAACCCCGATT
Source organism: Gammaproteobacteria bacterium (assembly GCA_028818795.1). Classification (GTDB taxonomy): domain Bacteria; phylum Pseudomonadota; class Gammaproteobacteria; order Pseudomonadales; family Azotimanducaceae; genus VXYL01. Next base: position 36,786 of record JAPPND010000170.1, on the reverse strand, counting down.
CGTCGATCAAGCGCCTGCGTTTTCGGTGCGAGGTGTCGCGATCCTCAGCATAACTTGACGCTGTCGTCATGCTGCGGCCTTGCTGACCGCAGGAGCATTGCCTTCCCCGATTAGGAGCCGGCCCCAATGAGAAACGACCAGCATCGGACACGTCCCCCGTTGATCGAGTTGCGTGGTGTCGACCGCGTGTTCGACGAGGAGGGCGCGGTCCGCACGCAGGCCCTTGCGGACGTCTCGCTGGTCGTCGACGCCGGCGAGTTCGTCTGCATCACCGGCCCGTCAGGGTCCGGCAAGTCCACGCTGCTGAACATCCTCGGCTGCCTGGACCGCCCGACCGGGGGCGCGTACCGCTTCGCCGGAAGGGATGTCACGGCTCTGGAAGGGGACGAACTCGCGGGCCTCAGGCGCGACGAGTTCGGCTTCGTGTTCCAGGCTTTCAACCTGCTGGAGTCGGCGACCGCTCGCCAGAACGTCGAGCTGCCGGCGCGCTACGCCGGTTTGGGTTCAGACCGGAAAGCGCAGCGAGCGGCGAAGTTGCTGGAGTCGCTGGGCTTGGGCGGGCGGCTGGATCATCGTCCCGCGGAGTTGTCGGGGGGCGAGCGCCAAAGGGTGTCGATCGCCCGGGCGCTGATGAACGGCCCTCGGGTGATCCTTGCGGACGAACCCACGGGTGCGCTGGATTCCGGCCAAGGCGAGGAAGCGCTGTCGCTGCTCAAGGGCCTCGCGGCGCGGGGCCATGCCGTGGTGATGGTCTCCCACGACCCGGCGGTCGCGGCCGCAGCCGATCGCCGAATCGAGCTTCGGGACGGGCGCGTGGCGGCGGATTCCCTGCATGACGCCGAGAAGCCGCATACTCCCCCACCGGGAGGGGCACCTGCCGGTTCGGAAGGACAAGTCGGGCGCCCTGCGGCGATGGCCTCTATTGGCGACGCACTGTCGTCCCTCGTCGCGAGTCCGCTGCGCCCGACCTTGTCGGTACTCAGCGTTGCCGTCGGCGTTGCGTCGGTGGTCGCGCTGCTGAGTCTGGCGGAGGGGATCGAGCGCAAGACCCTGGAGATGGTCGATGCCACCAAGATCACGGTGAATGCGCTGGGGAGGTTGAAGGCCGCTGCGGTTCAACTTGCGCCCGAGGATGCCGAGGCGATCAGGTCGGAAGTCAGGAACGTGCGGCGGGTCTTCCTTTCGACCAAAGGTCCGCTGGTCTTGCAGCGGGGTGCCGTCTCGGAAGACACGGAAGTGCATGCGACAACGAGGGCGGAACCGGTCGGCATCGACCAGCAGGACTGGCCGTTGGCCAACGGGGCCTACCTCGCGGCGGAAGACTCGGAGCTCCGCGAGCAGGTCGTGGTGCTCGGCCCTACGGTGGCCGAGGCGCTGTTCGAGACGGGGGTCGACCCCATCGGCGAGCATGTGCAGATCGCCGGGATTCCGTTCCTCGTGAAGGGCGTTCTTGACCAATCGCCGTTGCCCGCGCATTCCGAATTGTCGGCGGACATGGTGGAGCCCATGCTGGCGATGTTCGGCGATGTCGCCTTCGTTCCCTTCCATACCGGCCTGGAACTCCTGGCGCCGCACGGCGGCGAACCGGAGACCCTCGTCATCGGTGACACGACCTTCACATCCGTCGTCTTCGGTCCATTGACCATCGAAGCCCGGGTCGCCGATGCGGCCGCCGTCCGAGAGACAGCGGCGGCGATCCGCGACTTGCTGATCCGGCGGCACGGCCGGGAGGGTTTCAACGTCGCGATTGACGTCGACAGGGTCGAGGCATACGACAGGTTGTGGCGCCTGCATCCAGGCGTTCAGGCCGGCATCGCGGCGGTCGCGCTGGCGGCGGGCCTCTTAGGGATGATGGCCACCATGCTCGTCTCGGTGGGCACGAGGCGGCGGGAGATCGGCGTCCGCATGGCCGTGGGGGCGCGCCGCCGGGACATCGCCGTGCAGTTCCTGGCCGAAGCGGCCTTGGCGGCGTTGGCCGGGGGGGTGATCGGGCTCCTGCTGGGCTACTGGACCGGTGCTGCGGTCGCCGAGATGGCAACGCCGACCGGCCTGATGAAAGTTCCAGTGGCCTTCGCCGGCTGGTTCGTGCCCGTCGCCCTCTTCTGCGCCATGGCCACGGGTCTCGTCGCGGGCATGGTCCCCGCGCGCCGGGCGTCCCGACTCGACCCAGTCGCCGCCCTCGCTGGCGACTAGCACCGTTTGGGGTTGGGGCGTCCTAGCGTAGGTAGGGTCTTCGACGATGGAGGCCCCAGTGGGGCGGCGTTGGCGGCGGGCAACCCTGGGGATTCGGAACGCACTGGCACAGCGTGCCAAGAGAAATTGCGCCACGGCGGCGCCCGTGACTAACGGATTGGTAACCCTAAGACCACCAAGCGCACGCATCGCGGGCGAAGATCGCGCCAGTGAACTTCGTTAAAGGAGCATTTTCATCTCTGCCGCTTCTTCGATCCGAACTACAGGGGCCGGATTGAGAACGATTGGGACCTTGGCCGTAGGGCCGGTCGTCAAGAACTTCGACGTACATGCCCGGCGTTGATGCTGCGGACAAATGGCATGGTGAGCCTTCGTTGTTTGGTTTGAGAGACCCGCGAAAGATCCCGACTAGCGCCGGGTCTTGTGTTAATCCCCGGCGATGCGTTGGCGCGCAAAACAGGTCAGGTACCGGGCCACAAAGCTAGTAGGGGCCTCGCCACTACGAGCCGGTCGTCTCAGAGTGTCGCATGCGCGCAGTGGTGTATCAGGTAAGTGCGCACAATCCGGTAGTGATGGGGCGCCAAATCGGCCTCCAGGCCAGTGGCGGCCTGGATCTGCTAAGCATTTCCGTGATGCCGGCGCCGCGTGGTGAAGCCGTGCTATGGTGCCGCGCAATCACAACGTCGCCATGTGCGATATGGTCGGCTGACGCCGATGTGTGAGAGCACCTCGGGTGCACGTGCCCTGCTGCGCAGCGCAGCATGGCGGTCGACGCATCGCAAGGCACCGTTCGGCATGTCCGCAGTAGCGCGCGGACAGGGCCCTACCACCAACGGCCGGGAGGCTGCCACCGCGCGGGACACCACGCTCCGGGGCAAGCAGCCCCGCATGGCGGAGTATCGGATCGTGGCGCGAAGTGTCGTGCGCGACCGGGAGACCGGGAGAGATGTCTCCCTGTCATGCCTGGGGATCAGGCGGCGCACGAGGGCCGATGGCGTTCCCCCCCCCCCCAAGCTAGAGAACCGCTTCGATCAGATGCGGGCCGCCTTCCGCCAACGCATCGCATAGGCTCTTGTCAAACTCCTCGCCGGTCTCTGCCCGCGTTCCCGCAACGCCTTGGGCGTTGGCAAGGGCAACCCAGTCCAGGTCCGGCCCGGACAGGTCGAAGAGGCTAGCGGCCCGTTCGCCGATCTCGTTGACGCCGAGACGTCGGTATTCGACTTCAAGGATGTTGTACTGGCGGTTGGAGAAGATGACCGAGACCAAGTCGAGGTTCTCCCTGGCCGCAGTCCACAGGAACTGGTTGGTGTACATCGCACCCCCGTCGCCCAGCAATGCCAGTACCGGGCGGTCCGGACATGCGACGGCGGCACCGACGGCTGCCGGCCCGCCTTGGCCGATAGCGCCCCCGGTGAGATTGAGCCAGGTATGCCGCACGCAACGCTGCAACACGCCATAGGCTGCGCCGCCGCCTCCGGAGTCTACGGCGACGATGCAGTTGTCCGGTGCCCGAGCGGCGAGAATCGCGGCGATGCTGCGGACCCGCAGAGGACCGTCAGGGACCTCCGGCCTTCGCTCGCCGGGTGTTTCGGCTGGAGGCGCCGCCAACGTTTCGGCCATGTCGGCGAGTGCACGGGCCACGTCCTCGTGCCGGTGCGCCACGCGGATCACTTCGCAGCCATCCGGTACCAGATCGCTCGGCAGATTCTGGTACGCGAAGAAACTGACCGGTCGTTCGGCACCGACGAGAACGAGTCTTCGAACCGTCCCCAATAGCTGCAGGATCTGTTCCGGGAAATACGGCAGTCGGTTGACCAGTGGAAGGTCCGGACCCGCCTCGACCCGGGCCGGGAACGTGGGCGAGTAAACCGAGCAGCCCGTCCTCGCAGCGATACGGCCCGCCGCCGTGACGCCCGATACGCCGAGGCCGTTGCCGTCCACGAACAGCATCGTGTCCGCGTCGATCTGCCGCGCCGCCGATTCGATCACCTCGGTCGGCACCCGGGCCTTGGCAACCGCTGCCTCGAATCCGTTGGCCTTAGGGGCTACCCGTCCCGGGCCCCAGGCGCAGTCGGCGGGCAGGATCAGCGTCGAGATGCCGCCTCGAGGGTCGGGGTTGGGAGCCAACGCCGCCCGGACGGCATCGGCGGCGTCGAGGCCGGCACCGTCGCTGGTTCGCGAGGTGCGAATCCAATTCGACACGGGTTTAGCGACCGCTTCGATGTCCGAGGTCAGCGGTGCGTCGTAGGCGACGTGGTGGATCGCGTGGTCGCCGATGATGTTGACGAGCGGCGTGCCCGCCCGACGGCAGTTGTGCAGGTTCGCGATGCCGTTTCCGAGACCCGCGCCAAGGTGCAGCAATGTCGTTGCAGGCACGCCCTTCATGCGCCCGTAGCCGTCCGCCGCGCCGGTGCAGACGCCCTCGAAAAGGCACAGTATCGCGCGCGATTCGGGCACCGCATCGATGGCCTGAACCAGGTGCATCTCGGAGGTGCCCGGGTTCGCGAAACAGGTGTCCACGCCATGGGCCATGAGGGTTCGAATGACACTCTCCGCACCGTTCACCGCACACCTCCTCGGCTCAAAAGGGCGGCAAGTTTGCCACAGACATGCCCCAAGACGAGGGCGATGGTTCCACCCAATGCCACGCGGCGCGGCTCTATTGGTCGAACTCGTGCCGACAGAGCGCGAGGAAGTCCTTTTTTGCGCCGACCTCTTCCGGGTCGGTCGGACCAGCGCCACGTAGGTATAGCGCCTGGCCGCCGTCCGCCGGGTGTCGACAGACGAAACGCGGCGAGGAGGCGTTCGGCAATGCTCGCCGGTCAAGGCCCTCAACGCGATGGAACGGGCCAGCGCAACTCGAATCGCCTCGTCACGGGCGGGACTGGGATCACGACGCAACAGAACCTCGATGCCATGATCTGGAGCCACGTTCACCAGGATGTTCGCGATCTCCGGACGTTGCAGGAACTCCTCCGAAGCGACCGATTCGGCCCAGAGCACGTCCGCGCGCAGCCGACCAGGCGCGGTAGCGCGACGAGCCGAGCCCGGAAAACAGCCGCTCCGCGAGCGCGTCGTCCCGCCCAACCACATTGGCCATGACACCGGCCAGCGCCGCATCCCGTACAACGCCGCCCGGCAGAGCCACGGCCGCGTTTGCTGCAACATCGGCGTTGTCGTAGCTCGAGTCGCCGCGGAAGACCCGTCCCCGAGAACCACCGATGTACGTCAGGTCGTAAATCCGCGACCACCGGGAGAATACTTCCGAGATCAGGCGCGCCCGGTGTTTTTCGAACCGGAAGGACCGGATCGAGCGCCGCGTAGCGAACGTAGAGCACTCGGACAACATCCCCTCGGTGCGGATTTGCCGGAAGATCGACCATCGTCGCCAAGTGTTGCTCGATAAGGTTCCGGTCGGCATCGGCGATGAACTCGTACAACAACGCATTGCGCTCGAAATCGTCCGGAATCGTCGCAATGCCGGGTAATGTCGTCGGGGGAGCCCGTACGCCCGCGACGACCGAGGAGGCGGATACCGAGTCCGGTTCGCGGTAAGCAGGGTCACCCCGCCGGTCGGCGAAGAACCACGCCGCGACAACGGCAAACAGAACGACTGTCACCCCCACAACCGCGAGGACAGGCGTTTTGATCCCGGTCTTGCCCGGCTGAATGGTCATGCGGCCAGACCGTCCCCGCGTGACTCCAGGGAGTATGCAATATACTCCGCTTCCCCCGTCCGACCTCGAGGAGCCCATGGCCTATGCGTTTACACGGCTCAGTGCCCGCGGGCGCGACTACGGGGCTGCCTACCGAGCATTGCAGGATACCGGTGTGGAACCAGCCGGCTTCTGGGGTGTATTCCACGGCCTCTTCGGCGTCGCCTCCAACGAGTTGATCGTCGTTAGCTACGGCGACGTCGACAACGTCCACGACGCGATCGCCGGGATGGACGAAGTCGTCGCGGCAAACACGCTTCTGCTCGAACCGACGGTACGGCCAACGGAATACGCGCCGCGCACGCGGGAAGGGTTGTACGTGTTCCGGTTCTTCGAGGTCGATCACAAGGACGTGGACGAGATCGCCGCCCTGTCTTTTGAGGCGTGGAAGACCTTCGAGAACGTCGACCAATATCAAGCCGAGCCACAGGGACTGTTCCGCCAGCAGGACACGACAGCCCCGACGGGCCGCATGTTGCTATGCACCTGGTACGACGGCCTCAACTCCTGGCAGGCATCGCGCACACCGCCCGCGACGGCCATCGAGAACTTTCGCCAACGACACACGCTGACCAAGGGTACGGTCGCCTACGCCACCCGGCTGCTTACATGAATGCCGAGGAGCATGCGTTGTTCGCCAACGACACCTTCTACATGGCGTTCGTGCAGAAGGACATCGAGGCGATGCAGCGCCTGTGGGCCGCCGATCACGCGACGTTCTGCGTCCATCCCGGGTGGCCGACCATCACCGGTCGTCGCGAGATCCTCGAAAGCTGGCGGCGAATCCTAAGCAATCCCGAGCAGCCCGGAATCGACTTCTACAACGCCAAGGCAATCGTGGTCGGCGACGTCGTGATGGTGACCTGCTACGAGGAACTCCCCGGTTCGATCTGCGCCGCCACCAACGGCTACATCGCCGAGAGCGGCGAGATGAAGCTGTTCCACCACCACTCCGGTCCGTGTGGGAATCCGCCGCCCCCGAGCGGGGCGCGTTCCGGATGAACGGCGCCGCCGCGGCCGGCGGAGGCACGCAACGAAGTTGCTGACCCTTGGCCGGACGGGGCCCACTCGATCCGGTTTTGGGTACAATGCTGCGTTTTCGTGAAACACCGAGAGATTCGAAGGGGAGTCATGCCGACCTTGTCCGCCGGTAAACGTCTAAAGAGCGCCGTCTGCACGACCGAGATCATGGTGATCTCCGCTCCGGACGGAGATGTCCAACTGTCCTGCGGTGGCGCGCCGATGGTCGAAGGAGACGGCACCAACGGCGGTGCCGTGGACCCGGGCCATTCCGACGGAACCGCGATCGGCAAACGCTACGTCAACGGGGACGGTTCGCTGGAGGTTCTTTGCGTCAAGGCCGGGGACGGTTCGCTATCGTCGGGCGACGCCGCGCTCACCGTCAAGGACGCGAAGAAGCTACCCAAGACCGACTGACCGCTTCCGGTCTTTTCACACGGAGCCCTAGCCCGTGAACACCATGATGCTCCTCGAGATGGCCACGTCCGGGTTCGGCCATCGCATCGCCTTCACAGACCCTGCCGAAGGCTCCTCGATCACCTACCAGGAACTCTACGACGCCGCCGGCGCTGCCGCGCACCGCATCCGGGAGTCCGGCGCATCCCGGGTGGCCATGCTCGACGTCAGCAACCTGGCGGTACCCGTCGCGCTGTTCGCGAGCGGCTGGGCCAACGTGCCCTACGTACCCATCAACTACCGCCTTACCAGCGACGAGATCGACGCGCTGCTTACGCGCGTTCAGCCTGCCTTTCTCATCACCGACGACGACCGCCTCGCCGACTTCCGGGATCGCGAAGGCGTGGAAGCCCTCTCCAGGCAGTCTTTCCTCGACGTCGCCCGCGCCGGGGGAGGCGAACACGAGCAGCGCTCGATGGATCCCGACGACGTCGGCGTGCTGCTCTTCACCAGCGGCACGACGGGTGTCCCCAAGGCGGCCGTGCTGCGTCACAAGCATTTGGTCTCGTACATCGTCAGTTCGGTGGAGTTCATGTCCGCCGAGGAGGACGAAGCGGCGCTGGTCTGCGTGCCGCCGTACCACATCGCCGGCATCGCAGCGGCGTTGAGTTCCGTCTACGCCGGGCGACGGGTCGTGCAACTTGCCAACTTCAGCGCCGACGGCTGGATCGAAACCGCGCGCCACGAACGCATCACCACGGCGTTCGTGGTGCCCACCATGCTGGCGCGGATCGTCGACGCCCTCGAGGGCGAAGAGACCGCCGGCATGGATCACCTCCAGTCCCTGTCCTACGGCGGCGGCAAGATGCCGCTGGCAGTCGTCGAAAAAGCCATGGCGCTGTTTCCCGACACCGACTTCACCAATGCCTACGGGCTTACCGAGACGAGTTCCACGATCACCGTGCTCGGTCCGGACGAACACCGTACCGCTGCAGTGAGCGAAGACCCGGATGCGCGTCGGCGGCTCATCTCCGTCGGCATTCCCCTGCCCGGCATCGAAATCGAAGTGCGCGACGAGAATGGGCAGGTTCTCGGACCCGAACAGCGCGGCGAGATACATGTCCGCGGCGAGCAGGTGTCGGGCGAATACGAGGATCGCGGCAGCCTTGTGGATACCGATGGTTGGTTTCCCACCCGTGATGCGGGTTTCCTGGACGCCGACGGCTACTTGTTCCTCGATGGCCGCGCCGATGACGTCATCGTCCGCGGCGGCGAAAACATGTCGCCCGGCGAAATCGAGGACATGCTGATCGCCCACAAGGCGGTGACCGACGCGGCGGTGGTCGGCATCCCCAGCGAGGAATGGGGCGAGGCCGTCGCCAGCGTGGTCGTCGTGAAAAGCGACACGCCCGCCAACGCATTGCTGGCCGAGGAGCTCAAAGACTGGGTCAAGGCTCACATGCGTTCCTCTCGGGTACCCGAGGTCATCGAGTTCTGGGGCGAACTGCCGTACAACGAGACCGGCAAGCTGCTGCGGCGGGTGGTCAAGGACAGGCTCACGTCGCCCAAGGAGAACGTGCACGCACCCCTGCCCCTGCTATTCACCGGCGATATCGAGCGCTCCCGCGCGTTCTACTGCGATCAACTCGGATTCACGTTGACGAACCGCTACGACCCGGACGGGCGACTGGCCTGGTGCATGCTCGCCATGGAGGGTGCGCGAATCATGCTGGAGCAAGCCGACCCGGAACGCTTGGCAGGGTTGGCCGAAAACCGGAGCGATATCGCCCTGTATTTCCTCTGCGAGGACGTCGATGTCCTGCACGAACGGTTCGTCACCAACGGCGTCGACTTGGACCGCCCATTCGTCGCCTTCTATGGCATGAAGCAATTGGAGGTCCGGGATCCCGACGGACGCGTCCTATGCTTCGAGCACCCGATTCGAGACGACGTGGACCTATAGGCCAGACCGCTTCTCCACGGCGTCGATCAACCCCCAGCCGAGGGCTGTGCGGGCGTCGATCCTCGCGCCTGTCAACGCCATGTGCGACAGTCGGCGTCTGCCGATTCGGCGCAGGATGCTGGTCGTTCCGCCGGCCCCCGGAATGAGCCCCATGCCGACTTCCGGGAGCTGAAAGAACGCATCTTCGGCGGCCACCACCCGTCCCGCGAAGGCCGGCAATTCAATGCCCGCGCCGATGCACGCGCCATGCAGCCTCGCCTCGATGCGATTCCGCAGGCAGTCGATCAGCGCACCGGCGTTGCGCGCCATCCGGGAAGCGTGCGCGACGCCCGCGTCCGTCGCTTCGCCGAATTCGTCAAGGTCGCCGCCGGCGCTAAAGCAGGCACCGGCACCGTCCAGCACGACGTGTTGAACCGAGTCATCGGCCATGGCGAGTTCCAAGGCTTCGCAAAGGCCGTCGCGAAGGCTCGCGGAATAGGCATTGCGCTTGTGGGGCCGATTGAGCGTGATACGCAACACGTCGTCTTGGCGTTCGATAAGCACCACCGGCGTGTCCGGCTCAGGGCGCGGCGAGCGGGGTGCCCGGGCGGCGAGCCAAGCCCGGAACTCGGCCCCGTGTTGCAGGGTGGAGTACGCCAGTGATTCGGCGAACCCGGAATCCGGGGCACCGACCCGGGCGTTGTGTCGGAGCAGGCGCACCAAGACGGAGGCGGCAACTGGATTGCGATTGATCGCGCCGGTGACCATCGCCATTTCTTCCGGTGCCACGACAACGTCGACTACGTCGGGGATCTCGTCGCGGGGCGGTTCGTTGCTTTCGCAGATGCCAACCACCGGGCAATTCGGTTGGGCGTGAAATGACGGCGACGGCTGGCCGTCGAGACAGACAGCCACCCATGGCGTTCCTGCGGCGGTCGATAGGGACTCGTAACCCGCGGTCGAACCGAGGCGGGCGGCGAGTTCCACAAGCGTCATCGATCTCACGGCCGGCATCCGATCCGCTAGCTCGGCAAGATTGTACTCCTCAAGGCAAGCTGTCCTTCGGTTCTCGGTGGGTGTTCGGAGGTGGGTGTCCCATCGGTTCGAGGTACCTGTGTGCTAAGCTCGCCGCCGAGTAAGCCGACCGAAACACAGCGCAATGGCGTCGGACGCTATCGGCGAGCATGGGGCGTTTCTGATCGTCAACGCCGAAGTCGGTGGAACCGCCAACCTGGATTTGCGCTGCCGCGACGGTCGGGTCGTCGAGATCGGCCACGGTCTCGCCTTCTCTGGCGAAGACAGCTTCGACGCTCGAGGTGGTGCCTTGCTACCGGGGCTGAACGACCACCACATCCACCTCTTCGCACTGGCCGCCGCCCGGCGTTCCGTGGCGTGCGGCCCGCCGTCCGTAACGACGCGGATTGAACTTGAAGCGGCTTTGGAGGCCGCCGTCGGTGAAGACTGGATTCGCGGTGTGGGCTACCACGAGTCGGTCGCCGGGATGCTCGATAGCCACACCCTCGACGAAATCCGAGGCGACCGGCCGGTTCGTATCCAGCACCGCTCGGGAAAGATGTGGTTCGTCAACTCCTTCGCCAGCCGCCGGCTCGGCATCGAAACGGCGAACGGGCAGCTGTTCAGGCTGGATGGATTGTTACGGGAACGGCTCGCCGAAGACGGCGACCTCGTCCCCGCAGTGGAGGAGACGTCACGCTTGCTGGCCGGCTACGGCATCACGGGCATCACGGACGCCACCTACACGAACGACGAGACTACCCAAGAACTCTACCGTCACCTGGATCTGCATCAACACGTCAACCTGATGGGCGACGAGTCGCTCCCTACCGGTTCGTTGAAGATCATGCTGGACGACGCGGCCCTACCGGACTTGGACGCCCTCCAACAACGCGTTGACCGAGCCCACCGCCGCGGGCGGCCCGTCGCATTTCACTGCGTGACGCGCACGGAGCTGGTATTTGCCTTGGCCGCGCTACGCCATGCTGGCACACTGCCCGGAGACCGCATCGAACACGCCTCGGTTACCGACGCGCCGACCATGCGGCTCCTGCAGGAGGTTTCCGGCGATGGGCGCCACGTCACCGTCGTCACGCAGCCCAACTTCATCGCGGAGCGGGGCGATCGTTACCTCCGGGACGTTCCCGGCGAAGACCACGACAACCTCTATCGGTGCCGCGGCTTCCTGGAAGCGGGCATCCCCCTTGGCGGCGGGACGGACTCACCCTACGGCGACCCCGATCCCTGGGGCGCCATGCGTGCGGCGGTGGCGCGCCGAACGTCGGAGGGGCAGATCGTCGGCGAAGACGAGACGCTGAGTCCCGAGCAAGCGCTTAGGTTGTTCCTCGCACCGCTCGACAGCCCCGGAGGGGTTCCCCGCAAAGTAGCCGTCGGTACGCCGGTCGACTTCTGCGTCCTAACCAAGCGATGGAACGAAGCGCGCGACTCCTTGAAAGCGGAACTGGTGTCTCGGACGATACGCCACCAATAGGCGCCTAGGGCGCTCACCACTTCCAATCCAGCATCAACCAGAGCTTGGTGATGTCGCTGGCATGTTCGACCGCCGAGTACTGCGCCGTCTTGAACAGGAAGGACAGGTTTTCGCGCAGCGGGCAGGTAACCGCCAGACCAATCTCCGACCCGTAGTCCGCACCGCCTTCGTCGGCCTGGAAGTCGTGGAAGACACCCGTCACCGTGGCGTTGCCAACCTTTCCGGCGATGCTGAACCAAGTGTCGCGAACGCCCATGGCCGGGGTCGCGAGGAACCGGTCCGTCCAGCCCTGGAACTTGTGCAGCGTGGCGACCGGGGTGCGGAATCCGGCGGCGCCGGCGTCGCTGCCCAGGACTTCGATGGCACCGGTCAACGTCAACGCGCCCAGAGTGGCAACCCCCTGTATCGAGTAGTAGAGCGCGTCGTAGGACATCGGGTTGTCGGCGTAGTCGCTCTGGCGTGCCAGCGCGGCGTTCAGCGTCAGCGCTTCGAACCTGCCCTGATAGTCCACGCCGTAGGTGGCGTTCGAGTTGGGCGGGCCGTTGGCGTTCGACAGGTCGAACAGGTACGCGAAGCCCGCCACGCTGTGTCCGTCGGCGGACGATGCCGTGGCCCGGAAGGCGTGGGAATTGCCGTACCAGTCGCCCGGCTGCGCCGCATCCCCCGGGCCGAAGATGCGGTTGACGTTGTGGATGTAGCTGTAGTCGAGGTCGATGGCGCCGGCCTTGCCCTGGATGCGCAGTGCATCGTAGGTCTGTTCGTTCTGGCGGTACGCGACGCCGCCCAGAATACGTTGGCCGCCGTGGTTGATGCGCTGCCGACCCACGGTCACCGTGGTGTCGCCGTTGCCGTACTTGACGAACGCCTGGTTGAGGTCGAAGCCCTTGGGATCCGCGACGACGGGGTACTCGGTGCGCCCGTTGGTGGTCGAGTTGAAGTCCTCAATGCCGAGGATCAAGGTGTAGTCGGTCTCGATGCCGAAACTGAAGTCGTCGGTCTCGGCCGAATTCCAGGTCAACCGAGCCCGCGCCGTCGACGCCAGAGCATCTTCGTCGATGCCGTCCTGGGCTACATGCTCCAGCCGGTAACGGAACCCCAGCGACGTCTTTCCGTCCGCGACCGCCTTCGCCAGATCCACGGCCCATACCGGCCCGGCGAAGGTGGTCGAAACGCCCATCAGCAATATCGTCAGGGCTCGTCGCGTCCAACTGTATCCACGCTGGCCGTCGATTTCTGCGTTCCGTGCCATGGTTCGAGGCGTTTCTCCACCGGCGTCGGACGCCATTTTACCGGATGCGCCGATCAGAATCCGTCCGTTCGTACTATGATCGTCGCGCCTTGCCGTTGAAGAGAACAAAACCGTGTCACGCGGTGCCTTGAACAAGCTGCGGATCCTTGACCTCACCGACGAACGCGCCATCTACGGTGCCAAGATGCTCGCCGACCTCGGTGCCGAGGTGGTCCGGCCGGAGCCGCCGGATGGCGATCCACTGCGGCGGCGTGGGCCCCGGGTCGAAGGCGCGGAACAGGGCGGTTCGCTGTGGCACGCGTTTTTCGCCTCAAGCCGCCGTTTCGTGACCCTCGATCCGGAAACGGCAGCGGGTCGCAGCTTGTTGCGGAAACTCGTCGATCGCGCGGATGCCGTGCTCGCATCGTCCGGTGCATTCGGCGTCGCCGCAGCGGGCCTCATTGAAGCGCGTCGACGACGACCGGAACTCGTCGTGGTCGAGGCCTCGTCGTTCGGTCCCGACGGACCCTGGCGCGACTACCTCGCTCCGGACCTCGTGGCTGGCGCACTGGGCGGCGCGGTGGCGACCACGGGTGACGCCGACACCCCGCCGCTCAAGACCTTCGGGGAACTGAATTTCGTCCTGTCCGGTGCCTACACCGCCATTGCGACGTTGGCGGCGCTCTACCGGGTACGCGACACCGGCACCGGCCAACGTGTCCACCTGTCCGTGCACGAGTGCATCGCGTCGTGCCTGGAGCACGTTCTGCTCTGGTACTGGTATCACGACAGGATGCCGAACGCCGCCGGCCGGGTCTTGGCGCGACGCGGCAGTCTGCATTGGACCAATGCCTACGTCGTCATGCCAGCCAAGCGCGGCGCAATCATGGTCACGCCGACGCCGAGTTTCGACAACCAACTGGTATGGCTGATCGAGAAGGATGCCCACGAGGACCTACTCGACCCCAAGTACCAGGAACCCGAACACCGCCGGGACTACATCCGCAGGTTCATGGAGGTGCTGCGCAACTGGGTCGCAAGCCGCGACGTGGAAGAGCTGTTCTTCGAAGCCCAGGACCACCACGCGCCGTACGGCTGGGTGTTGCCAATCGACAAGGTCGCGGAGAATCCCCAACTCGAAGCCCGGAACTGGTGGGTGGACTATCCCTTGGCCCAGGGGTCCGTTCAGGGACCGGGTGCACCGTACCGGTTCGAAGATACACCTTGGCGGCTTGGCGCATACGGCGAAGCGGGCGCCGACACCGAGGCCGTCAAGAAGCTAGCGCACTCATCGCCTCCGCGACCTGCTCGCTCACAGCCACATCCCGAAGCGACGGCGACGCAAAAGGAGCAAAAGGACCGGCCCCTGACCGGCGTGAGAATTCTGGATTTCACGCACGTTCTGGCCGGGCCGTTCGCCACGCGGGTGCTTGCGGACCTAGGGGCCGATGTGGTGAAGGTCGTCTCCGCGACCCGCATGGGCGCGAATGCGCCGGACGGCGTTTACTACGTCACCTGGAGCCGAAACAAGCGCTCCCTCGCGCTGGACATGTCTCACGAGGGGAGCCGGGCCACGTGCAAACGGCTCGCCGAAGCTGCCGACGTGATCATCGACAACTTTTCCGTGGGTGTGCTCGACCGCTGGGGTGTGGGCTACGACACGGTCAGCCCCGAGAATCCCGGCGCAATCTACGTGCAGATGTCCGGCATGGGTGCCGCCGGGCCGTGGTCGAGTTTCGTGACCTACGCCCCGACCATCCACGCCTTGGCGGGCCTCACGTACTTGACGGGTGTGCCCGGCCGCAGGGACATCGGGATCGGGTTTTCGTACAACGACCATTGCGCTGGATTGCACGGTGCGTTCGCCATCCTGGCCGCGTTGGAAGCACGGCGGCACACCGGTCGCGGACAGCGGGTCGACCTTTCCCAATTCGAGGTCGGCGTAGGCCTGACCGGCCCGTCGCTGCTCGACTACTTCGCCAACGACCGCACCGCCGAGCCGACAGGCAACCGATTGCCGTACGACTGCGCGGCGCCCCACGGCTGCTATCCCAGCGCGGGTGCTGTGAGCGACGCGGTCGTCGACGAACGCTGGGTCGCCATCGCGTGCATGACCGACGGCCAGTGGCAGGCGCTACGACGGGTCATGGGCGATCCCGCGTGGGCACGCGATCCGAGTCTTGAGACCGCCGAAGGCCGGGCGAACTGCGTCGACCTTGAATCGAACGTGGCAGCCTGGACGCAAACGCTCACAGCCACGCAAGCCATGGCGCGTTGCCAAGCCGCAGGCGTACCGGCCGGCGTGGTGCAGACCGGTGCCGACCTGGGCCAAGCCGACCCGCAACTGAGACGGAGCGGATTTCTCTTGCCGATCGAAGAACCGCACCCCGTGCTCGGGCAAACCTACGCGGACCGGCTACCCATTCACTTCGAAGGCACGCCCTGTGATGTCTACCAGCGTGCCCGGCGCGTGGGCGAGGACAATGTCGCCGTGCTGTCCGAGTGGCTGGGAATGTCGGAGGAGGACGTCGGGCAGGGCGAAGAGAAGGGACTCTTCGTTTAGCTTGCCAACCCGCATTGCGCCAAGGTGAAGGTCGGACTGCCCCGCCCCTGGGATACGGTACCGGCGTAGCTGCACCGGGCGGAAGTTATCTCTGCCACCCGGTCGTTTACGCAACGCCATGCCATGACCGTTCCCGCAGTGTATGGCGGCGTTACGTTTGGTGCCGACCAGCCGATCACATCCACGATCAACCAGCCCGACCAGGAACACGGAATCCCGCCTCCGGACGCACCTGTCCGTCGCCATGCGCCGGCCACACACTCCATCAACGCGCCGTCGGAAGCCGTCGCAATGCGTTTCCCGGAACAGGCCCGCCCGTTGACCACCGACGCATCGAAGGCGACCGCCGAAACCCCGTCGATACCGTTGCCGGCGAAATCGAGCGGCCCCCCCGTCATGGCCCGGGAGCCGTCGCGGCGCACCAGCACTTCGAGATCGGAGTGCGCTCCCGGCGGAATGGTCCGGACGAGCTCCACCTTGTTTCCGACGACCGCCGTGCCATGCGGGAACGACCGCACGACGGCCTTGGCGAGGCGATCCGCGCTGGGGTCGCCCGCCTGGAGAAGCCTGGTCGAAATCCTGATGCCGCCGCCAGTGACCGGCTGCAGATCGAACGCGCCCCCGGTGCCGTTGGCGAGGATTGTCCGAGTGGCGTCGCCGGGGTGCGCTGGCACCAGGCCTGCGGTCACGAGATCCGCCATCGAAGCGGGCCAAGCCCCCTGCTGGGCGTGATACGCATACGCAGCTTCATCCACCAGCAGCATGCCGTCGACCGTACGCTGTACCGCCGCGTCCTCGAGCGCGGCCGCTTGCCACACGAAGTAGCCGTGCAGCAGCAGCGACGCCGCTGCAAGTGTGACCAGCATCTCGACGAGCGTCACTCCCTTGGTCAACATCCCGTGAACGCCCTCCCCGCCGCGAACGACCGTCGCGCGCCATGCACCGTCGAACGATCCAGCCGCCAAGCCACGGCCATGCGCTGGCCTTCAGGCCGACCGCCCAGCGTCGCCAGCATGGCCTGCGCCGCCGGCGGAGCACCCGGGGCGCGCACGATGTCGAACGCGGATGCCGTGATTCGGGGCGAGTCCGACGGCGGCCAGCTGGTTCGCACCGTTGCCGGCCGCGAGTAGAACCGCACGCTCCACGCCGCCGGCGCCGTTGGACGGTGCCAAGCGTCACCAAGCGCGGCGAGCATGTCGTCGACCTCGACCCGGCGCCCCGGGGTCCGACCGCAATCCGGCGTCGTTCCTTGATACGCAGCGGCCAGCGCAGCGACGGCGTTCAAATCTGCCGACAGGCGGGCTGCGTCGCGACGCTCGTTCGCGACGCGGTATCCCGTGGTCGCCAACAACGCCGCGATACCGAGCACCGCTACGATTTCAACCGCTTGCATGACAAACCGATCCTCTGTTGCGTTCGCCGCCGTGCCGGTCCGGGCGGGCAGGCGAGGGCGACGCGGTCGCGCTACGTCGCTATTCGATGACGAACGTGAGCAGATGGGGGCCGGTCCCGGAACACGCCGGCGTCCCCTTGACGCCAACTGCATCCGTCAGCCGATCCACGAGCTGCTCGCAATCCGCCTCCGCGTCGAACTGGTAGGTGATCGTGGCATCCACGTCACTGCTCGAAGCCACTGAAACGTCGAGCCCGTACACGTTCTCGTCGGCACCGTCGGTGAACGGCTCGATGTTGTAGCCGTTGTCCGCAAGCACCTCCACGCTGATGCTCGCGTAGGAGCCCGCCTGTGCCGGCGCGGACCGGTATGCCTCCGCCGCCGTCTTTACCCGGACGATCTCCGCGTACGCCTGCTCCGTACGGACACCGCTCTGTATGTTGCCCCACTGTCCGACGACGAAGAGACCCACTATCGCCAAAAGACCGACGTACAACCCCATCTCGGGAAGCGTTATGCCCCGAATCCTGTCAAACCGTACCATCGCCAAAGAGTCCTCCAACTTCGAAAAAACACTAGATCGGCACGGTGTAGGCCGTGTAGATGCCCGGCACGACCACCGCCACCAACATGCCGATCGTTCCGATCGCGGCACCGCGCAACAAGGCGGATGCCGTTCGCAATCTTGTCTCCAAGAGCGAGCGCTGCATGGTTCCGAGCGCGTCCCAAGCACCCGGATACAGATCTGTGCGACCACCCGGGACCATCGCCGACAGAACCCCGGCCAGCCATTCCGGAACCAGGCGCCCGGCAAGGGCATCCTCGATGGACATGCCGGCGTCGATGTGGTCGCGACGTGCTTCGCGAACGGCCCAACGCACGAAACCACTTCGCGCATACGCCTCGTCAAAGGCATCGAGAACCTCCGCGTGCGTTGCGCCCCGGTTGTAGAGCCGAGCCGCAAACTCCGCGAACTGAAGCGCCAGACGTGCGCGATGCTCCGCATCGAAGAACCCCAACAGCCGCCTCGCGCGGCCGTGCCAGTGTCCTCGGCCTGCGACAATGGCGGCGGCCACCGTCGCCAAGGCAACCGTACCGGGCGGCATCCACTCGTTCAGCCGACGGCTCAAAGCGTATGCGCCGTTCGCGGCGAGGGCGTCGTGACCCAGCACGGCAGCCAACATGTCTTCCACCTGCATCGTTCCCAGGACCGCCATGACCAGCGCGATCAAGTAGTAGCTGTTCGGCGCCAGTACGTTGCGAGCGATCGTGAGCCGCTTGGCATCGGACCGGCCCAGTTCCTCGAGCGCTTCCACCATCGTTCCCGACCGCTCGGCAACACGGATCAAGCCGATCTCCGCCCGGGGCACGCTGCGCGTCGCGACGAACCCGTCGGCTACGAGCTGGCCTTCCTCGACAGCCGCGCCGACCGTACGCGCGACGCCGGTCGAGACCGCGTCGAGCCTAGCCGACGCTCCAAGCGTATCGAGAGCGCGCCGTACCGCCACGCCACCGCGCAGCTGCGCCGCCACCAGCCGGTAGAACACCTCGCGGCGCGCCCGTGGAAACCTAACCGCGCAGTTCAACCAGATCGACACAGCGTCCTTCCACGTCCTCACCGTTGAACTCTCCTATGATCCGTTCCGTATGCTCCGGGTCGATCTCACCGACCGCCGCTTTCGTGGCAGCATGCTGGTGCTTGCTCATGCATTCGTGGCAGTCCGCCCCGTTGCGCCTCATGTAGCGCTCCAGATCGGCCAGACGGCCGGCACCGATCAGGTCATGCGCCGTTCCCGTCCTGTCGAGGCAAAGCGGATAGACCTCCGCGACAAGCGTTTGCCCGGCGACGCCAGCCCGGCATTCGCCGCAGCCGGCCACATTCAGGAAGCGCACGCCTTCGCCGAACAGCGTCCGGTAGCGAGCGTCCACAACGGGGTCATGGTGGCTCGCCAGTCCGCACGACCCGCAAACCACCGGCACGAGGTTCTGATTGACGATGCCCGCCAAGAACGCGTGTGCACCCAGAAGCGACATCGGCACGCCGAGGCTGACAAGCCGAGGCAGCGCCGCGACGCAGCTTTGGGAGTGCAAGGTCGAGAGCACCCGCTTGCCCTGGATCGCCATGTCCTTGGCGGCCGTGGCCGACGGGGCGTCGCGTATCTCGCCGAGCACCAGGGTATCCGGGTTCTGGCGCACGAGTGCGGCCAGATTCTGGATCAACCGCTGTTCAGCGCCCTCACCGTAGTGCTCGATCTCGATGTGCGAGACATGGTCCATCACGACCTCCACGGGATCCGCCACTTCGATCACCTTCTGCGTGGCCGGCATCGCCGCCATCAGCGAAGCCAAGGTCGTGCTCTTGCCGCTGTTCGTCTCGCCCGTGATGAGGATCAACCCACCCGGTGCACGGCACATTCTCGCGATCTGCCGGACCTGGACGGGGGAGTAGCCGCTATCCTCCAGCGGTAGCACGAACGACGGGTCGCGAACCCGGCACACGATGCTGTTGCCACGCACCTCCTTCATGCTGTTGCCCCGAATCCTGTATTGGCGACCGCCGTGCTCGAAGTCGAACGCCACGTCGCATACCCCCGATTCGTCGAACTGGGAGTTTGTTCCGAGCGCCCAAATCGACCGCGCAAGCGCCAGGCCGTCGGCGCGGGACAGTTCGTCGAACGGACGCCGGAATCCGTAGGTCCTGAACGCCAGCGTGGCGCGGTCCCGGCGCACATCCAGGTAGACATCACTGGCGCGCTCCTCGACCGCCCTGCCAAACACGAACTCGACCGTGCGGTTCGCGGGGTTCCGCGCCACAGGGCTGGCGTCCAGTCTCGGCCGGTTCGCCTCCTTCCACTGCGCAAAGGCCAAGGGCGTCACCTCGACCAGACGGGCGGCACCGAGGCTGCTGCGCACCACGTTCAGAAGGGCCCGACCGACCCGGCGCGACAGACTGCCGCGCACCGCGAACACGGTGCCATCGGCGACGACGACGCATTCTAGGCGGTCGCCCTGGACCCTCAGAAACTCGCGCACGGCGCGATCCTTGCACTGGTCGCTCACGCGAACATCCTTGAGGCGCGCGGACACGGTTCACCGTCCGGCACGCCCGACGAACGGCGCCTCGCCGTTGACGCTGAGTTCGACATCCACACCGGCGTCCTGGGCGCGCCGAACGCCGCGTACGTGGATCGTGTCCTCCCCCAAGCGGATCGTCTGGCCCGCTGCCGCCTCGAAGAGCACCCCGCGGGCGGTCAACAGCACGCGCGGGGGATTCCCCGGTGCCAATTGCGCATACACGATCTCCGGTCGCAACGATTGTGTCGGGCGAGTCCCCGCAGGTTCGGCCCCCGCGCCCGGCGAGGCGTCAACCGACGGGCTGCGCCGCTTGGCGACCTCGACCAGCGCCGAGCGGAGTCCATCGGTCGGCTCGCCCTCGTGGGAGAGCAACGCCGCAGCCGCATCGGGATGTCCCGCGACCTTTTCCAGCTTCAGCACGATCTCCAGCAGGGCGTCCAAAGTCCTCTGTTGCCTCGCCAGCCGGCTGAACACCACGTCGAGGCGTTCCGGCTCGACGCCCCGCGCCGTCGGGGGCTCTTGTTCCGCCGACAATCCCAGGCCGGCGAGAAGCACCACGCCAAGGGACGCCCTGCGGAGGCTACCCAGCGCAACCGTCCTTGGGGAGCGACCGGCAGCGATGATCCGGGAACGCGGTTGACGATGTTCCGTCGCTGTCATTCCGCCATCCCCTTCGTCACGATCCCGATTTCGCAAGCCGATGCCATGTAGCCCGCGAAGGTGCAGCGGGCGTGGCTGAGCCCGAACGGGCGCCCGGCCAGTGCGTCGGCCAGAAACGCCAGGTCACGCGGCGTGGCCGCCGCGATCCGCAGTGCGTAGCTGCGCTCCTCGGTCGGTCCCGAGGAGACTCCCGGCAACGCCTTCACTTCGGCCCGCGCCCCGTTCGCCCCGGCATGCAGATCCTGCGCTAGACGCCGGGAACGGAACCCTTCGACCGACCGCTTCTCCGCACCGCCCCAGAAGACTGGCCGTCGCACTACCCAACGCTCGCCGGACACGTTGAACGACGCCGAGTAGGCTGATGCGTATCTAGCTGCCGCCTCGGGAAACAACCCAGGCGAAGTGCCCGAGAAGCTGATTTCATAGGCGTCTTCGAGGCGCATCTCGGTGAGGCCGTCCCGATGCATCAACAACGCCGCGTCGTGCCATCCGACCTCGGCAAGGCCCCGCAACACGGTGGCCGCGCCGTAGGATCCTTCTAGCATGGCAGCGTGCTCCCGCGCCGCCGCCTCGGCGAGCCGATCGGCATCGTTCCAATGTTCGTGGCGACCGAGGTCGAATTGCGGCAACGCCGCGACCGCAGCAACCGCCGCCGCAGCCGCCATCTGGGCAGGCGCGAACAAACCGGCAGCCGTCAGTGCGATCGGCATGGGTCTGAAGCGGTGCATGCGAGGATCAAACGGAAGCGCCCCTGAAGGGGCCGGCTCGCCGAGGGACCGTCCCATGGCGCCACCAGCGAACGCCCTCACCGGCCGCTGCTGCCACCGCGCCATCATCTCCTTGAGGCGCGCCGCACCGACGACATGCTCCTTTTCGACCAGCCGGTCCTCGAGCTCCGCCGCGTAGATTCGCTTGTCGAGAGGAACCAGCACGATGTCGTCGCGGATCGCCGCTTCGGTCTCCGCCCAAGCGTCGATCGCCGCCGCGAAGGACACGCCCGAGCGGCCCGCCCACCACGTATCCGCGTCCCCCGACGCATCGCGCACGCGCAGCAAGTGGCTGGCCCGGTTGGCCCTCGCGAACCGGTGCAGCTGTCGGCTCCGGGCCCAACGACTCCCCGTCGTGGGCAAGGGCAGCTGCGGAGCGTCGTACACAACGGCCACGACCTTCCCGCCGATGGCGTCCTCGACACGTTCCATCACAGGACCTCCGCCGTCATCACCAACACCACCTCGCGTTCGCTGCGCGCCTTCGACATACCGTCGCCGATCCACCGCAGCCACGGCACACGTTGCGTACTTTCGCGCCGCGCCGAATTGGCAAGGCTCGTCAACAGCTTCGTCTCCCCCGAGCGAAGCGCCACGGACATCACCCGGTTGAAGTCGTCCGTCGTATAGGTCGTGCCTTGTATCGCACCGTCGCCTAGGTTGTAGGGTTGCTCGTCGACCAGTTCGCGACGCGAAAGCGCCACGCGAACCGTGACGGCTTGCTCGGCGACCGTCGGCTGCAGCGCCAGCGACCAGCCCAGCCGGAGTTCATCGAACTCAACTTGCGGCGTTGCGAACTGCGACGGGCCGGCAATCTCCGTCTGCCGCGACACCTGTGCTACGAACTGCCGAGTCTCCGTGGCGTCCACCATCGCCACGGCGTTGTTGCGCACCTCGACGACGTCGTCCAAGGACACGGAGGTGCGGCCCACTGTCCTGAGCCAGTTCAGCACCGCTCGGCCCCGGTGCGTGCCGATGATCCTCTCGAAGTTCAATTCGGCGATGCCGCCAGAGCCGACCATCGGCGACGACACGCGGAAACCGAAACGGCCGGCGGAATCCCGCAACGCGCCCAAGTCGACACCGCGGTCGTTCGTGCGACTGGTCTCGACCTCGTAGAGCGCCACGTGCAGCCGCACGGTCTGCGACGTCGCCCGGTTGTAGCGCTCGATCTCGCGGGCGACGCGGCGCATGACGTGCGGCCTGGCGGTAACCACCACGGCATTCGCACTCGGCAGCACCACGACGCTGGTGCGTGGATCCGCGACCGTTTCAACAGCGCCGACGCTGCCGTCGCGGCTGGCCGACGGAATGCCCGCCACCGTTCGCACCAGACCCACGATCTCTTCCTCGTAAGGGCGCAGCGCCAGATCCATGCGGTTCCCGGCAGCGCTCTCCTGCCCGCCAGCAAGCGATCTGAGCTGCATGGTCGCCGCCGTGGCGCCGGGCTGCACCGCCAGCGGGAAGGTGCGGGTTTCGATGTCCGTGACGATCATCGTTCCGGCAACGATGCTGAACGACCAGTCGGCCTGCCGACAGATCGACTGCACATGCTCGCCGATGGATGTCGCCCCGCGCGGCGACTCCACGGGCGGATCGTCGCCACCGACGTCCAGTCTCACCGGCCGGCCTTGGGTGACCTGGCGTATCGCGACGCTTGCCGGCAAGCCGCGGTATTCCGCAGTTAGCCTGTCGGCAAGCCATTTCGCATCGTGGGGAACGACGACCTTCTTTGCTTCCCGAACCGAGGAGCGCATGTTCTCGGAGGGAGCGGCCGACGGCGCCGGCGGCATGGGCTCGGCCAGGTCGGTCACCGCATCCCGTTTCGGCACGCCCACGGACGCGCACGCGGCAACCAGCGCCGTCACGCACACTGCGGCGGTTGAGCGAAAGAACGGGGTCATATCCGCCGCACCGTCACGGCGAGGCACCTGCCCAGAGTCGCCAATGCCGCCTCCACCTGATCGACATGGGAGCGGTGGCGCAGGTCGGTGAGACGGCGCACCGTGCCCTCGACCGTGCCGAGCTGTTTGGCAAAGGCAACATTGGAGAGCTTCTTCTGCCGCATGGCCTGATAGAGCGCGACCTTCGCGGCCACCAGCAAAGGTGGCTCGATCACCTGACAGTCGGGTCGGCGGGTCGGTCGCGGGATTGGGAAGCGTTGCCTCACGCAGAATTCCAGGGCCTCGACCAGCAAGGCGGCGGCGGCCTCCTGTTCTCCGCCTGACGCGCATTCGGTCCAGGTATCTGGCAGATCCGGAAATGCGACGCGGACGGCACGGCGTGTTTCCGACACTTCGAAGGGATAGGCAATCTTCATCGGCGACCTCGCGTTGGCTTTGCGCGAAGTTTGCCGCCTCGGACGCCTCGGCCCTGTGCGCCGTTGGCCTACGGCCGTGTGCGAATCTTCGGAAACTTGTGTGCGAGATTTCGCACACGGCGTGGTACGGTCGCCTGCACCGTGCGCGGCATTCCGCGACTTTCGGCTAGCGCCGTCCAGAGGTTCTCGTTAACGATGCTACTCAGCGAGACTCGATTTCGCCGAATACCTCGGCATCGTGTTCGCCGAGCTTCGGCGCACGCCGTCGGATCGCCCAGGGACTGGCCTTCAGCGCATAGGGCGCCCCCGGATAGACGACCGTGCGGTCGATGTCGTCGTGGTGCAGCGGAACCTGGAAACCGCGCGCCTTGAAGTGCTCGTCCTCGAACGCTTCCTCCGGCGCGTTCACGATGCCGACCACCAGCCCGGTGCGTTGGCAGCCGATGAAGAAATCCTGCGCCGAAACCCTGGAAGCGATCAGCTTCAAGGCATCGCGACCGGCACCGAAGATCGCCGTGACCTCGTCGTCGCGACCGATCTTCGCCAAGTCGAACGGACCTTCCCAATCGGCGCCCATTTCGAGAAACACCGCCTCGGGCAACTCCGCATCGAGACCGAGTTCCTTCAACCACCGTTCGAGTGCCGCGAACTCGTGCGGGCGACGCGGCGGTACGCCGGTGTTGGCATACCGGCCGTCGGCGCAGAGCTGCTGCGTCTCCCGGGAAGGCGAGACCGACGCGTGGCGGCCCGTCTGGCGCTGAACGGTCCTCTGCGCCACCAGCCAGGTGATCGAGGCCGTTTCGGTCGTCACGTTGTTGGCTGCGGTCATGCTCACGTCGACGAACTGCCCGCGCCCGGAGGTGCGCCGGTGCAGGAGCGCCGTGAGCACCGACAGCACGGCGAAATGGCACGCCGTGTGATAGCCCTGCATCGGACCCCGGATGGGCGGCAGCGAGTGGTCGTCGTAGCCGCAGCTCCAGGGCGGACCCGACGCCGCCATGATCGTCAGATCGGTGAACGGCAGGTCGCTCTTGGCGTCGTGACGCCCGTAGGGGGTGACGGCGACGTGGATCAGTTCGGGACGGACGGCCTTTAGATCGTCGTAGTCCAGGCCGAGTGCGCCCAGCCGCTGCCGGGGTTCCGCTTCGAGCAGCACGTCGGTGGTCGCGACGAGCGCGCGAAAGCGGTCGCGGTCCCCCGAGTCGTCCAAGTCGATGACGATCCCCCGCTTGCTGGTGTGGTAGTGCCACCAAAAGAGGCTTCGGTCTTCGCCGGGTTGATCGTCCAGGTAGGGCGGGTAGTTGCGCGACGCCTCGCCGCCGGGCGGCTCCACGAGAATCACGTCGGCACCCATGTCCGCGAGCAGCTTGCCCGCCCAGGCAATCGGTTCCCTGGCCAACTCGATCACCCTGACACCCGCTAGCGCACCGTCGGGCTTGTCGGCATGCGTGTCCCGCACCGACGTCACAGCACACCCTCCTCCTGCAAGCGCGCGACCTGCTCCGCACTCATCCCCAACAGGCGGTGCAGCACTTCCTCGTTGTGTTCGCCGAGGCAGGGACCGCCACGCGCCGTTCGCCAGTCGGTCTCCGAGAAATGTGCGGGCTGGCCATCCACCCGGACTTCGCCCATCTCCGTGTGGGCAACGGTCGGCCAGAGTCCGAAGTCGCCGGTGCTGGCATCCAGGTCGATGCGCTCCTCGGGCTTCATCACCGCCGACACGGGAACGCCCGCCTCGCGCAGCAGCGCCTCCACGTCGAACTTGCCCCGCAGAACCGTCCATGCGCCCACGCGTTCGTCGAGCGCGTCCTGGGCCGCTAGGCGAGAGTCCAGCGTCGCGTATTCGGGTAGGGCACACCACGACTCGCCAACGACTTCTGCGAAGCGCAACCAATCGTCCTGATCCCGGCAGGCGATCGCCACCCAGTCGTCATCGCCTTCGCAGGGATAGATTCCGTGCGGTGCCATCGGCGGCCACTGGTTGCGGTTGGCGTGGGGTTGCCCGTCCCGACGCGTCGGTCGGCCGTTCACCGTCCAGTCGAGAAGCGCCGGGCCGTGCAGGGTCAGCGCCGCTTCGGTGCAAGCCAGGTCCACCCACTGGCCTTCGCCGGTACGCTGACGATGGATGAGTGCCAGGAGGATCGCCATCGCCATGAAGTACGCACCCGTGTGGTCCATGTACGAATAGCCCCAACCCGCGGGTTCCCGTCCCGGCAATCCGGAGGTGAACGTCAACCCCGAGACCGCCTGGACGATGGGACCCCAGGTCTTGAAGTCGCTATACGGGCCGGTGTGGCCGAACCCGCAGTTTGATACGTAGATGATGTCCGGCTTGATCTGCTTCAGCCGCTCGTAGCCGAAGCCCCAGCGCGCCATGACGCCCTTGGCGAAGTTCTCGCTCACCACGTCCGAGACCTCGATGAGTTGTTCGAGAATCCGTTTGGCCTTGGCAGTACGGAGATTGAGGGTGATCCCGAGCTTGCCGGCGTTGTGGTTGTTGAACGCGCCGCCCAAGTTGATGCCGCGCCGCTCGTCGACGAACGGGGGCGCGCCGCGCAGGATATCCCATCGACCCTGGCGGACGGGATCCTCGATGCGGATCACCTCGGCGCCAAAGGAGGCCAACCACCTGGTGGCCCCTGCCCCGGCAAGCTGGCCGGTGAAGTCGCAGATGCGGAACGCGGAGAGCGCCTCGGACATGGCGGCAAGCTCGTGAAAAAACGCACGAGTGTAGTCCGAACGGCCGCGTCGGACACGCGCGGCACGTATCGGCCGTATGGCGGTTTGATAACATGGTCCGCTTTCCTTGAGGAGCCGCCGAATGACGCAAACCGCCTCCGCCTCCCGAGCCGTCTCCCCCGCCGACGGGCCCGTCGCCGTAACCGGCGCGAGCGGCTACATCGGCTCGTGGATCGTGTACGACCTGGTGGAGCAGGGCTACGAGGTGCGTTCATGCGTTCGGGACGCCTCGCGATCCGACAAGGTGGATCACCTTCTGGCGCTCAACGACGCCGGTCTGCGCGGGCAGACCACCCTGCACGAGGGCGACATCTTCGACGCCGGCAGCTACGACGTCGCGTTCGACGGCTGCAGCGCCGTCATCCATGCCGGCGCCGCCGTCGGCTACAACCGGGAGACACCGCAGCAGGTCTACGACGGCTGCTTTACCGAGGTCCAACATGTGCTGGACTCGGCCCGCAAATCGGGTGCGCTGAAGCGCTTCGTGTTCACGAGTTCCTTTGCCGCAGTGGGTCACCCGCGGCCCGAGGGTTACGTCTTCACGGAGAAGGACTGGTGCGGCGACAACGTCGACGGCTACCGGGGCGCATGGACCGAGGAGAACATCCCCAAGAACCGGGACATCGCCTACGCGATGGCAAAGGCCGGGGCCGAGAAGATGCTCTATGCCGCCGCAGACGAGGACGGCACTTTCGACGCCATGGCGATTCTGCCGCTGCACGTCATCGGTCCGCTCATGTGCATAAACCACGACCAAGGTTGGAGTTGGCAGAACTGCATCCGCTACATGCTGATGGGCAAGCCCTACAGGAAGTCCCGGGGCGGACGCATGCTTTGGAACAACGTCGATGTCCGCGACACCGCCCGCGCCCACCGGCTGTGCGCGGAGAGCACGGTCGCCAAGAATGGCTCGCGCTACATCCTCTCCGCCAGCGACCGCTCCGGCGAACTGTTCACCTGGGAGATGCAGGCAAGGCTCAAGGAACTCTTCCCGTCGATTCCTGATGTGGGGGGCGAGGATATGGAGGACGGCAAGCCGGCACAGAAGACCTACGACTCGCCGCGCTCGTACTGCCTGCTGGCGAAGCAGGAGCTCGGTCTCACGACCTACTCCATCGACGAAACCCTCAAGGCCACCGGCGACTCCTACTTCCGCCTCGGACTCCTGCCGGCATCGTGAGCACCCCGTGAACCTGGACCGGCCCGAACGGAGGCCAATATGTCCATGGAACGCAGGACCGTAGGGGACGGGCTTGTCCCGTCCCGTAGCCGAGGCAACCAAGATGGTCCGGGCGGGCGACCGCGCGCCCTGGCGGGCGCGTTAGGGTCGCCCCTACGGCCCACCAGCTCAGGCGACTCCCTGGACCGGGATGCCGAGGCCCGGGAGGTCGCGGAGCACCTGCGCCGCAACACGCTGACCCAGCTTGCCCACGGCCTGTTCGGGCAGACGGGCTTCCGGCTGGTCTCGGCACCGACGTTTCTCCCCGCCTACCTGTTCATGCTCTCGGGATCCGACTTCGTCGTCGGCCTCGCGAGGTCGCTGCAGGGGGCCGGCACGGTTGCCTCGCCGATGCTCGGCGCCTCCCTGATCGGTCACCGCAAGCGTTTCCTCGGCGTGACCCTCGCGTCGAGCGCGCTGATGCGACTGCAGATTCTCGGCCTCGCGCTGGCCGGCTTCGTTCTGGGGGGAACGAGCGGGTCGACCGATTCGCCGGCAGTCGCGGCTGTTGTGGCGATTACCGTGTTCCTCGCCTTGATGGGCTTCTTCCAAGGCGTCGCGCAAGTCACGATGAACGCATTGCGCGCGAAGGTGATCCCCATCAACCGGCGCGGCATCGTCAGCGGCGCCCGCCATTTCCTGGCTGGATTGACGTCTGCCGGCGTCTCCTACGTGGCTGGCGCCTACATCATCGAAGCGAATACGCTCGGCAACGGCTACGCCTCGGTGTTCCTGCTCGCCTTCGGGATCACCTGCATCGGTCTCTTCGCGCTGGCGCTGACGCACGAGCCTACCGCAGTGAGCCTCCGACCACGGGCATCGATGACGGAGACCTTCAAGGCGGTCGGGCCGATCCTCCGGGGTCAGCCGGCGTTTCGCCGGTTCTTCGTCGCCCGCGCGCTGGCCTCCTGCGGCAGCATGGCGTTGCCTTTCTACATTCTCTACGCGGGCACCCGGATAGAGGTGACAGGCGCGATACTCGGCTTGTTGACGACGGTCTGGATGCTGTCGTCAAGCACGTCAAGCCTAGTCTGGGGCGCACT
The DNA here is from genome assembly GCA_028818795.1 of Gammaproteobacteria bacterium. GTDB lineage: Bacteria > Pseudomonadota > Gammaproteobacteria > Pseudomonadales > Azotimanducaceae > VXYL01. Next base: position 8,006 of record JAPPND010000170.1, on the reverse strand, counting down.
CGCGGACCGCTACGGCTACAAGGTGGTCATTGTCGCGACGCTGGCCTGCTGGGTCGCATCCCACGTGCAACTGCTGTTCGTCGAGGATCTGCTCGGCGTGATCGTGTTCTACGTGCTGATGGGCTCGGCCTACGGCGGTTTCAGCCAGTCCGGACAGAACATGGTGCTGGAATTCGGTCGTCCGGCCGACATACCCATCCGACTTGCAGCTTCCGGCTCCGCCGTCAATCTCGTCGGGGCCGTGGGACCTTTCGTCGGGGGTCTCATCGTCGCTTCGACCGGCTACGTCGCTCTGTTCGTGACGACGGCGGCGCTGCAGGCGGTCGCGATGGTCATCATCCTGGTCGCGGTGCCGGAACCCCGTTACGGTGCCCGATAGTCGATGCAGCGTTTTTTCGTATCATTTCCGCTGTGCCTGCAGCAATCGGAGACTAACAATGGCTGAAGACCAACGGCCCGTATTCGCGATCGGCCACATGCGACTGGGCGTCGAAGACGTCCCGTCCGCCTACAGTTTCTTCGTCCGGCACGGCATGCGGGGAATCCTCGAACGGGACAACTTCGCCATCCTGGAACTCCGGGGCGGCACGCATCTCATCCTCAACGAGGCCGAGGCGGCGATTCCCGAAGGCGAACGCGTACCCTTCGACCTGATGGTGGACGACATCGACGAAGCGCACCGACGCTTCGTCGAGGACGGTGCCGAGGCAACCACCATCGAACGCGGCAACATCCACGACTCGTTCTCCGTCAAGGGTCCGTCCGGGTATTCGATACCGATCAACTCGTCCCACGTCGCCGGCGTCGTCTGAATGCCGGAGCATGTGTTCGACGGCCTTAAGGTCGTCGATGCCGCCAGCGTGATCGCCGCACCCGCCGCGGCCATGATGCTCGCGGACTTCGGGGCAGACGTCATCAAGATCGAGCGCCCGGGACGTGGCGACATGCTGCGTTCGCTATCCCCCGTCCAGCCGCCCCACGAAAGGGGCAACGGCTGGTTCTGGCAGATGGACGCCCGCAACAAGCGCAGCCTGACCCTCGACCTCAAGACCGAACGCGGCATGGAAGTCATGCGGCGGCTGGTCGCGACATGTGACGTGTTCATCACCAACCAGCCCTACGACTCCCGGGAGGCGATGAGACTCACCTACGAGGATCTGCAACCCCTAAACCCCCGGATGATCTACGCCTCGCTCACTGCCTACGGCGAACATGGCGCCGAGCGCAACCGCAAGAGCTTCGATCAGTTGGCCTACTGGGCGCGCAGCGGGTTGATGGACCTGATGCGCGAACGGGGCACGAGGCCCACCCAGGGACTGCCCGGCATGGGCGACCATCCCACCGGCGTTGCCCTCTATGCCGGCATCGTGACCGCCCTGCTGCAGCGCGAGCAGACCGGGGAAGGCGGCATGGTGCATACGTCGCTGCTCGCCAACGGCCTGTGGTCGGTGTCTGGCATCGCCGGGGCCGTAGTCGCCGGCGGCGACATGGAGAACTACCGCACGAGCCATGTGCAATCGGCCATGATGCGGGTCTACGAGGCCAGCGACGGACGCTGGCTGCAACTCAACATGGTGCGCAACGAAGAACTCCTGGCGCGCCTGTTCACGGCCATGGATGCCGCCCACATCCTCGCCGACGAACGCTTCGCGACGCCCCGGGACATGTGGCAAAACCGTGACGCCCTAGGCGACGCGATCGCCGAGATCATCGCCACGCGCACCTCGGAGGAATGGCTGGAAGCGTTCGGTTCCCTGGACGTACCGGTCAACCGGGTCTCCGTAGTCGAGGAGACCGCCACCGACGAGCAAGTCCTTGCCAACGCCATGTCCGTCCGGCCCGAGGACGACGAAACCGAACTGCCCTGGGTCCTGACCCATCCCGTGAAGGGCACGAGCGTCCCGCCGGTAGCGGCGATGCGCGCGCCGCGCCTCGGGGAACACTCGAGGGAGATTCTCGCCGAGCTCGGCTACGACGCGGAGGCGATTCGCGCGATGGCGGATGCCGGGGTTATCTGACCGCCGACGGCATCAACGCTTATCGGTCGTTTCAGGCTCTGCGCCGGTTTCGCGTTCTTCGAGGAGCGCTTCGAGCTCCGCGATCACATCGAGATCCTTGGGGCGGCCGGCAGCCCGTTTGGTGCGTATCAACCCGGGCAGGTCGAGACACCGGCACCGATAGCCGAAGAGCTCGACCACCACACAATGGGGGAGAAGATCCTCGAACCGACCGCCACCAATGATCTCGCCAAGCAAGTCGATGTCGCCGACCGACGTCGTCAGCGTGAAGTTGAGCCCGCGTTCCAGCGTCTCCTCGCTCCAATCGAAGGGCAGCCCCCGCGGCACGCCTCGCAGGTACGGTTCATACGGCTTGAGAGCAGCGACGAGACGCGCGATGTTGCTCCGCGCTCGTGCATAGACGAAGTCGACATCCTGGGTCAGTCGCGCCGAGCCGTGGATGCTCGCGGCAAGGCCACCCACGATCACGAAGTCGACGCCGGCATCACCGAGCGTGTGGACAACGGTCTCGAAGTCGGTCAATGCGGTTGGTTCCGGAACCGGCCCGCCCGCCGCGCTTCCTTTGCCAACCGTTGCAAGGCGGCAAGGTTGGCTACGCGTTCCGTCGGACTCCGGCGAAGGTTCTCCCGCAACAGGGAGCGATCGACGTCCCGCTTGTACGCTTCGACGACCGGATCACGCTGCGCTTGCACAACAACTCGCGCTTTCTCAATACGATTCCGCATGCCGCCCGCGTCGTCCTGACATCAACGCCAGTGTAGGCCATGTCGCGTGCCCCTTCCACGGAGCAATGCCACCCGCAGGGACGTGCCGGGTCCCGTCTACGGGCGCATAATGAGCCTATGAAAAATACGGTAGGGGAATGACATGCGCATCATTCGAACGTTCGGTTCCCCTGGCATGAAACAAACGCCAAAGGGAGCGCCCGCTCGGACGAGCGGGAACGACCGTGGCGTTTATTTCATGGGAGGTCGGTGTGGCTGGGCCGGAGGCGGAGGCGGCGCGCCGCAAGCGGTGCGTTACAGCGCACAGCGAATGCGAAGGCGCGTCCTTCGGACGCGGCCGGCCCGGCTATGGGGCGCTCTCGCCGGTTTGTTCGCGCTGGCTGTACCCGCGACGGCAGCAGAGGCTGAACCGGAAACCGCGGACGAAGGGCGGCTCGAGGAAGTGGTCGTGATCGGCAGCCGCGCCCGCATCGAGGTCGAAGCCCACGAACTGCCGGTTCCGGTGGATCTCTACCCCGATACCGACCTGGAACGGGTCGGCGAGGTGGACCTGGCCGCCGCCTTGACCAAGCTCGCGCCGTCGCTGAACTACTCGCGTACTTCCGTGGGAGACGGCGGATCGTTCAACCCGGCGACATTGCGCGGGTTGAGTCCGGACCAGACCCTGGTGCTGGTAAACGGCAAGCGCCGGCACGGCATGGCCTGGGTGCGTGTGCTCGACGGCGTAATCGGCTGGGGCAGCGGCGGCACCGACCTCCGCGCCATTCCGTCGGCAGCGCTGGCCCGGGTCGAGGTTCTGCGCGACGGCGCCGCCGCACAATACGGTTCGGATGCGATCGCCGGCGTCATCAACCTCGTGCTCCGCGAGAACACCGGCGGCCAGATCACCGCCTACCTGACCGGTGCCGGCGACGGCGGCGGCGAACGCATCAATCTTTCGTTCAACGGCGGCGTCTCTCTCGGCGCCGGTGGATTCCTGAACGTCACGGGCGAGTGGCACGACGAGGAAGCCCTGCGGCGCAACGGCGGCAACGGCGGCAACGACCCCGACTTCCAGGACGAACTCATCGTCGACAGCGCTCCTAGGCACGATCTCGCCACGCTGTTCTTCAACGCCGGGGTTCCCGTGGGTGACAACGGCGAAATCTACGCATTCGGCGGCCTCTCGAACCGCAAGGCGAGTTCTAGCGGGGCGTACCGATTCCCCTACAACTACTGGGAAGGCCTCGAATCCGGCGATGCGACTTGGGACTTCGTGGTGCCCAACTTCATCAACTTCCACGAACGCAATACGCATCCGGTCTACCCCGACGGCTTCCTGCCCTACGAGGAGTCGGACATCGCGGACCTCTCCATCGCTGGCGGCATGCGCCTCGACGTGACAGGCTGGGATCTCGACGTGAGCCTGGCCTACGGCGCCAACGAGTTCGCGTTCAGCGCCGCCAACACCATCAACGCCTCCATCGGCGCGCAGTACGTCGCCGACAATCCCGGTACGGGCATCGCGGACATCATCGCCAACGCCGGTCCGCTCGCCGGCAAGAGCGGCAGCATCCAGTTCAGCCAACTCTCCTTCAACGTGGACATCCAGCGCGAGGTCGACGGCGCATCGGTTCGCGCCGTCGCTGCCGGATTCGAGCACCGCGCCGAGACCTATCGACAAAACGCCGGCGACACGGCCGCTTGGTCGTGCGGCCTGCCCCACGTCAGCGACTACGGCGCCTACGCCGTGGGACCCGACGGCAACCCGCTCGACGGGGTAGTCGCGGCCTGCGGATTCCAGGGCTATCCCGGTTACAGTCCGACCAACGCCGAGTTGAGCGACGACGACCGCAACAGCCAGTCCGCCCATCTCGAGGTCGAGTTCCAGCCCATCGGGAACCTCGAAGTCTCGGCAGCGCTACGCTTCGAGAACTACAGCGACGCCGGGGGTAACGCAACAGGCAAGGCGACGGCGCGGCTTCCGATCAATGATCGGTTCGCGCTGCGCGGCGCAGCGTCCAGCGGCTTCCGCGCGCCGAGCCTTTCCCAACGCCGCTTCAATTCCATCCTGTTCGTCGGCAGCGAAACCGGCCTCACGACGGTGTTCTCGGCCAACGAGGGCCACCCCGTGGCCCGGGCGTTCGGCGTGGACTCGCTGGACCACGAGACTTCCGCAACCTAAGCGGGGGGCTCGTGTACGCGAACGGCGACTTCGATCTCACCGTAGACGCCTACCGCACCGATATCGACAGCCGGATCGTCCGTTCCAAGGGCATCGGCTGCACCGGCATCGACGCCTGCGACGCGGCGGGCGTGGCCACGGCGGCCCTCTTTCTCAACGGCGTGGACACCGAGACCCAAGGCGTCGACGTCCGGGCCCGCTGGCGGACGATGTTGGCCGATGGGCTGCTTTGGCTCTCCGCCAACGCGCATTCCAACGAAACGGAGATCACCGGCCGGCGAAAGCCTGCGGGTGCCCCGGCGAGCCTGACTTTCGACGACTACTACGGCGGTTGGGCGGCGCAACTGCTGGTGGAAGGCCAGCCCAAGCAACAGGCCAACGTGACCGCCGAATGGGAACGCGGTGGCCTGGGCCTGCTGGGCCGCGTGAACTACTACGGCGAAACCACCCAAAACCCCGTCGACACGGGTACGGTCACAATCGAAGCGGCGAGTACAGTCGACCTTGAAGCCCGGTCCTCATTCGGCAGGGCAGACTGGTCGCTAGGTATCAACAACGTGTTCGACGAACTACCCACCGAACTCGCCAAGACCCACCTGTCGAACATCCTCTGGGGTGTTCGTTATCCGGTCGACACGCCCTTCGGGATCGCCGGTCGGTTTGCCTACCTGCGCGTGAGTTTCGAATTCGGGGAGTAAGCATGACCGAGGTTCTAGAACAAGCCGTCAAGGCGGCGCGCGACGGCAATCTGGAAGCGTTGCGGGCGTTCCTGTCCAACTCGCCCAGCGTGTTGAAGGATACGGACGGCGACGGCCGGGGCCTGCTCGACCACGCCTGCCGGGCGGCCACCGGCGACATCGCCATTCCCCTCGACCCCGGTTCGCCCGAACAACATGCGGTCGTCGAGGCGATCCTCGCGGCGGGAGCAGACCCGTCGGCCGCCGACAACGATGGCTGGACTCCGCTGCACAGCGCCGGCATGGCCGGCCATACGGACCTCGGCGCCCGGCTCGTCAAGGCAGGCGCTCGTGTCGATGCGGAGGCCTACGGCAAGGCGGGGGGATCGGCGCTGTCCTATGCGCTGTTCTACGCCAAGGCCTACATGGCCGAAGTCCTGAGCCCGGTCTATCCGGACAACCTCCGTGCCGCCGCGGCATTGGGCGCCGACCTCGGTCGGTTCGTCGACGGCGACAGTCTCACGCCCCAAGCCTACGAAGGCCTCGATTTCTACGCCCCGGTGTTCTTCCCCGCCTGGGAGCGGACAAAAGACCGCCAGGAGGTGCTCGACGAGGCCCTGTCCTGGGCGTCACGCAACAACCAGTGCGAATCGATGGCCGCACTCGTCGACCTCGGCGGCGACGTCAACGCCAGCGCGTTCCGCGGCACGCCGCTGCTCTGGGCGTGCTACGCCGACAAGGTCGACGCCGCACGGTGGCTCTTGGATCACGGCGCTGACCCGGATCTTCGCCACGACTGGGGCGGCGAGGGTCACGGCGTCTCGGCGGTCGCCATGCACCTCGCCGCACAGAACGGTGCCGTCGGGTGCCTCACGTTGCTGCTCGACCGAGGCGCGGACCCCACGATCATCGACGGCGCTCACGGCGGCGATGCACTCGGCTGGGCGGAATACAGCGGCGCCACCGAGGCAGCCCAAATACTCCGACGACGACGGGCCTGACGAAGGAGAACGAATGTGTCCGAACAACGCAGCGAAGCGGTAATGCGTCGCTACCTCACGGAGGTCGTCGCCCAAGGCAAGCTCGAACTCATCGACGAACTGGCCGCCGAGGATATGGTGGACCACACGCAGACGATCCCAGGCCGCGCCGGACTCGCCGCCCACGTCAAGAGCTTCCGCGAGCGCAACCGGGACGTCGAGTTGACGGTCGAGCGGATCATTGCTTCCGAGGACGAAGTGGTCGGCATCTGGACCTGGCGGGCAACCCACTCGACCGACATGTACGGTGTGCCGCCGCTTGGCGGCAAGCTCACAGTCCGCGTGGCGAGCATCTTCCGGCTTCGGGACGGGATGCTGGTCGACTACGAGGTGATCAGCGACGCGCTGACGGGATTTCGCCGTATGGGGGCTGACGTACAAATCCGACCGGCGTAGGTTTCCGGGAACGCGGCGTACGGACAGCCCTGCGCGAAATTGGCGAATCGCCGTCAACCGGTACGTACTTCCCAGAGTCACAGTGGCGGCCGCCGGACTGGACGGGTATTGCAACGGTTTGGCGAGGCGCCCAACCGGTGGCTCTCGTCGGCATAGCAATTCGACGTGGAAGACAGCGCAGCCTGCGATCAAAGTTGTACTGGCACGTCGCGGTAGCAACGTGCCATCTGCTTGCGGACCCTTCGTCAGCGCAAGAGCCGGTGCGTGCCTGTGGGCACTAAGGGACGTCCGGCAAGAGGTTGCGACATCCAGTCCGTGTGACCCAATCGTAGACATCGCCGAAGCCGCGGACATCCAAGGCCAAGGTGTCACGATAGCGCTCTCTTACAGTGTCGCTCTGGACGGAAACGGAAGCTCCGACGTACCTTCCGCCGTTGGGCGGAGTGACTGGCGCTTGGTCGCAAAGGACTGGCTGCGCTCCCATTGCGGTACAGACGATCGCAATCTCTGCGATGCGAAAGGCTGCTGTCTCGCCCATGCACGCTATGCCTGTGCGAATCCGCTGCACCTTATTGGTCCCCGCGTGCCGAGCGCACAAGACATTCATCGGCCCCAGCATGATCTTGTTGGCGGCTCCGCCTAGGTCGCCCTCGCAGAGCCCTTCGACCGGGGGCACCCGCTATGTGGAAGCAGGTAATCAACGCTCCGTCCTCGACCACTACCGCGCTTCCGCGTACGCGCTCAAGGGTCTGGATGCGGTGCTTGCACTCCCGAATCGCGGTGTACGCGTCGCGGTTCCTCAGCACGTGCAGCCCCGGTCGTACGACCGTACCGAGTTCCACGATGATATCGATATCGCCCGTGTGGAAGCCACGCTGGCACATTCGCTTTCGGGCATGCCTCGTCGGGTTGACGTTCATCGGTCGTCACCTTCCCCGCTGTCCAATAAGAAAGTGAGGGTGAAATCGACCGATCGCGACGCGGTC
>JAPPND010000237.1 GCA_028818795.1 Gammaproteobacteria bacterium | reverse complement strand
CGCCTGAAAAAACTTGACTCAGGTGTAAACTTGCGCCCCGCTCAAGGAATCTAGCGAGCTTCTGGGCACGGTTCACCTTTCCACCCGGAATCTACGAGGAGGGCCACCGCATGCTCGTGTTCGAGAGCGTTGACGGCTACTGAGGGATCGACAAGATCGGCGACTAGGTCTCGGGGGCCCCGGTGCGAAGTCCGATGGCGTCGACACCAGCCAAGGACCGCACAAGCCGCACGAGGTCCGCCTGACGCGTGAGCCCATGTTTCGTGAACATGTGCTTGACGTGGGAGCGTATGGTGCTCTCCCGGCGTGCCATCGCCGCGGCGACCTCGCGCACGGTCATGCCCTGGGCGAGGAGGACGGCCACCTCACTCTCGGCACGCGTGAAGCGCAGGGCGAGGGCAGCCGTGCCCGGAGCGACGATAGAGCCGCCGGCGGCATCGGGGATCAACACCAGCGCGGCAACCGGCCAGGCACCCGCATCCGTGTCCATACCGCCCACCGGGATCACATGGAGCACTAGCGGCGGGGCACCCGACGCACGCCCCGCGACCAGGGAGCCTCCGGCGCCCTGGGTACCATAGGGCGGCAACGCGCGGCCAAGCAGTTTCTGGAGCTCCGCATCGTCCCGAGGCGTCCGGGCGAACAGGCAACCGCCCTTGTCGAACAGGATGTCACCGGTCCGCAGCAGGCTCCGTGCCCGGTCGTTCGCCGCAGCCATCCGCCCCCGCCCGTCGAGCTGAATGACGCCCAGGCCGGCGGCGTCGAGCAGGTTGTCCAGCGTCGCGCCCAGGATGCCGGCCCTTCCGACCGCCACCTGAACCCGCACGGTCTGACGGATGTGCGGCAGGAGACGGCGGACAGCGTCGAGCCGCGCGGACGACCAGCCGTCTTGGTCGACCGGATCGTGCACGTTCCAGACGATGCGCGAGCCGCCGGGTCCGTCCAGGCGGACGGCGACGGCGTCCCCGCAGTCAGCGATGGTTCGGAACGCGTGGTATGCCGCGGAAGTCTTCAGCTCGCGCTCGGTGAAGAGGTCCAAGTTGTGGAACAGCTCACCGTCGGGAGCTCGTCGTAGGCGCGGCACCCGTTCGTCCAGATGATAGTAGGTACCGTAGTAAAGGCGCTCCAGGTCCCGGCGCCGCTCGCCACGGGTGTAGACCCAGGAGAAACCGATCCGGACCTCCTCGTCGATCCCTCCGTCCCCAAATACCATGCTGCTGCCGTGCACGCCGAGGACTTCGTCGGCCAGTGCCGAGAAGCCCGACCAGCGCGCGGGATCGAACGACGCCTCGTGCAACGAGGCGAGAACGCGTCCGAAGGTCTCCTCGTCCCTCATCACGCTACATTCGTCTGCGCAGGCGCCGTCGACCCGGCACGAGTTGTCCGAGGGGTGGCGGTTGTCGCCGGGGAGAATGTACGCCTCGACCGCACGGCGACCGCAGCGCACGCCGACTCGACAACGTCGTTAGCCACCCCTAGCGTCGAATTCGTCGTCACGGGTTCCCCCCATGGCCGCCGCGATTCGTGCAGGCTCGCTCTTCCGCAATCGCCGGGCACCACGTGCACGAAAGAACAAGCCGGGTGTCCGCCTGGCTCACCCTTATTGGGGAGAATAAGCGTGGTCAGCGATCCCGTACATCCCCAATATTGGGGACGAACGCCACACGACTTGCCCTCCATCCCTCCTCCGCCGTGGTTGACTTCGATCAGGCCGAACACGAGCATTGTCTGGAGCGCGTCGGCGTGCGCTGCCCGTGGTTGTTGAGAAGTAGGGAGGATGCCTGTGAAGCGATTGGTTGTATGTTGCGACGGCACTTGGAACACGCCGGAGATGGAGAGCCCGACCAACGTCGTCAGGCTCGCCCGGGCCGTATTGCCGCGGGACACGAACCGCGTGCTGCAGATCGTCTACTACGACGAAGGGGTCGGCACACAAGGGCCGATCGACAAGCTCGTCGGCGGCGCGATGGGCGCGGGACTCGACTTCAACGTCCGCCAAGCCTACCGATTCCTGGCCAGCAACTACGAGCAAGACGACGAGATCTACCTCTTCGGTTTCAGCCGTGGCGCGTACACGGTTCGAAGCCTCGCCGGAATGATCGGCTTCGCGGGAATGCTCGGCCGGCACCAACTGACCTCCGTCCACGACGCCTACGAACTCTATCGCGACGAGAAAGACCCGGCCGGAGCCGGTGCTACGGAGTTCCGGACTTGCCACCGCACAAGCGTTCCACGCGTCACGCTCTTGGGCTGTTGGGACACTGTCGGGGCAATGGGCATCCCCGACAAGCTACCCGGCATCGGCCTCGACGAACTGTTCAACAAACGCTACCGGTGGGTGAACACGAAACTCGGCGCCCACGTCGACCACGCGCTGCACGCGATGTCCATCGACGAGCGGCGCAAGGAATTCGAGCCAACACCCATGGAATGCGTAACGGCCGGACAGACGCTCAAACAGGTTTGGTTCCCGGGCGACCACGGCTCGGTGGGCGGTGGCGAACACCACAAGGAACCGCTCGCTCGCGCAGCCCTCGAATGGATGGTCGAGTGCATCGCGAACGTTGGCCTCGGCCTCGCCGTCGACACCCGCTTCGAGGGCATGCTTGGCTGCGATCACACCGCGTATTCCAGTGCCAGCAGGAGTCCCATCTACGGCCGCGAGCCCCGTGACCTCGGGTCTGCGCCCGAATTCCACCACTCGGCGCTGCGACGCTTCGTGGACCTGCCGCACTACGTCGAGGCATTGGCCCCCGAGCAGCGCGACCTGCTCAATGCGGCGGTGCAGAAGCGGAACGTGCACCCCACGTTGCGATGCCCAACAAACGGTGTCGTGCTCGAGGTCAACCAAGACGCGGACGTGATCGTCCTGGCAGAGCAGCAGAGGAACGACACGCACATCCTGATGCAGGCCGAAGGGCAATACGTGCTGTCGGTTGCCGAAACCCAGCACTGGCGCGACGGCGATCTGCCCCCCTGCGATCCCTGTGGCTGGCACGAGGACGACGCAAAGCTCGCATCGTTCTTCGACGGACTGGACCGGATGAAGCTGCCGCTAATCCGCTTGGCTCGCGATCGGCGCGTCGAGCCGAAAGCGAATTGGTTCGAGTTGATCGGGATTCTGTGCCATCAGGACGGCGAAGACCGAATCCGAGTCTCTCGCGACACCATCTACACCGCTCCCGCCGACGGCCGCTTTCTCGCCCTGGCCAACGATGTCGCGTCACGCTTCGACCTTTTCGACAGCTACGACAACAACGAGGGGTGGCTGGTGCTCAACGTGCGGCGGATAGCTTGAACGCGCACGTGCGTTCGGGTCCCGTCACGGACATGTGGGCTACCGCTCCCGACCTTCGGGCCTGAGCCGTTGCGGGCACGCGCCGGGATTGGCAACATTGCCTGGACCTTGCCAACGCACACAACGGCGTGGGGAAAACCAAATCGGCACTCGCAGGAACGGTGGTCATCGGTTTGGCCATCGGGCTCGGCATCGAAGCGGATGTCGCGCCCACGGCGCAGTACGACGAGGACGAAAACGGTACTTGGCGAGGATGCCAGCCGGAGAACAGCGCCCTCGGCAAGCAAACCTCCGCGTTCGAGTACGCCAGGATGGTCGAACCGGACCTCGGTGTTCCGCCGACAGTGGACTGCGGCGCTAACGTCGAGATGCCCGTCTACGTCAACGGCGTGAAGACCGTCGGCGACCCCGGTCTCCACCAATGCGACAACCCCAGCCTACAGATCGGCGACTGCATGTCGGGATCGAGCGTTCAGCGGTATGTCGGGAAAGACGCCGACGGCTCGATTCGTCACGAGGTCATATGGGTGAGTTTCTGTCGGCACGACGGTCGCGACGACGTATTCGGATTCGATATCGGCGACTCCGTCCAGATGATCGGCTACAACAAGGTGACCGGGGCGACCGCCTTCTTCGAGAGCGCCGACAACCGGGAGTGGACCTATGTCGATCCCGAAACCAACAGACTGATGGGAAAGCTGCCGGGGATCGATGATCCCGAAGCCTTCGACCGGGCCTATGTGAGAACCGAGACCCAGTGCGTGGCCTGCCATCAGGCCGACCCGTTCGTCCACAACCCCTTCATCGACGGTGCGAAGCACCCCCACGCGCCGAATCAGACGGTCGTTCCTCGAATCGGCGGCCGCCAGAGCAAGAGCAACACCCCCTACTACGTGATCGGCGGCGCCGACTGGGACATGCGGACGATCCACATCGAGGGAAACGAATGCCTGGGTTGCCACCGCATTGGCATGAAGACGGTCGAGGAGTTCATGGGGGATCACTGGCATCCGGACCAACACATGCCCCCGCGCGAGCCCGGCAGCCTGACCGAGCACTTCGAGGAGTTGCTGACGTGTTGGAAGAACGGGCCCGAAAACACACCTGGGTGCGACTGGATCATTCCGCCCGCCGGAGACTGTCCAAGCCAGGTCGTGGGCGATGACTATCCCTACAAGTCGAGATTCAACCAACCCAACCGGAAAGAGCTCGAGTGGACCGAACG
>JAPPND010000107.1 GCA_028818795.1 Gammaproteobacteria bacterium | reverse complement strand
CACAGCCTCACACCGTTGCAAACGCGGGGCGGACCATATATGTGGTCGCCCGCGCGCGACAAGCCGAGGTCTAGCGGGACGGGACAAGCCCGTCCCCTACGGTCGCTTCTTCCCTCCCCCCTCAGCCATCAACCTGTCCTCCTCCGTCTGGTACTGCGGTGTAGTGGTCCTCGGGCTGCGATGGTCCAGCTTGCCCCTTTCCCTTTCGTTCACCATGTCCCAGCCCCGGCGCCATTCGAATGACAGGGGCTCGATCCCCGGAGATTTCATCTCGTCGAATCCCCTTAGAGCTTCGGCCACCACATCGAACTGGTTCCGCCTGTCCTCGAACCGGCCGGACTCGAATCCAAGAGGGTAGTTGACGAACTCGGCCCGGGGCGGCTTGGCCGCCTTGAGAATGTCCAACGCGCTACCCAGGATCAGCGTCGGCAGACCGGTCGCTTCGAAGTGCCGGGCGACCAGACACACGGTCTGGTGGCAAACCGGTCACAGCGGTACCAGGAACAGAAGATCAAGCCGCTCCTTGGCGATGGCCTCGGCGAGGTTCGGGATGAGCTCCGATCTCACCCGCTTCTGCGAATAGATGCCGCCCATGCACGAGTAGTAGTTGTCGGCAAGCTCACCGATCACGCCGTCCGAACGCAGCTTGGCGAGCACTCTTGACGGAAACACCGTCGCCGGATCCTGGCGGGCTTCGACCAGGTAGTTCTCCATGATGTGCGAGAACCGAATCTTGTCCACGGGCGTGTCGTTGGGGATCGCCCTGACGCCGGTATCGTCCTTGTAGTAGTAGGCGACCTGGCCTTGCACGTAGGTACCGGCCGTCGAGATCATGCCAAGCCTCGATTCCGCCAGCGGCTTCCCCGGCACCGCAAACGCCGGCTCGGACTCGGCTTGGAACCATCGATAGGGCTCGAACCCGAGTTTTTCGTAGCTCTCGCGGGTTCTGCGGATGTATTCGGCTGGTCTTGGTCTCATCGCGTCAGAACCTAGACTTCGCGGCGTTCCGCGGAAACGACTTCCGTATTGAAACCCAGCCAGTGCATACGGCCGAGATATCGCGCGTGTTCGACCTTCAAGCAACGGTCGACGATGACGTCGAGGCCACCCCCCCGGGCGATCTCGATACCTTCTTCGTTGATCACACCGTACTGCAGCCAGAGACAATGGGCACCGATGGCGACGGCCTGTCGGGCGATCTCCGGCACCGCGTCCGATGCGCGGAACACGTCCACCACGCCGACGGGATCAGCAATGTCCGTAAGACTCGGATAGCACTCGCAACCCAGTATGGAAGTCTCCCGGGGATTGACCGGAACGATGTCGTAGCCGTGCCGCTTCAGGTAGTAGCCCACGAAATGGCTGGCCCGGAGTTCATTCGAAGAGAGGCCGACGATGGCGACGCGCCGTTCCCCGAGTGCTGCTCTGATGATTCGGGGATTCTGGTAGTCCGCTATGTCCATCGATCAGCCTATTGCTGCGAGGCCTTGGTCGAGATCCCAGATGAGATCGTCCACGTCCTCGATGCCAATGGAAAGACGAACCGTGCCGGGACCGATGCCGGCGGCAGCGAGTTCCGCGTCACTCAGTTGCCGATGCGTTGTTGTCGCGGGGTGAATCACCAGGCTCTTGGCATCGCCGACGTTGGCCAGATGCGAAAACAGCGTGAGCGCACGGATGAAGTTCTGACCGTCCTCCCGACCACCGGCGAGGTTGAAGCAGAATACCGCGCCGGGACCGCCGGGAAGGTACTTGGCCACCAGCGGCGCGTATCGGCTGTCCGCCAGTCCGGGATAGCTGACCTCAAGCACCCTTTCATGCTGGGAGAGGTGCTCGGCGACCGCAGCCGCATTTGCCACATGCTGGCGCATTCGAAGCGGCAGGGTCTCGATGCCCTGGGCAAACAGGAAGGCGTTGAACGGACTCATGGCGGCGCCGAGGTCCCGCAGGGTCTCCGCACGCAGTTTCATGAGGTAGCCGTAGACTCCGAAGGTCTCGTGGAACGCCAGTCCGTGGTAGGCCTCGGAGGGTTCCGCAATGCCAGGAAACCGGCCGTTGGACCAGTCGAAATCGCCCGAATCGACCACGGCACCGCCGATACTGGTCCCATGTCCGCCAAGGAACTTCGTTGCCGAATAGACGACGATGTCCGCGCCCCAACTCATGGGACGACACAGGAACGGCGTCGCGAACGTGTTGTCCACCATGAGCGGCGCACCGTGATCATGGGCGATCCCGGCCACCGCTTCGATATCCAGCACGTTGCCGCCGGGATTGCCGATCGTTTCCCCGAACAGCAGTTTCGTATTGGGTCTGACGGCAGCGCGCCAGTTCTCGACATCATCCGGGTCGACGAACGTCAGCTCGACCGACAGTTTGCGGAACAGGTGTTTCAACTGCGTGATCGTGCCGCCGTAGAGTGCCGACGAAGAGACGACGTGATCACCCGGATTGAGCAGCGTGAAGAACGCGGCGGTTTGTGCCGCCATGCCGCTCGCGAAACACACAGCCCCGACGCCGCCTTCCAGATTGGCGATCCGCTCCTCCAGCGCGGCAACAGTCGGATTCATGATCCGGGAATAGGTGTTGCCGTATTCCTGCAGGTTGAAATACGCCGCCGCGGATTCCGGGTCCTCGAACACGTAGCTCGTGGTCTGGTAGATCGGCAGCGCCCGCGCCCCGGTGGTCGGCTCCGGTCGCGCACCGGCGTGCACGGAACGGGTGTGAAATCCGAACTCCCGATCCGTGCTCATGATTGGTTCCCGCTGGCCAGCTTCTCCGCCACGGAATGGAATGCCGGGTCGCGTTTGCGGGAGAGGATTTCGGCCGCGGTCCGACCGTCGCGGTCGGGAATGTCTCCTTTGGGACCGTATGCCGCGATTGTCCGGAAGTGCCGAATGTCGCTGTTCTTCTTCAGCATGTAGTGCAGTGCGGTCATCCCCCGCACGTCTTGGTAGTCGGGATCGGCACCTGCCTCGAGCAGCGCCTGGGCACCCCGGAACCGACTGTATTTGACCGCGTGCAGGAGCGGCGTCTCCTCTTCGGCGACAGCCTCGAGGTCCGCCCCGGCATCGATAAGCAGTGCGATCATGTCGAAATCCTCGCGGTAGACGGCCGCCCAGAGGCAGTGTTCCGGCGTCGACCCCGAGGCCAGCAGGTACCGTGCCAGGTCGATGTTGCCGCCCCGGGAAACGGCGTACCACAGTGCCGTCGCCCGCCACGTTCCCTCTGTGAACGCGGCGGCGTTGACGTCGATTCCGAGGTCAAGCAGCGCGCCCGCCAGCGGGATCGCGTCTGCCGGGTCCAGATCGCGTTTGTGCGCATCGACACTCGCACAGAGGTGCAGCCAGTTCCGACCACGCTCGTCGGCGTGGTGCAACAGCTCGGGGCGCGACTTCAGACCGGCAACTACCGCAGCGGTATCGAAGGCCTTCACACGCGCCCTGAGACGAGTCTTCGAAGTCGGTACCAGACCCATGGCAGCTGTCCTCCAGCGGTCCTTGCGGGACCGGGCAACAGCCTACGGGGCGGACTCGGCCGGCTCAAGCAGCACGGCTCGCCCGGCTCAAGCTGCATGCGGCGGGTAGCCGCTGCCAAGGTATCGGGTATGGCGTGCGGGCGCTTCGCTGGCGTAGGCTCTGCCGTTGCCTTGTTCCGCGTTACACCAACACTCCGGAGTAGAACCATGCCGAGATACGTGATCGAAAGAGACATCCCCGAGATCGGGTCCGCCGAACGCGACGCGCTGCGCGAGGCATCGCAGAAGTCCAACGGCGTCCTGGCGGAAATGAAGGCCGAGAACAAGAACATCCAGTGGGAGCACTCCTACGTCGCGGGCGACAAGACGTTTTGCATCTACATCGCGGACGACGAGTCGCTCATCGACGAACATGCCGAGCGGAGCGGCTTTCCGGCGAGCGTAGTCACCATGGTAAAGCGGATGATCGACCCGGTAACGGCGGAGGCCGATCAGTAGAGGACGTCCGCCTATGTTTCGGGTGCCATCCCCTTGTCGCGCAACTCGTCCAGCGCGTCGGGGGTCTTCTGCAGGTGCCCGAGGCCCATGCCGCGCAGCACATGGTCCGCCTTGGTGTACTGGATCTTCGCGTAGGTGGTGATCTCGACTCGGTTTCCCCAGGGATCGAGAAAGTCCATGAAGGGGCCGTCGAGGAACGTCACGCCAAGATCCTCGAGCCGCCGCCGCGCGAGGTCCTTGTCGTCCACCGCAATCCCGAAATGCGACGTTCGTCCGGGCCTTGGCGTCGTCCCTTGGCGAAGTTGATGAACTGGTCGCCGAAATAGACGAACGCCGCGCTGTCGCTACGGCGTGCGACCTCGAAGTCCAGGAAAGCACCGTAGAAATCGAGCGCGGCATCGATGTCGCCGACCTCCAGCGCGACGTGGTTGATCCCCACCGCGCGGGCTTTTCTCAGCCTTGTCGCATCGGTCATCCGCGTTCCCCCGTTCCGTTACAACGGAGACAGGTTAGCGCATCAGCGGCCAAAGGCCTGGCAGCAGATCGTCGACCGCGGCACGTCAACCACCACGTTGCCCTCGG
>JAPPND010000003.1 GCA_028818795.1 Gammaproteobacteria bacterium | reverse complement strand
CTAGCTATTGGCTTACTCTACACCCAAAGAAACCGGCTCCGCCCGCCCGATCCTAATGCCGTTGCCGTGCTGAGATCGCTCAATATTCGCAACTTCGCGCTGGTCGCCGAACTCGACATCGAATTCGGCGACGGATTGACGGTCATCACCGGCGAATCCGGTGCCGGAAAGTCCATCCTGCTCGACGCACTCGCACTGGTGCTAGGTGCCCGTGCGCGCCGCGCCGCGATCCGGCCCGGAACCTCCGGTTGCGACGTCAGCGCGGAATTCGACATCGACAGCCGCCCCCGGGTCCGGGACACCCTCGACGCGCTCGATATGCTGCTAGCGGGCGACGAAACCACCTGCCTCGTTCGTCGCCACGCCGGCGAGAATCGATCCCGGTCTTTCGTTAACGGCCTACCCGCCACCCTCGCGGCATTGCAGTCGATCACGGGACCGCTAGTCGACGTCCACGGCCAGGATGAACACCGCCAATTGCTCGACCGCGATGTTCAACGGCGGCTGCTCGACGAGTTCGGGGTCAACCCCAAGTTGATCTCGGCCACCGCGGAGAGTTTCCGGGCGAGGTCGGCGGCGAAGCGACAACTCGAGGAGTGCCGCGCCGAAGTCGCGAGCGCCCGGGATCACAAGAGTCTCGTCAGCTACCAGATCGACGAACTCACCGCGCTCGGCGACTCCATCGGCCGTTTCGACGAGCTCACTGCGACATACAAGCGTCTGACACGGGCCCGGGAACTCATCGGGACCATCGGCGGCGCGACGAACGAACTCGACGAGGAACTGATCACGCGCACGTCTCGGCTGGCAGCCCTGCTCGACGGCGCCGACGATCCCCATCCGAACCTGCGTACTGCGGTCGATCTCGCGACCGCGGCGCATACGCACCTTGAAGAAACCCTCACCGAACTGCGCCGCTATCTCGACTCGTTTCCCGAGGACGACCGGGAACTCGCCGAGGTCGACGCCGAACTCGCGGCCCTGCACGACGTCTCCCGCAAGCATCGCGTCCCCGTCGGCGATCTGGGTACGCACCTCGCCAGGCTGGAGTCGGAACTCGCATCCCTCACCGTCAACGAGAACCAACTTGCCGATTTGGAGACACAGGCCGATAGAGCCGAAACCAAGTTCCTTGCGGCGGCCAAGTCGCTCTCCAAGGCAAGACGAACGACGGCGGCGGCGTTCTCCAAGTCGGTCACTGGGAGATTCGCCGAGCTTGGTCTCGCCGACGCGTCGATCGACGTCGAATTCCAAGGCGCGGAGTCCGCCGCGGGACTGGAGACGGTCGAGTTCAAGGTGACGACGAACCCCAAGTACCCGGCGGGCAGCCTCGCCGAAATCGCCTCGGGCGGAGAACTCGCTCGCATCAGCTTGGCCATCGAGGTCGTCGCGGCCGAACGTTCCCGGCTGCCGTGCCTGATCCTCGACGAAGCGGACATCGGCGTGGGCGGCGTCGCGGCCGATGTGCTCGGGCGTATGCTGAAACGGCTCTCGAAGCACACACAGGTGATCGCCATCACCCATGCGCCACAGCTTGCCGCGCTGGGCGATGCGCATCTCAAGGTCGAGAAGACCACCGAGCAGGACACCGTGATCCGCGTCCTAACGGGCGACGAGCGTCTTGAGGAACTTGCCCGGATGCTCGGCGGTCGAACCGTTACGGGCGCGACGCGAGACTATGCGCGCACCCTGTTGGCGGAGGCTGAAGATTCGGGCGGGGGCTATTCCGACGAAGCATCTTCGGTTTCGCGCCAGGCGGCAACCGGCTAGTATGCGCGCCGCCCGAGACCCATCGATGGAGTCTAAGAAAGTCGTGACCCGAACCATCCCGACGCTCGCCGCCGCCGCCGCCCTGGCGATGGTCGTGACCTCCTGCGCCCTCCCGCGCGTCTACAAGGTCACCGTGCAGCAGGGCAACGTGATCACCCAGCAGATGGTGGACAGCCTGCGGCCCGGCATGACTCGGGAGCAGGTGGCGTACGTCATGGGCGAGCCGGTGATCAAGAACCCCTTCGACCAGGACCGGTGGGACTACGTCTACACGTTGCGCGTCCCGGGTGTGGTCAACGATCACATGAAGATGTCGTTGTTCTTCACCGACGGCCTCTTGTCGCACTTCGTGGGCGATTTGGCGCCATCGGACCAGCAAGCCGAGATTCCCGAGCAGGAGGAAGGTTCGGCCGAGTAGCCAAGCCGCGTACCAAGTGGTACGTTTCCGTCTGCGAGTCAGAGCGCATCCGATCCGCGGGAAGGGGGTCATCCCCATCTGACGATTGACCGACATAGCCTCTTTTCAGTCCACGGGGCGCGGATACTTGGACGAGAACGAAAGGAGGTCTCCCATGGCCATTCAACCGTTCCCCGTTGGACTGCCGACCGGCATTCCCATCGACGCCCTCAGAGAACAGGCCAAGGAACTGCTCAAATCCGTTCAAGCCGGCGAAGCTGCGGCCCTCCACCGCATCACACCGTACTTCCGCGACCCTGCCGGCGTGACTCTGCAGAGAATCCAACTCGTCATTGCCCGTGAGCGCGGCTTTTCGAGTTGGCGCAAAGTTGAAGGATTTCGCCGACGCCCGGGACCAACTCGTCGCACAAAGGCCCGAAGCACTCGAGGACCGCCGTACCTACAACTCCAGAAAGGCCACGGAACAAGCCGCCGTGATCGGTCCCATCGTGCAGCGGATGGCCAACTCGGCCGGGGCCGAGGACGCAGACACAACCGCCAGGCGGTGCAATTTCTGCTTCAAGCGGCAGGATCAGGTGTTGAAGTTCATTGTCGGCACGAACAACTACATCTGCAACGAATGCGTCGAGACATGCACGGGTCTCGTCAATAACGACGAGGACAAGGTCCCCGGTCTGCAGCAAGGACTGCACTGTGACTTCTGCCACAAGCACGTTCGCGAAGTCGGAACGGTCATCGCCGGGGCGGGTACCAACATCTGCAACGAATGCGTGGAACTTTGCGTGGAGATCATCACCGAGGGGACACAAGCCGACTCGAACTGATCCTCGGCACGTCGGACACCGGCAGCACCGAAATCCGTTCGTCTAGGTCATAGGCTTCCGCCCCCGGATAGACGATCCAGAAATGCGCGAGATTCAGATCCTGCATGGCGACACGCATGGAACGTGTCGTGCCCGGTGCGTCGGTGTACTTGAACTCGAATCCGTATCGCTCGCCGCCGGCGATCAACAAGAGGTCGAGTTCTGCCCCGCCGTGGGTGGACCAGAAGTAGGCACTGCGCGCGTTCGTCGCGGCCAGCAACTGCTCGATGGCAAAGCCCTCGAAGGACGCGCCGACCTTGGGATGCCCGGCGAGTGCGTCGCGGGTCGGCAGCTCGAGGAGTTCATGCAGTAGCCCGGTATCGCGTACGTAGATCTTCGGCGACTTGACCTGGCGTTTCTTCAGATTTTCGTGCCACGGCGGCAGCACACGCACCATGTGGGCACCGGCAAGGATGTCGAGGTAGCGCCGGGCAACCGGCTGGGTTGCACCCATCGCCCGGGCGAACTCCGAGGCATTCCAGACCTCGCCGTGATAGTGGGCCACCATGGTCCAAAACCGACGTAACGTCTCCGTCGGGATCGCAATGCCGAGTTGCGGGATGTCCCGCTCGAGGAACGTGCGCACGAAACTCTGCCGCCACAGCATGGAGGCTGCATCGTCGGGTGCCAGGTAGCTGCGCGGAAAGCCGCCTCGTTGCCATAGCGTTCGCCAGCCTTCCGCCGGTTGATCCGTCCCGCGAACACCCACCTCTCCCAAGTGGAAACCGGACAGGTCAACCAGCCCGACGCGCCCGGCAAGCGTGTCCGATGCCCCTTGGACCAAAGCCGGGGAGGCGCTGCCGAGAAGCAGGAATCGCGCGGGCCCCTCCGGTCTGTCCAGCAAGACCCGGAGTGTCTCGAACAGTCCCGGCTGGCGCTGGACCTCGTCGACCACAACCAAGCCGGCAAGCGGCCCCAACGTCTGTTCCGGCACCGACAGACGGCGTCGGTCCACAGCGCTCTCCAAGTCAAAGAAGGCAGCGTCGGGCTCGCCAACGGCGACCATGCGGGACAAGGTCGTCTTGCCGCACTGCCGAGGACCGACCAAGGCCACGGCCGGATGGACGCGGAAGGACTCGGCTATCCGGTCAACCGCTTCGGGACGTTCAATCTCCACGTCTCGACAATAATCCTTGAAAATTCAAACATCAACTATGAATATTCAAGGAATATTGCCCGATGCCACTCTTCGCCCATGGCGACGTCGAAGCCTTCGTCACGCCGAGGATAACCCCTGTCAACAACGCACAAAGCTGCTGGAAGTCAGCGAGCCTTCAGGCCCATCGTCCCAAATAGCCCCAGTTCCGTTACCCGGCCACCACCGATCGGCGAACTCCGCTCGGCGAGCCGTCGCGTGAAGCCGCTAGCCATCCGCCATCAGTCCCCCCAGCCGAAACGATCCAAGGCCGTGCGCACGAGGCAGCCCGTGAATTCCGTCGGCGTTATCACACGCTTCAACTCGCGCCCGGTCTAGATTCCTTGAGCGGGGCGCAAGTTTACACCTGAGTCAAGTTTTTTCAGGCG
>JAPPND010000199.1 GCA_028818795.1 Gammaproteobacteria bacterium | reverse complement strand
ATCCGGCCCTCGAGTCTATCGATCATCGCCTTAAGCCCCTCGGCGGCGTTGTCTGAGAGTTCGTCGTCGTAGTGGGCGTTGATGCCGAGACGCGCCGACCAGGCGCACAGCTTAGTCTCCTCGGGGGTCAGGCTGCACAGGTCACGCCAGTCGTCCCGCAACTGCGCGATGTCCGCATGCGGGAGATCGGCGACGCGTTGCAGCACCGTGTGAACAAACGCTTCGACGCTGTCGCGAAGGGCATCGGGAGATAGGCGCATTTGGCCCTCCTGCACGAAACGCAGCGATGGATGCGAAGTGTCGCCGCCATCCCTGAGCCAGCGCGCAAGCACAGCGTCGCCGTCGCGGAACAGGGTGAGATCCGGCAAGGCCCCGCCCTCGCGTGCGGCGAGGAGGCTGTGGCGGTGGACCCAAGGGCGGTCAGCGTTGTTCCTAGCGAGGTCGCGGGATCCGTAGGGGATGGGCAGGCGGTAAGGCTCGTATAGCAAGAACCACAGGGTGTCGACGATCCAGCGGCAGAGCGGAAAGACCGAACCGTAGACACTGTTTCGCCAGCCTTTCGTGCGTCTGTCGAATACGCGTGTGACGGGCACACCGCCAATGCGAATCGTCAGTGCGCACCAGGTGCGGGCAAGCACCGGGTCGCGCACACCGGGAGCGTCCTTCCAATCGATGGCAAAGTCGATCACGGCGCGGGGAGACGGTTGTCGGGATCCCGCGGGTATTCGGGATGCTCTAGGCGGTAGCCCTTGTACTGGCCCGCGAAACCGTTGAGGTGCCGCGCTTCGTAGAGGTCACCGTCGAGCCACCACCAAACGTACTTCGGGAACCCCTGCTCGTGTGCCTCGCTGATGCAACCGCGGCGGACGCCTTCGACGAGAGCGGCGTTGATATCCGTCCAGCCGATATGCGGGTCGCATGGCGTGGCATCGGACCGAAGGGCCGGCCGTCCCGCCGGGCTCGGGTGGGATTTGTGCTCGCCGCTTCCGCGATAACGCACGCGTTCGGCCAACTGCGCTAGCTCGTCGTCGGCGAATTGGCACCGGATCCGCCGTGGGCGTGGATTCCGCCTTCTCATGTCCTCTAGGTCCGCAGGACCGCTGCCCGTGTGAGATTAGCATGATCGCGGCGGGGCGAGGTCAGCGGAAACGCGCGCCAACGACATTCACGCCGGCAAGCAGCAACCCAGCAACCAGGAACGCCCCCGGCGGTAGCGCGGCAAGCGGGAATCCCACAGTCAGCGCCTCGCGCGCGGCGCCTAGAATCAGAATCGCCGCCGCGAAACCGGCGGACGTGCCGAGCGCGTCCACCAGCGTCCGGCCGAGACTTTCCTTTGACGCCACCTGCTCGACGCGCGCGAGGATCATGCAGTTGGTGACGATGATCTGCACGAAGAGCGCGATGCGCTGGTAGAGGTCGAATGCGTACGCCTCCATGGCGAGGTTGACCAGCGTCGTGAAGGTGGCGATGACCAAAACGAAACACGGCAACCGCACCTCCTCCGGGATCAGCTTGCGCACCGCGGAGACGAGAACGGCGGAACCCGTGAGGACGACGGTGCTCGCGACGGCTAGGCCGAGGGCGTTCGCGACGGTGTTGGAGACCGCCAAAAGCGGGCATAGCCCGAGCAGTTGCACCGCGGCGGGGTTGCGGGCGACGGCGGCTTCCGTGAACTGGTTCATGGAGTTGCGGCTCGACTGGCACGTGACCGGACAAGCCCGTCCCGTACGGATTCGTTCAATTCGGGGCAAATCTCCTCGAGCCGAACCCGCCGCACGGCCCGTTCGACAGCGGCCATCACGGCTTCCGATGTGATCGTGGCGCCCGTGACCGCGTGGACGTCGCCGGTCGTGAACGAGTCCAGCCAAGCGGAGGGCATGTTCAGGATGTCCCCGAAGCCAGGTGTCTCGGCATGCTCCAGGACGCGAACGCCCAGGATCGTACCGTCGAGATCGAGCGCCACGGCTAGGCGGAAGCCGCCTCCGTAGCCCGATCCAGCCGCGCGCAGCACCACGAGGTCGCGGTCGCAGAGAACCAGGTCGGCGTTGCCAAGCGCTCCGTAGGGGCGACCCTGACGTGCCCGCCAGGACGCGCGGTCGCCCGCGCCTGTTTCGACACCAATGAGCTCCCGCAAGATCCGGGTCTGGGCTTCGAGCCGATTTCGAGCCACCTCGTCCCCCGTTACTTCCGCGAACCAGGCCAGCACAGCCCCCGCGAAGAGCGTCAACACGGCCAACGCCGCGACGTTACGCAGCAGCGGACGCATGACGGAGCCGATCCAGAATAGGAGTCGCCAAATTGCCGATCAGGACCGCGAAGGCGACGCCGTCCGGATAGCTGCCGCCGGCCCGGATGGCGAACACCAACGCACCGATGGCGATCCCGAAGAGCCACTGGTGTCCCGCTCTGCGGGGTGCAGTAACCGGGTCGGTCGCGATAAAGAACGCGGCGAGCATGGTGGCGCCGGCGAACCAATGAAACACTGGCGATCCCAAGCTCGCCGAGCTGCCGCCGTCGTAGAACGCAACCGCCGGCAGCGCGATGCCGATCAGGACGGCCGCGGGAATCCGCCAATGCACCACGCCGACGGCCATCAGGTAAACGCCGCCAAGAAGCGCGGCGACGTTCACCCACTCGAATCCGGCTCCCGCGAGCATCCCGAACGCGGGATTTCCCGCCAGGTCCTCGAGAGTCTGGCCGCCGCGGAACCGGAATGCATCGAGCGCCGTTGCCCCCGTGGTCGCGTGGAGGAGCGTCATCGACTGGGGGTAGGCGACCAATACGGCCGCGTAGCCGGCCATCGCCGGATTGAAGACATTGCGGCCGAGACCACCGTAGAGCTCCTTGGCGAGCAGGATGGCGACGGCGACCGCGACCACGGGAATCCAAAGCGGTGCCGACGGCGGAATGCCGATGGCGATCAATAGGCAGGTGACGGGCGTGCTGCGGTCGGCAAAGGGTCGAACGGGACGCTTGCGCAGGGTTTGGCAGAGCGCCTCAAACACGGCACCGGCGGCAAGGGCGACGACGCAGTGCACCAGCAACTGCCAACCGAACAGCAAGGCGGCGATGCCGACGGCGGGAACCAATGCAACCAACACCCGGTCCATGATGGCCGGCGCGGTCGTCGGTCTTCCCAGCCAGCGGGCTACTGCCATTGGTGCGGCGCCCGAAGCCGTTCGGCGCGCTGTGCCTCCTGTTCGCGCGCTTGTCGCCCGAGCCGCTCGTTGCGCGCCTCGGAATGCCCCCGCGCGGCCGCGCTCCGACGGGTCGTTTCCCGTTCGCCTTGGAGTCGGTGTTTGAGCACGCCGAACTCCCCGACGAGATCGATTCCGCTCGGACACGCCCGGGTGCAGGCCGAGCATTCGATGCAGTCAATCACGGACGTGTCGGTGGCGCCGGTCTCGAATGCGGCGTGAAGTACTTCCGGTCTCAGATCTACGGGGCAGGCGCCTTCGCACCGACCGCAGCCGATGCAGGCCAAGGCGGAGGCATTCGCGGGCGCCGGCGGGCCTGTGAACTCGACCGAACGCGCCACCAAGTCGATGCAGTCCACCGGACAGGCGGGAATGCAGAGCTCGCAGCCCGTGCAGCGTTCCGGGATCACCGCGTGCAGGTATTTCGATGCGCCAGCGATGGCGTCCACGGGACAGGCATCGATGCACAGCGCGCAGCCGATGCAATCCGCCTCGACGATGCGGGCGACGGCGTCGACGGGTTCCGACATCTCGGCATTGGCGTCGCGCCCTAGCAGCTCTTCCAGGGCGGCCACCACCCGCGACCCGCCAGGCGGGCAAAGGTCGAGTCGTTCGCCCCCTGCGACTGCTTCAGCATACGGGCGACAGCCCGGATACCCGCATTGGGCGCATTGGCTCTGCGGCAGGACTGCGTCGATGGCGAGAACGACCGTGTCGGCGTTGGCGTCCTCCTTGTTGGCCAATGCCCGCCGGGCGACGGACAGCAGAACCGCGGCCATCACACCGATTCCGCCGAGTATCAGCGTCGCGGTCATCCGCCGAGCCCTTTGAAGCCGTAGAACGCCAAGGCCATGAAACCCACCGTCACCAGCGCCAGCGGCGGCCCGCGGAAGGGTTCGGGCACCGCGTGGTCCGTGATGCGTTCTCGCAGCGCGGCGAAAGCGACGATGGCGATGCCGAAACCGAGACCGGCGCCGAGGGCGAGAAACATGGTCCGCGGCAGGGACAGTCCTTCGCCCACGGCGATCAGGGTCACGCCGAGCACGGCGCAGTTGGTGGTGATGAGCGGCAGGTAGATACCGAGCATCCGGTGCAGCACGGGGCTCGCAGCACGCACGAACATCTCGGTGAACTGCACGGTCGCCGCGATGATCACGATGAACGCGATGATGCGCAGGAACTCGACCTCGAAAGCGACGAGCAGGTAGCGGTTGACCAGGTGCGTGCCGAGGGCCGCCACCGTCAACACGAACATCGTGGCGAGCGTCATGGGCACCGCCGTTTCGACACGCCCCGAACTGCCCACGAACGGGCAGAGCCCCAGGAACTGCACCAGCACGAAATTGTTGACCAGCGCCGCCGACAGCAGGATGAGCAGCAACTCGGCCATGGG